>NZ_JBSFLB010000004.1:297474-363427 GCF_053598835.1 Streptomyces sp. NPDC001070
CCCCAGGTCCGCTTCCAGATCCATCCCCGGCTCCAACATCTCCGCCGGATAACCCGTCTTCTCCGCCACCACCTCCAACAGCGCATCCAGCACCACGCCACTCGCCGCAGCCGGGACGGAGGCCGCGACCGGCTCCGCAGCCGCGGGGAGCTCCGCAGACACCGCGGGCGCCGCGGGCGCGGCGTCGCCGCGGAGGGCGTCGATGAGCAGACGCGTCGCGCGTTCGTGGGCGGCGGATATGGACGTGCCGTGCCGCTCGATGAGCCGCAGCGCGGCATCCGTGTCGGGGCGGCCGCCGGCGCGGACGGACTGCTCCAGGGAGGCCACCGCATCGCGGATCGTCTCGACGTGGGCGTCGAGGATCTCGGCCTGGAGCCCCAGGCCCTCGCGCACGACGTCGCTCAGGGCGTCCGCGGAGGCCGGGGCCGGCGCGGCCGCATCGGCCGTGGCCGTCACCGTCGGCTGCGACAGGGCCTCCGCATAGGCCTCGCGCCGGGCGTCCGAGACGTAGTTGACGCCGCGCAGCGGGATCGTGAGGCCCTTGCGCGCGGGCGCGGCCGGGCGCGGCTCGGCGTGGTCGTCGATGCCGGTGACCGGGAGGCCCAGGACGGCGAGCTCGACGGCGGCCCGCTTCAGCGAGATCTCGCTGTCCTTGCTGGGCCCGCCGTCGACCGCGAGGGAGACGACGTCGCCGCGCCCGTCGAGGATGCGGTCGATGAGGTCGGACAGCACGCGCTTGGGCCCGAACTCGACGAAGACGCGGTAGCCGTCGGCGTACATCTCCTCGACGCGGTTCTGGAAGGCGACGGGCTGCAGCAGCTGCTCCACGAGCGTGCTCCGGTTGGCATCGGCGTCCGTGCCGTAGGCCGCGCCCGGCGTGTTGGCGTACACGGGGATGCGCGGGGCGGCGAGACCGACGCGGTCGACGGCGTCGCGGAAGGCGTCGGCGGCGTGCGCGACGAAGCGGGTGTGGAAGGCGGCCGAGACGGGGAGCCGCTTGGCGGGGATCTTCCTGGCGGCGACGTCGGCGACCAGGCGGTCGATCTCGGCGGTGGGGCCGCCCACGACGATCTGGCCGGGGGCGTTGACGTTGCAGATGGCGACGCTTCGATAGGTGGCGACGAGCCCCTGCACCTCGCCCAGTTCGGCGCGGATCGCGGCCATGGCGCCCGGGTCGAAGTCGGCGGCCGCGCGCGCCGGCGGGGCCATGGCCAGTCCGCGGGCACGGGCGAGTTCGGCGAAGCCGTCGTCGTCGAGGGCGCCGGCCGCCCACAGGGCGGTGAGTTCGCCGAAGGAGTGGCCGATGGCGCCGTCGGGGGCGAAGCCGAGCTCGCGGAACCAGGCGAACTGGCCGGCCGAGAGGGCCCCGATGGCCGGCTGCGCGAAGTCGGTGCGGCGCAGCGCCTCCTCCTGCGCGGTGCGTGTGGCGTCGTCGAAGGCGGGCGGCGGGAAGACGACCCGGCCCAGGGTCTCGGCGCCGCCGCTGATCCGGTTGGCCCTGTCGTACGCGGCGAGGACGGGCGGCAGCGCGAGCGCCGCCTGGCGGCCCATGCCGACGTACTGGCTGCCCTGCCCGGCGAAGACGGCGGCCGTCTTCACACCGGAGGGCAGTCCGGCGCGGCGGTAGCTGATGCCCTTGGGGTGCTGCCAGGAGGCCGCGTCGGGCTTGGCGCGCAGCAGTTCCACGGCCGCGGCCCGCAGCTCCTCGAACTGCTCGTCGCTGCGGGCGACGATGCCCAGCCGCGCGTCGCCGGCGGGGATCGGGCCGGCCGGGTCGGGCGCGGCGCCCTGCTCCAGGCGGCGGGCGAGGGCCTCGGGGTCGGCGGCGTGCCACAGGCCGGTGCGGGCGACGGGCCCGAGCACCTTGCGGGCGCCGGCCGGGTCGTGCTCCTCCAGCACCATGTGGAAGTTGGTACCGCCGAAGCCGAAGGAGGAGACCGCGGCCCGCCGCCTGTCGCGCGCGGGGTCCAGGACCCAGGGGCGGGCCTGGGGGCTGACGTAGAAGGGGGTGCGCGCCGGGTCGACGGCCTCGCTGGGCTTCTCGACGTTGATGGTGGGCGGCAGGACCTTCTGGTGCAGGGAGAGCGCCAGTTTGATGAGGCCGGCCGCGCCCGCGGCCGCCTTGGTGTGCCCGATCTGGGACTTGACGCTGCCGATGGCGGCGTAGCCGAGCTCGCCGGAGCCGGGCCCCTCGCCGACGAACGACCCGAGGGCGGACAGCTCGGTGTGGTCGCCCACCGCCGTGCCCGTGCCGTGGGCCTCGAAGAGCTCGACGGAGCCGGCGGGCACGGCCGCGTCCTCGTAGGCGCGGCGCAGCGCGAGCTGCTGCCCTTCGGCGCGCGGGGCGTAGATGGACTTGAAGCGGCCGTCACTGGAGGTGCCGATGCCGCGGAGCACGGCGTAGACCCGGTCGCCGTCGCGCTCGGCGTCGGCGAGCCGCTTGAGGGCGAGCATGCCGATGCCCTCGCCGATCAGCGTGCCGTCGGCGGACTCGTCGAAGGGCTTGATGACCTGGCTCTTCGAGAACGCCGGGGTCTTGCTGAAGCACATGTACATGAGGATCGTGTTCTCGGCGTCGCAGCCGCCCGTGATCATCAGGTCGGCACGGCCCTCGATCAGCTCGCTGACGGCGAGCTTGACGGCGGCCAGCGAGCTGGCGCACGCGGCGTCGACGGTGCAGTTGGTGCCGCCGAGGTCGAAGCGGTTGGCGATGCGGCCGGCGACGACGTTGCCGAGCATGCCGGGGAAGGAGTTCTCCTCCCACGGGATGTACGCCTTCTTGAAGCGGCGGGCGATCTCCTCGGCGTCGGCCTCGCTCAGCCCGACGCTGCGCACGACCTCCTTCAGCACGGGGGTCTGCAGGCGCGCGGAGAGCGGCTGGGTGAGGGAGTTGGCGCCGGTGACGCCGAGGATGACACCGGTCCGGCTTGCGTCGTACCAGGCCGCGTCCTCCGTGCCCGCGTCGCGCAGCACGTCGCGCGCGACGGTCAGCGACAGCAGCTGGAGGATGTCGGTGACCTCCAGGGTGTTCGGGGGCAGGCCGAACTCCATGGGGTTGAAGGCGATCTCCGGCAGGAAGCCGCCGCGCCGGGCGTAGGTCTTGTCCTCGGCGGTGGGGTCCGGGTCGTAGTGGTCGTCCGGGTTCCAGTGGCTCGCGGGGACGTCCTCGATGCAGTCGCGGGCGTCCACGATGTTGTGCCAGAACTCGCGCAGGTCGCGCGACTTGGGGAACAGGCCGGCCAACCCGACGATGGCGATCGGTGTCTCGGCCAGACGTGAGTGATGCACGACGGTCCTCTCGGTCATGGGCGCCGGGTGGCAGGGCGCGGGTCCACGAATGCTCAGGCGACGGCCGGATCGGCCAGCAGGCCGGCGAGCACGGCGACGGCGGTGGGTTCCCGGAGCATCGTGTAGTGGTCGCCGGGAACGCCCAGCTGCCGCACGGGGCGGGTGCTGAGCAGGCTCCAGCCGAGGTCACCGCGGTCCGGGAGCAGCGAGCGCTCCGGCTTGACGAGAGTGACCGCGCGGTGCAGCGGAGCCGGTTCGTACGGTGCGGTGCAGCGGTTGTTGCGCAGCAGCCCGCCGTGGTAGGCGGCGTAGAGCTTGCGCAGCCCGGCGAGTTCTGTGCCGGCGGGCAGCACGCCCTGGGCGGTGGCCGCGGCCAGCAGCGCGGGCAGGCCCTCGTCGGTGTCGGCGACCGGCGGGACGCTCACCGTGAACGGGCGGCCGCGTTTGGCCCCCAGGTACATGGCGAACCAGTCGAGCAGCATCGCCGGTTCCAGCAGCTCGTCGGCGCGCTTGAAGGCGGGGACGGGCGCGATGCTGTCCAGCAGGACGAGTTCCTCCAGCCGGCCGCCGCGCCCCGTGGCGTCGAGCCGGGCGGCGATCTCGTACGCGACGACACCGCCGAAGGACCAGCCGACCAGGGAGAACGGCGCGTCCCCGGGCGGAGAGGCGGCCAGTTCGGTGAGGCAGCGCTCCGCCAGGTCGCCGACGGAGACCGCCGCGGCCTCCGGGTCGAGGGCGGCGGCGAAGAACTCGGGGACGTTGCCCAGGTCGAACAGCGACAGCGCGGTGTCCCCGGGCAGCCGCTCGGCGAGCGCCTCCCACGCGGCGGCCGCCAGCGCGCCGGGGTGGACGGCGTAGAGCCGGCGGGCCGCCCCGCCGTCCGGCTCGCGCAGCGGCGTGAGGACCGGGCGGGGGGCGGTGCGGTCAGGCCGCTGCGACATGGCGGGCGTTCTCCTCGGCGATGTGCTCCGACAGCGCGGCGATGGTCGGGTGGTACCAGAGCGCGGTCGCCTCCAGTTCGAAGCCGAGCCACTTCTCGAGCTCACCCGCGAGGATCAGCGCCTCGGTGGAGTCCAGGTCGAACTCGTCGAAGTAGCGGTTGACGTCGATCTGGGACGGCTCGACCTCCAGGCGGACGGCGAGCTTCTCGACCAGCCAGGCCTGCGCTTCCTCGGCGGTGACACGCTGCATGGGGATTCCCTCACTTCACTTCTTGATGTCGCGGGCGATGGACTCGGCGGCCTTGAGCCCGGAGACGTATCCGGCCTCGTGGGAGCCGATCAGGTCGTGGCCGATCTTGGGCGAGTGGAAGTAGGAGCCGGCGAGCTTGATCCGGCCGGTGTCGTTGACGGCGTAGATGGTGCGCTGCATGGAGCGCACGTCCAGGTCGATGACCGGGTGGGTGAACGGCAGCTCCCGGATGACCAGTTCGTCGCGGGGGACGATCGGGCAGTCGAGGGTGACGAAGTAGTCCTTGCGGGCGGTGAAGCCCTGCAGGGAGTTCATGTAGTACGCCACCCAGGTGCGGGTGCGGCCGTCGACGGTCTTCAGGCCGTAGTTCCAGCTCTGCCAGCGGGCGCGCTCCGGCGGCATGCCGGAGGGGTCGGTGTGCAGGACGGCACGGGTGGAGCTGTAGCGGACCTTGCCGAGGATGTCGGTCTGCAGTGCGGTCGGCTGCTCCAGCATCGCCAGGGTCTGGTCGGCGTGCGAGGCGAGCACCGCGTAGTCGTAACGCTCCTCGCCGTCGGCGGTGCCGATGACGACGCCGCCGCCGGGACCCGCCTCCTCGCGGACCCGGGTGACGGGGCTGCCGGTGCGGACCTTGCCGTTGACGGCGGCGACGACCCGGCGGACGTACTCGATGCTGCCGCCGGAGACGGTCTTCCACGCCACCGAGCGGCCGCCGAGACCGCCCGGGTCGTGCGACATGAAGAAGGCGATGACGGTGGTGGCCGGCATCTCCCAGATCAGCTCGGCCGGCACCGACCAGACGGCGGTGGCCAGCAGCACGACGTAGCCGTACTTGAAGGCGTCGGAGTAGCCGTTGCGGTCGAGGTACTCGCCGAGGGCCATGTCGGTGCGCTTGCGCAGGAAGTCGCGGGGGGCCTCGCGGTGGAAGCGCTCGGCGTCCCGCCACAGGGGCAGGAAGCCCGCCGGGTAGCGCCGCGCGATCTCCTCCTCGGGGAGCTCGAACTCGGCGGTGCCGTAGTCGAGTCCGCGGTCGAGGTCGAAGAAGTCGAAGCCGCCGGTGTGGTCCAGGGCGGTGGCGCCGAGCTCCTGGAAGAAGGCGGTCAGCTGCGGGTACGTCCGGGAGTTGAAGACCACGAAGGCGGTGTCGATCCCGATGGTGCGGCCGTCCTCCTCCACCTCGACGGTCAGGGCGTGGCCCCCGGGCCGGTCCTCCTTCTCGTAGACGGTGACTTCGACGTCGTCGGGCAGGTGGTACGCGGCGGACAGGCCGGATATGCCGGCTCCGACGACAGCGACACGGGTGGTCATGACAGGCAGCCCCTCGGCTCGAGCAGTTCTCAGGAACCGGTCGCGTTGGGCGACGGCGGCTGGAGCGCAGAGGGCTGAGACCTCTGAAGGCGTGAAGTCGTCCGTGTCCCGCGCGGGTCGGGCCGGCGGGCGGCGCACTGGGAACGTAGGACGACGCGGGGCGGAGGGTCAAACACCGCATCATCGACGGTTTCCGGCCCATCGAGGCCACCGATGCGCCCCGCCCGGGGTGTCCGGATCGGCGTACGCCGGGCACCGGGGGCGCGAACAGGCCAACTGCCGCGCGTACGCGCCGATCCGCCTCCCAAAGGTGTCCGGAAGGCCGCGGGGAGGGACTCATGTGGGTGGCGGGAGTTCCTGCCGTGACAGCGCGCATCGGCCGCGCACCCGTACCGAAGAGGAGAGAGCTGCCATGCCCACCATTCCCTGGATGCCCGGGGCCGCCGCCGAAGAGTCCCCAGACTCCGGTGAGGCCGTGGTCATGGCCTCCAAGCTCCAAGTGACCTCGCTGCTCAGCGTGCCCCGCTTCTTCCTGCTGTCGCTGGTGGTGTGGAGGCAGGTGCGGTCGGCGCCCGGCGTGATCGGTGCCTCGCTGCGGGCGGAACCGCTGAAGAAGACCTTCTGGACGCTGTCGGCGTGGCGGGACCAGGAGGCGCTGGACACCTTCGCCCGCACCGACCCGCACGCGCGGATCGTGGCGCGGCTGCGGAAGGTGATGGACCGCTCGGTGTTCGTCTTCTACACCACCGGCCGCGACGCCCTGCCCGTCGCCTGGGACGACGCCACGCGGCGCCTGGCCGAGAAGGAGCGCGCCCGATGAGCACCGTCACGGGCGCGGCGTCCGCGCAGGCGCCGCAGAAGCCGGTGATCCCGCGCGGCAGGCTGGTGCTGCTCGCCGCCTGCCTCGGGCTGTTCATGTCGTTCATCGAGGTGACGGCGGCGATCTCCACGCTGCGCGCCTTGCAGGTCGACATGCAGGTCGCCCCCGCCGACCTGAGCTGGGTGTCCAGTACGTACACCCTGGTCGTGGCGGCGTGCGTGCTGTCGGGCGGCGCGCTGGGCGAACGCTACGGCCGGCGCCTGGTGTTCGTGGTCGGCGTGGTCGCCCTGGCGGCCGGCTCGCTGGTCGTGGCCACCGCGGGCGGGTTCCCGCAGGTGCTGGTGGGGCGCGCGATCAGCGGAGTCGGCGGGGCGCTGGTGCTGCCGACCTCGCTGGCGATCATCACCACCACCTTCTTCGTCGACCTGCCGCGCATGGTGCGCTACATCACGGTGTGGGTGTCGGTCTCCGGCCTCGGGCTGGCCGTCGGCCCGCTGCTCGGCGGCGCCCTGCTCGACCGCTTCGACTGGCCCGCGGTCTACCTGGTCAACACGCCGCTCGCGGTGGTCACCGTCGCCGTCGCCCTGTACGCGATGACCGAGTCCAAGGTGCCCGACCGGCCGCTCGACCTGCCCGGCCAGGGCCTGTCCGTGCTGGGCCTGGGCACTCTGGTGTACGGGATCGCGGTCGGCGGCCGGGCCGGCTACGACGACCCGGCCGTGGTGGCGGCCCTGGCGGTGGCGGTCGTGGCGCTGGTCGCGCTGGTGCTGGTGGAGCGCCGGACCGCGGTGCCGATGCTGGACGTGCGCATGATGGGCTCGGTCCGGGTGTCGGCGGCGCTGGTGGTGGCCGCGGCGGCGCTGTTCGCGTTCGTCGGCGTCATCTTCCTGCAGGTGCTGTTCCTGCAGCGGGTGCAGGCGGTCGCGCCGCTGAGCACGGGGGTGCGGCTGCTGCCCGCGATGGTCTTCTTCGTGCTGTCCACGTTGGGGGCGCAGCGCATCGCCGGGAAGGTCGGGGCGGCCCGGCTGCTGGCCGCCGGCTCCCTGGTGACCGCCGTCGCCGCCGCGGTGCTGGTGCGGCAGCAGCCGGACAGCCCGTACGCGATCACGGCGGTGGGCCTGGCCCTGGTCGGCCTGGGCAGCGGACTGGTCGTCGCGCCCTCGACGGCGGCCGCATTCGCGGTGGTGCAGCCCGCGCAGATGGGTGCCGCGTCGAACGCCGTCACCGCGTTCCGGCAGGTCGGCTCGGTGCTGGCGACCTCGGTGCTCGGCGCCGTTCTGGCGGTCCGCTTCATCGGCGCGCTGCCGGCGCGGCTGGCGGCCGCCCATGTGCCGCCGCAGATCGCCGCCGCGGTCGTCGGCGTGGCCCGCAGCGGCGGGAGCGGCAGCGGCCGCTCCACGCCCGCGGTGACGGACGCGATCGGCGCGTCGTTCACGATCGGCATCCACACCGGCCTGTGGGTCGTCGCCGGGGTGTCCTTCGGGGCGGCCGTGCTGGCCGCGGTGTTCCTGGCCCGCGAACCTGCCGCCGGGTAGCCCGGACGCGGCACGACGGCGCGGCGGGAGGGGTTTCCTCCCGCCGCGCCGTTTCCGTGTCCCGGCGGATCCGCGCGTCAGCGGCGGAAGCGGCGGACGGCCGCGACCAGGACCGCGCCGGCGACGAGCGCGAGGCTCGCCACGCCGCCCATGCCGGTGAGGACCCTGTCCCGGGGGCCGGTGTCGGCCAGCGCGGGGCGCCCGGCGGACCCGGACGCGGTGCTGTCGGCGGCCTCGCGGATCATCCGGACGACGGTGTCGGGATGGGAGATCATCGCGACGTGCGAGGAGTCGATCTCCACGGTGTGCGAACCGGCCCGCTTGGCCTCGAACCGTTCCAGGTCGGGGTTGATGGCGTGGTCGCCGGAGGCGACGAGGGCCCAGGACGGGATGGTCCGCCACGCCGCCCACGGCGCCTCGTCGGTGAACGCCCGCAGCGCGATCGGCCGTTGTTCGGCGGCCATCAGCCGTGTCATCGACGTGGGCAGGTCCGCGGCGAAGACCTTGCGGAAGGCGGCGTCGCGGATGTAGACGTCGGTGCCGCTGCCGGACCCGTCCCGGTACGGCACCGGGCGCTGTGCCGAGGCGAGGTCGCTGGGCGCGAACTTCGAGGCCAGCCCGCCCAGGGTCTCCCCCGTGTCCGGCATGAACGCCGAGACGTAGACCAGCGCCTTGACGTCGGGGTTGCCCGCGGCGGCCCCGCTGATCACCGCGCCGCCGTAGGAGTGGCCCGCCAGCACGATCGGGCCGTCGATGCTCTTCAGCACGCTCGCGATGTAGGTCGAGTCGCTGATCAGGCCGCGCAGCGGGTTGGCGGGGGCCACGACCTTGTAGCCGGCGTTCCGGAGGCGCTCGACGACCGGGCTCCAGCTCGACGCGTCGGCGAAGGCGCCGTGCACCAGGACCACGGTCGGTCCGGCCCCGCGGCCCGCGGCGCCGCCGTCGGCGACCGGGGAGGCGAGGGCGGGGCCGCCGGCGAGCGCCGTGGAGATGAGCGCCGCGAGGAGCGCTCCCGTCCGCGCTATGTGACGACGGTTCAGCGGACCACGGGAGGAAGGCCCAGCCATGCTGTTCTCTCTTCCGGGCGGAGGGACTGCTGTCGCCTCCAGCCTTGGCCCGCCGCGGCCGTCCCGCTCGTTCCCGGGGGACGGAAGAGTGACGGCGGGTCGAGCGTTCTTCGCCTGCGCTCCGTGGACGTGAAACACCGGCGTCACGGAACGCGGCTATGATCCGCCTCACACATGATCCCGGACGGCAGGAAGCCTGCGTAGCCGCATGCCTTCCTGCCGCTCCCATGCACTGAGGGGAGCGTCCGATAGCCCTCCGAATATGGCTCAGCAGCGCGGGGGTGGCCACCACCCAGGTCATGCGGATGCTGCGCGGAAATCCCGATTCCGTCGATGTCCGCATCTACGGGACCAATGTCGATCCCTCGGCGCCCGCCCTGGCCGCGTGCGACGTGGCCGAGGTGGAACCCCGCCATGTCGGCGACGAGGCGTACGCCGACTTCGCGCTCGATTTCTGCCGCAGGCACGGGATCGACGTCCTCGTCCCGCCGCGCAGGCTGACGGCGCTGGCCGGGCGGGCCGACGACTTCGCCGCCGCGGGCACCCGGCTGATGTGCTCGCCGCCGGCCTCGGTCAAGGTGCTGACCAGCAAGAGCCGTACTTATGAGGAGGCACTCGCCGCGGGCATCCCGGTCCCGCCGTGGCGGGTGGTGCGGGACGCCGACGGCCTGCGGGCCGCGGTGGACGAACTCGCGGCGACCGGCGAGACCATCTGCATCAAGCCCGCCGGCGAGTACTCGGCCTTCGGCTTCCGCATCCTGGAAGACCGCCCGATGGCCATCCGGGACCTGCTCGCGCCCGCCAGGCCCATGGCCTCGGTCGACGCGGTCGCCCAGGCGATGAAGCGGGCGGCGGACGAGGGCGAACACGTCCCCAGCCTGATCGTCATGCCCTACCTGGAGGGTCCCGAGGTCAGCGTCGACTGCCTCTCCGCTCCCGGCGGGCGGCTGCTCGCCGCGATCCCCCGGGCCAAGGAGGGCCGCTACCGGCTGCTGCTGGACGACCCCGCCATGACCGAGATCGCGCGGCGCCTCGTCGGGCACTTCGGCCTCGCCTATCTCTCCAATGTGCAACTGCGGCACCGCCACGGCGAGCCCGTCCTCCTGGAGGCCAATCCGCGGCCCTCAGCGGGGATCTTCCAGACCGCCTTCACGGGCGTGAACCTGCCCTGGGCCGCCGTCCGCCTGCTCACGCACGGTGACGCGGGGCTCGTCGACGCGCCCCGGCTCGGTGGCCGCGTCGCGATGACGGAAGCGGTCACCGAGGTCCCGGTGGTCAGCGTGGCGTGAGGCGGAGGCAGGGGGCACGCTGGAAGGAGGAAGGCAGGTGGCAGCTCATGAGCAGACTCGAAGAGCAGATCGACCTGAACGTTCCGACCGAGGTGGCGTGGCAGCACTTGCACCGTGTGGAGGAGTATCCACAGTTCGTCGGTGGCGTCCGGGAGGCCAGGGCCGAGGGGGACAGCAAGGCCCGCCTCGGCGTGTCGGGGTCCGGCCGTGACTCCATCGACGCAGAGTTCTCCGACCGCACCAAGGCCCGGAGCGACACCCGGGAGATGACCTGGCGCACCAGCGGCGGTGCCGAGATCACCGGGACGTGCTCGGTCCTCCCGATCGACGAGCAGCACAGCCGGATCCAGGTCCGCATGGAGTACGACCCCGCCGAGATCCGCGAGGCCTTCGGCGGTCCCAAGGGTTTCGCCCAGGTCAGCGCGATCGAGCGCACGGTCCGTGACGACCTCGAACGCTTCAAGGACCTCGTCGAGCGCGAACGCTAGTCGGTGCTCCGGCACGTCCGTGCGGCCCGCGGGGCCGCACGGGCCGCCATGGTGGTGTGGTGCCGGTAGTGGTCCGGCTGTCCCGCCGTCTCGCACCCACCCAGCGGCCGGGGGCCGGGTTCGCCTAGAGCCGCACGCCGTGGCGTCGCAGATAGGCGACCGGGTCGACGTCGGAGCCGTAGCCCTCGCCCGTGCGCACCTCGAAGTGCAGGTGCGGGCCGGTCGTGTTGCCCGTCGAGCCGGAGCGGCCGACCTGGCGGCCCGCGCTCACGGACTGGCCGGCGCGCACGGTCAGCGAGGACAGGTGGCCGTACTGGGTGTACATCCCGTCGTGGTGCCGGATCACCACCTGGTAGCCGTAGGCACCTCCCCAGCCGGCCTCGACGACGGTGCCCCCGGCGACCGCCTTCACGGAGGTGCCGGTGGGCACGACGAAGTCCTGGCCGGTGTGGTAGCCGCTGGCCCAGTGGGAGCCGCTGCGGTGGTACGGCGTGCCGAGCGCGCCGCTGACGGGTGCGACGAACGCGTGCGTGGCGGCGGCGGGTTCGGCGTGCCGTTTCCCGGGCGCGCCGGGCTTCGCCGACTTCCCCGGCTTGGCGGGCTTCGCCGCCTTGGCGGGCTTGGCGGCCTTCGCGCCGCCCTTCGCCGGGGGCTTCGCCTTCGTGCCCGGCAGGGCCAGTTCCTGTCCGGGGAGGATGAGATCGGGGTCGGCGCCGACGACCGAACGGTTGGCGGTGTAGAGCCGCTGCCAGCCGCCGCGTATGTGCTGCTCGTCCGCGATCCCGGAGAGGGTGTCGCCGCTGACGACCGTGTAGGAACCCTCCTCCGAACCGGGGTGACTGCCCGTCACCTGCTTCTGGTCGGCCTTCTTCCCGGGCGCCGATGCCGTCCGCCGCGGCTGCGCCTTCGCCTCATGGCCGCCCCGGGACAGCCCTGCGCGCCGCGAGCACACGGGCCACGCCCCGGGCCCCTGGCCGTCCAGGACGCGTTCCGCGATCGCGATCTGCTCGCCCCTGCTCGCCAGGTCGGCGCGGGAGGCGAACTTCGCGCCGCCGTACGTCTTCCACGTCGACTGGGCGAACTGCAGCCCGCCGTAGTACCCGTTGCCGGAGTTGATGTGCCACTTGCCGCTGCTCTCGCACTGGGCGACCTTGTCCCAGGTGCCGGCCGGCGCCGCCCCCGCGCCCGTCGCGGCGACGATCGGCAGCGCGAGCCCCGCGCCGGAGGCGGCCGTGACGGCGACGGACATCTGGGAGAGCCGGCTCGGCGGCTGGGGCCTGCGGTGGCGACCGCGCGCGGACCGTACGGGCATGGGGGACCACTTCTCGGCTCCGAACACACGGCCGTACAAGTACGACAGAGGGATCTTGTCGCCGCAAGGGTGTGTTCGAGCCTCAGTTGCCCCAAACCGCACGATGCCGATGCCGAGTTGGCGGCAGGTCGAGTTCCGCCGCCGCCTCCGTCCACTCCACCCCCGCCCCGCGCAGCGCCTTGCCGGCCTCCATCCGGAAGGCCCGGAGCGCTGCCCGGGCCTGCCCCTCGGAGTTCCGCGAGCAGGTCACGGGCGTGCCGCTCCCGCGCGGGAACGCGTACGCGTCGAAGCGCAGCCGCCGTACCCGGCCGCCGGCGGCACGGCGCAGCACGACGAGCTCATGGCCGGTCCACGCCCCGGGCGCTCCCCCGTGGTGGTGCGCCGGGGGGACGTGGTGGACAGTGCGTGACACGCGGGACCTCACAGCGGGCCCGCCGGTACCTCCGGCGTGGCCGCTACTGGTCCGCGGCGGAGAAACGTCCCTGGAGCCGGGCGCGCCGCATCGGGACAGCCTGGCACAGGCACGGGCCGTACCCCATCCGGTTTCTCACGCCTCCTCAGGACGTCCGGGGCGGCAGCGGGAGCGGCAGTCCGGGCAGGCCGTCCAGGCTGACGGCGACATGGGGCTTGCCCTCGCAGTAGTCGCTGAAGGACTCCTCGGTCTCACGGGAGAAGCGCTGCGTGTGCAGCGGCCGCTCCTCGCGGAAGTCCATGTAGGGGACGGCGAAACCGCAGCTGTCGCTGACGCGTTCGGCGGTGACGACGATCACGGCCCGGATGTCGGTCCGCTTGCGGATGTCGTCGGAGAAGTGCGGGACGAGGTCGTCCCAGCGCGGGTCGTCGCGGAAGACGGCCTCGCCTCGCCCGTGCACCCGCACGACGGTGGGCGGCCCGGTGAAGGCGCACCACATCAGTGTGATGCGGCCGTTCTCCCGCAGGTGCGCGATGGTCTCGGCCCCGCTGCCGCCGAGGTCGGCGTAGGCGAAGGTGCGGTCGTCGAGGACGGCGAAGGATCCGTCGAGGCCCTTGGGCGACACATTGACGTGTCCGTCACCGGACAGGGGCGCGGTGGCGGTGAAGAAGACCTTCTGTTCCTCGATGAACGACCGCAGGCGGCCGTCGATGCGTTCGTACGTCTTTCCCATGTCTGCGATTCTCCGGCGCCCGGCCGGCTTCCGCCGCACCTTTTCGGCCGGGTGCGCCCCGCCCTCCGCGGGGCGCGTCCTCAGCGCCGGCGTCGCCGCTGGCCGGCGTCCCCCTCGTCCCGTACGACGATGCCCAGCGCCGCGGCGAGCGCCGGGGCGAGGTCCAGCAGCTGGCCGGTGCCGATGACGGCGCCGCGGAGGCAGTCGTGGCCGTCGGCGAGATCGAGGAGGGTGACGCCGCGCAGGTCGGCGGCGTCGAGTTCGGCACGGCCGAGGCGGATGCGCTCCAGGGCGGTGCCGGGGAAGGAGACGTCCTTCAGGCGGGCGCCGCCGAGGTCGACGTCGCGCAGCACGCAGTCATCGAAGACGACCTCGTGCAGCCGGGCGGCGCGCAGGTTGACGGAGTCGAACTTGCAGCGCCGGAAGACCACCCGGCGCAGCACCGCGCCGAATGCCTCGACCCCGGCGAGGACGCAGGAGTCGGCGGTGGCGTCCATCCAGTTCGTCTCGGCGAACGAGGTGCCGACGAAGCGGTCGCCCTGCAGCCACACCTCGTTGAAGCGCGCCCGGCGCAGGCTGCCGCCCTCGAAGGCGGTGTCGGTGACGGCGCACTCGAGGAACACGGCACCGCCGGCGTCCTGTTCGCCGAGGGTGAGGCCGTCGAAGTGGAGGGTGTCGTAGCGCTCCTCGACGCCCAGCCCCGGCTCGTCGAAGGGCTCCAGGGCCTCCGCGTACGGCAGGTCGGACAGCGACTGCGGTGCCTTGAGGGTCATGCGGCCCACGCTAGCGGGCCCCTCCGACAGTCGCCGACCGCCGCGGGGGCGCCGCCGGACCGCCCGGGCCGTCGTCGCGAGCGGCGATCACTCAGCATGGATATGAGCGATTTGCCCGTCATGTCTTGCTACGTTGCGTCCCATGACCGCGCCCGCCCCCAGGACTTCACCGCCGACCGCCGTCGTGCCCGGCGTCCGGGTGCCCCGGCGCCGGGGCGTCGAGCTGGCGCTGCTCGTCGGCGCGGTGCTGATCTCCGTGTACGGATACTGCGACGTGGGGCTGGCGCGCGGTGGCGCCGTCCCGCCGGGTGCGGCGGGCCACGGTGCGGCGCTCGGCGGCCTGGCGCTGGTGGCGCATCTGGCGGTGCGCTTCCGCGCCCCGTACGCGGACCCGCTGCTGCTGCCGATCGGGGTGCTGCTCAACGGCCTCGGCCTGGTCCTGATCCACCGCCTCGACCTGGAGACCCCGGACGCCGCCGCCCCGGCGCAGCTGATCTGGTCGGGGCTGGGCGTGGCGCTGTTCATCGCCGTCGTGCTGCTGCTGCGCGACTACCGCGCCCTCGCCCGGTACGCGTATCTGAGCGTCGTGGCGGCCCTGCTCCTGATGATCGCGCCGATCCTCTTCCCCGCCGTGAACGGCGCCCGGATCTGGATCCGCGTCGCGGGACTCTCCCTCCAGCCGGGCGAGTTCGCGAAGGTGCTGCTCGCGGTGTTCTTCGCGGCGTACCTCGCGGACAACCGCACCGCGCTCGCGTACACCGGCCGGCGGATCTGGCGGTTCCGGCGGCTGCAGCTGCCGACCGGCCGGGTGCTCGGCCCGGTGCTGGCGATCTGGGCGATCAGCCTCGGGGTGCTGGTCGTGGAGCGCGACCTGGGGACCTCGCTGCTGTTCTTCGGGCTCTTCGTGATCCTGCTCTACGTCGCCTCCGGGCGCACCGGCTGGATCGCGATCGGGCTGCTGCTGTCGGCGGCGGGGGCCTTCCTCGTCGGCACGCTCGAACCGCATGTGCACGCGCGGGTGGAGGACTGGCTGCACCCCTTCGCGAGCATCGGGGCGGGCGAGGGGCCGGGCCAGCTGGCGCAGTCGCTGTTCGCGTTCTCCGCCGGGGGGCTGCTGGGCACGGGCCTCGGCGAGGGGCACTCGGTCCTGATCGGCTTCGCGGCCAAGTCCGACTTCATCCTGGCCACGGCGGGCGAGGAACTGGGCCTGACGGGGCTGACCGCGCTCTTCCTGCTGTACGGGCTGCTGGTGGCCCGGGGTTACCGGGCGGGGCTGTCGATCCGCGACCCCTTCGGCCGGCTGCTGGCCGTCGGGCTGGCCTCGATCGTCGCGCTGCAGGTCTTCGTGATCGCGGGCGGGGTGACCGATCTGATCCCGCTGACCGGGATGGCGATGCCCTTCCTGGCGCAGGGCGGTTCGTCGGTCGTCACCAACTGGGTGATCGTCGCACTGCTGATCCTGCTCAGCGACGCGGCCCGCCGCCCGGTCCCCGGCACCGGCGGCGGTCCCGGCCCCGGCAGCGGGGCGGATCCGGCATGACCCCGCACGCCCGCCGGGCCGCCGCGCTGTGCCTGCTGCTGTTCGTGGCACTGCTGGTGAACGCGATCCGCGTCCAGGTGGTGCGGGCCCCGGAGTACGACGGCAACCCCGCCAACCGCCGGGTGCCGATCGCCCGCTACGCGCAGCCGCGCGGCGACATCCTCGTCGGCCACCGGCCCGTGACCGGTTCCCGGCCCACCGGCGGCCAGTTGGACTGGGTCCGCACCTACGCCGACGGCCCGCTCTACGCCCCCGTGACCGGCTTCGCCTCCCAGACGTACGGCACGGCGCTGCTGGAGGCAGCCGAGGACGGCGTCCTCTCCGGCGCCTCCCCCGACCTGTCGGCGCTCCCCCTGTGGAACGCGATCAGCAGGCGGCCGCAGCCCGCGGGCGACGTCCGCACCACCATCGACGCGGCCGCCCAGAAGGCCGCGTACAAGGCGCTGGACGGCAAGAAGGGCGCGGTCGCCGCCCTCGACCCGACGAGCGGCCGGATCCTGGCGCTGGTCAGCACGCCCTCGTACGACCCCGGGACGATCGCCGGCACCGGGCCCGAGGCGATCGGCGCCTGGCGCAGGCTCACCTCCGCGCGGGACCAGCCGATGCTCAACCGGGCGCTGCGCCGGACGTATCCGCCCGGCTCGACCTTCAAGACGGTGACCGCGGTCGCGGCGCTGACCGCCGGCGTGGTCACCGACATCGAGGAGCCCACAAACTCGCCCGACCCCTATCCCCTGCCCGGCTCGACGACGAGACTGGCCAACGAGTCGGCGTCCGAGGACTGCGAGGACGCGCCGCTGCTGTACGCGTACGCCTTCTCCTGCAACACCGTGTTCGGCAAGCTCGGCGACGACGTCGGGCTGCGGGCGATGCGCGAGACCGCGGAGGCCTTCGGCTTCAACGACCCGTCCATCGGCGTCCCGTCGCACCCCGCGGTCAGCGTCTTCGACCGCCGCATGGACCGGGCGCAGCTGGCGCTGTCGTCCATCGGGCAGTACGACACGCGGGCCACGCCCCTGCAGATGGCGATGGTCGCCGCGGCCGTGGCCAACGACGGCGCGCTGATGTACCCGCATCTGGTGGACCGGACGACCGACAGCGCCGGCCGTCCGCTGGCGATCACCGGGCAGCGGGCCTACCGGCAGGTGATGGACGCGGTCGTGGCGTTCGAGATGCAGGAGATGATGGTCGCCGTGGTGCGGCACGGCACGGGCCGCAACGCCGCCATCCCCGGCGCGGTGGTGGGCGGCAAGACGGGCACGGCGCAGCACGGCGAGGCCAACCGCGGGACGCCCTTCGCCTGGTTCATCTCCTGGGCGAAGGAGAGCAGCGGTGCCCCTGCCAGGGTCGCCGTCGCCGTGGTCGTGGAGGACGCCGCCGCGGACCGCGCCGACATCAGCGGCGGCGGGAAAGCGGCCCCGGTCGCCCGCGCGGTGATGCGCGCGGTGCTGGGGCGCTGAGCCCGCCCCCGGGTCAGTCCCGGCCGCCCAGCGCGATGGCCTCGGCGACCTCGGCGGCCCGCTCGGCCTCCTCCTTGGCGAAGCGCTCCGCGTCGAGCTTCTCGGCGATCTCCTCGTCCTGGGCCATGAGCAGGTCGAGGTTGGAGTCGCCCATCTCGAAGACGCCCATGTCGACGTAGGCCCGCTGCAGCCGCTCGCCCCACAGCCCGATGTCCTTCACGCACGGCACGATGCGGCTGAACAGCAGCTTGCGGAAGAGCTGCAGGTACTCGGAGCGCTCGCTGAGCTCCTCGGCCTCCTGCCGGGGGATGCCGAAGTCCTCGAGCACCTCGGCGCCGCGCAGCCGGTCGCGCATGAGGTAGCAGCCCTCGATGACGAACTCCTCGCGCTCGCGCAGTTCGGCGTCGGACAGCTGCCTGTAGTGGTCGCGCAGCGCCATCCGGCCGAAGGCGACGTGCCGGGCCTCGTCCTGCATGACGTAGGCGAGGATCTGCTTGGGCAGCGGCTTGTCGGTGGTGTCGCGGAGCATGCCGAAGGCCGCCAGGGCCAGGCCCTCGATGAGCACCTGCATACCGAGGTAGGGCATGTCCCAGCGGGAGTCGCGCAGGGTGTCGCCGAGCAGCGCCTGCAGCGAGTCGTTGATCGGGTAGAGCATGCCGACCTTCTCGCGCAGGAAGCGGGAGTAGATCTCGGCGTGCCGGGCCTCGTCCATGGTCTGGGTCGCGGAGTAGAACTTGGCGTCGAGGTCGGGGACGGACTCCACGATGCGGGCGGCGCACACCATGGCGCCCTGCTCACCGTGGAGGAACTGGCTGAACTGCCAGGAGGCGTAGGCGCGGCGCAGGTCGCGCTTGTTCTGCTCGGACATCTTGTCCCAGTAGGGGGTGCCCCAGATGGTCATGTTCTGGTCCGGCACCCCGAGCGGGTCGTACGGGTCGACCTCGATGTCCCAGTCGATGCGGGTGACCGCGTCCCACTGCTTGTCCTTGCCCTTCTGGTAGAGGGCGAGCAGCCGGTCGCGCCCGTCGTCGTACTCCCAGGAGAAGCGGGCCGCTCCCGAGGCCGGGATCTCCCACGAGCTGGCTTGCGACGTCATTGGCGCCTCCTCGACTCTTGACGGGCTTGCTGACACACAGTCTCATAAGAGCATGACCGCTGGCACCCCTCTTGCAACGCGTGAAAAAGTGGCGGAGCGGCTGCTCGACGCCTCCGCGAAGCACTCCTTCGACCCCGACACCGAGCTGAACTGGGACGCCCCCTTCGAGGACGGCAAGTGGTTCTGGCCGCCCGAGCTGTGCTCCTTGTACGACACCCCGCTGTGGAAGCACATGTCGCAGGAGCAGCGGATCGAGCTGAGCAGGCACGAGGCGGCCTCGCTGGCCTCGATCGGCATCTGGTTCGAGATCATCCTGATGCAGCTGCTGCTGCGGCACTCCTACGACCTGGACCCGACCAGCGGTCACGTCCGCTACGCGCTGACCGAGATCGCGGACGAGTGCCGCCACTCGAAGATGTTCGCGCGGCTGGTGACGCGGCTCGGCACGCCCGTGTACAGGCCGTCCCGGCTGGACCACAACCTCGGCCGGGTGCTGAAGACGGTCTCCACCACGCCCGGCTCCTTCACCGGCACCCTGCTCGCCGAGGAGATCCTGGACTGGATGCAGCGGCTGACCTTCACCGACGAGCGCGTCCAGCCGCTGACCCGCGGCGTCACCCGCATCCACGTGGTCGAGGAGGCCCGGCACATCCGCTACGCCCGCGAGGAGCTGCGCCGCCAGATGAGCTCGGCGCCGCGCTGGGAGATCGCCTTCACCCGGGTCTCCTCCGCCGAGGCCGCCCGGGTGATCGCCCGGTCGCTGATCAGCCCGCAGGTGTACGCCTCGGTCGGGCTCGACCCGAAGTACGCCGCCGAGCTGGCCCGCACCAGCCCGCACCGCCGCGACGTGATGCGGCAGGCCGCGCGGAAGCTCATGGACTTCCTCGACGAGATCGGGATGTTCGAGGGTCCGGGCGTACGCCGCATGTGGCGCAGCTCGGGGCTTCTCGGGTAGGACGGCGCGCGGGCGGATACGCTGGCGTGCATGAACGGCAGTTCGACGCCGGCGCCCGCCGCTCCCGCCTACCGCCGGCTGAGCGTCGAGCAGCGCCGTACCCAGCTGCTCGCCGCCGCCGTGGACCTCTTCGGCCACCGGCGGCCCGAGGACGTCTCGGTCGACGACGTGGCCGCGGCCGCCGGGGTCTCCCGCCCCCTGGTCTACCGCTACTTCCCCGGCGGGAAGCAGCAGCTGTACGAGGCCGCCATGCGCAATGCCGCCGAGGAGCTGCGGGCCTGCTTCGTGGAGCCCGCGGAGGGCGAGATGACCCAGCGCCTGTCCAACGCGCTGGACCGCTATCTCGCGTACGTGGACGAGCACGACGCGGCGTACTCCGCGCTGCTGCGCGGCGGCAGCGTCGCCGAGACCAGCCGGACGGACGCCATCGTGGACGGGGTCAGGCGCAGCGCGGCCGAGCAGATCCTGATGCACCTGGGCGCCCCGAACCCCGGCCCGCGGCTGGCCATGATGGTGCGCTCCTGGATCGCCAGCGTGGAGGCCGTGTCGCTGACCTGGCTGGACGAGGGCAAGCAGCCGCCGGCCCGGGAGCTGCGGCAGTGGCTGGTGGACCACTTCACCGCGCTGCTGCTGGTCAGCTCCACCACCGACCAGGAGACCGCGGAGGTCGCCGTGGCCGCGCTGGAGCGGGAGACCGCGGGCAGTCCCGCCGGGGACCTGGCCCGCAGGGTGGCCCCGCTGGCCCAGGCAGTCGCACATCTGCTCCCACCTGCCGTTTCCTGAACGTGAGCCCCTCCGCAGGGCCTACTCTGACCCCGTGAGGCATGAGGACACGGAATTCGTCGGAGGGCCGCTGGACGGCCGCGTGCTCGGGGTGCTGACCGGCATCACCGGGCAGCCCCCGAAGGTGTACGAGGTGCCGGTGCCGCAGGAGGACGGCGCGCCGCCGGTCGTGCACGTCTATCATCGCGAGCCGAGTCCGGGGCCGCGCGCGCAGCGCCGTACGCGCTGGGTCTTCGTCTACGACCCGGAGGGGAACCGGCCGGAGAAGCCGCGCTGGCCCTGGTCGAAGCCGCGGGCGTGAGCCGCGGCCGAATGTGAGCCGCCGCCGGGCCGACGACCCCGGGGATCCCCGCAGGACTGGTCCGGACCATTGACAGAATTGGTCCAGACCTGTTTGCTGCGACTTGTCATGCGCACTTCTTCTCGTCCCCGAAGGAGCGGCCCCTCCATGAGACACCTCGTCGCCGCGACGGCGACCCTCGCCTGCACCGCCGTCCTCGGCGGGCTGGTCGCCCTCGCCCCCACGGCGCACGCCGGTGAGTTCCTGGTCAACGGAGGCTTCGAGTCCGGCAACCTGTCCGGCTGGAGCTGCGACTCCGGCACCACACAGGCGGTCACCGGACAGGCGAGGACCGGCGGCTACGCCCTCGCCGGCACTCCCGGCGCCTCTGGGACCGCACAGTGCAAACAGACCGTCTCCGTCTCCCCGAACACCGCCTACACCTTCTCGGCGCAGGTCAAGGGCAGTTACGTCTACATCGGGGTGGACGGCGGCACCAGCACCTGGACCCCGGGCACCGGCGGCGCCTACCAGCAACTGAGCATCGACTTCACCACCGGCGCGAGTCAGACCAGCGCGACGGTGTACGTCCACGGCTGGTACGCGCAGCCGGCGTACTACGCGGACGACCTCTCGCTGACCGGGCCCGGCGGACCCACGCCCAGCCCCACCCCCACTTCGCCGACACCGACGCCCACACCCACGCCGACCCCGACGCCGACCCCGACTCCCACCGGGCCGTCCTCCCACGCCCTTGTCGGCTACCTGCACTCCAGCTTCGCCAACGGCTCGGGCTACGTCCGCATGGCCGACGTCCCCGCGAGCTGGGACTACATCGACCTCGCCTTCGGCGAACCCACCTCCACCACTTCGGGCGACATCCGCTTCAACCGCTGCCCGGCCTCCGAGTGCCCGGGCGTCGAGTCCGACGCGGACTTCAAGGCCGCGATCAAGGCCAAGCAGGCGCAGGGCAAGAAGGTGCTGATCTCCATCGGCGGCCAGAACGGCCAGGTCCAGCTCACCACCGCCGCCGCCCGCGACGCCTTCGTCAGTTCCGTCGGCAGGATCATCGACACCTGGGGACTGGACGGCCTCGACATCGACTTCGAGGGCCACTCGCTCTCCCTCGACGCCGGCGACACCGACTTCAGGAACCCGACCACGCCGGTCGTGGTCAACCTGATCTCCGCGCTGAAGAGCCTCAAGGCCGAGTACGGCAGCGGATTCGTGCTGACCATGGCCCCCGAGACCTTCTTCGTCCAGCTCGGGTACCAGTTCTACGGCCCCGGCCCCAACGGAGCCCAGGACCCCCGGGCGGGCGCGTACCTCCCGGTGATCCACGCCCTGCGGGACGATCTGACGCTCCTGCACGTCCAGGACTACAACTCCGGGCCGATCATGGGGCTGGACAACCAGTACCACCAGATGGGCGGGGCCGACTTCCACATCGCCATGACCGACATGCTGCTCACCGGCTTCCCGGTCGCGGGCAACACCGCCCGGGTGTTCCCCCCGCTCTCCCCGTCCCAGGTGGCCATCGGCCTGCCCGCCAGCAGCAACGCGGGCAACGGCTGGACCACCCCGGCCGAGGTGAACAAGGCGCTCGACTGCCTTACCAGGAAGGTCAACTGCGGCGGGTACGCCACCCACGGCACCTGGCCCGCGCTGCGCGGCCTGATGGCCTGGTCGGTGAACTGGGACAAGTACGGCAACTGGGAATTCCAGCGGAACTTCGACACCTACTTCGGATGACGCCGGACGAACGGGTGGCTCCCGGACGTGCGGAGCCACCTGTTCCGGCCCGTCCCTCTGTTCCAGCCGACCCGATCATGTAAGGATCTACCCGGAGGTGCGCAGTCGGACAAGCGGAGGTGACGGGATGTCAGCAGCACGCCGGCCCGGTGAGTGGGTGCGCAGGGCACTCGTCTGCGGGGCGCTGCTGGCCGCCGCGGCCCTGGGCATTCCCGCCCAGGCGTACGCCGCACCCACCGATCCGGTTCCGAGCGGCCAGACGCTCGTCGCGCTGCTGGAACGGCTGCAGGACCTCTACCTCAAGGCCGAACAGGCCACCGAGACGTACGACCAGGCCAAGACCGAGCTCGAGGAGAACCAGAGCAAGGCCGACCGCCTGGACCGGCAGCTCGCCGACGAGCGCACCGCGCTCAGCGACGCCCGCGCCCTCGCCGGGCAGCTGGCGCGGGAGCAGTACAAGTCCGGAGGCGTCTCCCCGTACCTCAACCTGCTGCTGAGCCGCGACCCGCAGGACGCCTTCACCCAGGGCCACATGCTCGACCGCGCCGCCGGCAGCCAGGCGGAACTGGTCGCCCAGCTGGAGAACGGCGAGAAGCGGATCGCCGCGCTCAGCCGGTCCCAGCAGCACGCGCTCGACGACTCGGAGCAGCTGGAGAAGAAGCAGCGCGAGGCCAAGGAGGAGATCGAGCGGCAGCTGTCCGACGTCGAGCGGATCCTCGCCGGCCTGACCGGCACCCAGATCGCCGACCTCCAGAAGCTGGAGGAGCAGGGCATCGACCAGGCCCAGGCGGCCTTCCTCCGTTCGGGCAAGCTCGGCAGTCTGGCGCTCGCGCCGTCCCGGGCCGGCAACAAGGCGCTGAGCTTCGCCTACGGGCAGCTCGGCAAGCCCTATGTCTGGGGAGCCGAGGGCCCGAAGGCGTACGACTGCTCGGGGCTCACCTCGCGCGCCTGGGAGCACGCGGGCACCACCATCCCGCGCACCAGCCAGGAGCAGTGGAAGCGGCTGCCGCACGTCCCGCTGAATCTGCTGCGCCCCGGCGACCTGGTGGTCTACTTCCCCGGCGCCACCCACGTGGCGATCTACATCGGCAACGGCATGGTCATCCAGGCCCCGCGTCCGGGCGGCGTCGTCAAGATCTCCCCGATCGCCGCCAACCCGATCCTGGGCGCGGTCCGGCCGGACTCCGACGACCCGTCGATGAAGCACTACGTCTCCCCGGTCGCCCCCGCGTCGGCCACCGCACCCACCCCGCTCGGTGGCACCTCGCGCTGACCCGGCGGCGGCGCCCGGCGGACCGAGGCACCGCCCGCGTGCGGCCGGTGTGACCGGCACCTCATCCACATCGGACAGACCTGTCTGTTAGTTTTGCTGCGACGGGCCCGCCGGGCCCCGGTGAGCATCGAGGTGACCAGCATGCCCGCGACGGCCAAGCGCCCTTCGGCGCGCGAGCGCATACTGACGACGGCCGAGGCGCTGTTCTCCGCGCACGGCCTGCGCGGCGTGGGGGTCGACCGGATCATCGCCGAGTCGGAGGTGGCCAAGTCCACGCTCTATGTGCACTTCCCCTCCAAGGACGAGCTGGCCGCCGCGTATCTGCGCCGGGTCGACGACTCCTGGCGGGGCAAGCTGCGCGCCGCGGCGCTGGCGGCCGGCGACGACCCCCGCGAGCAGCTGGTGGGCCTGTTCGACGCGGTCGCGGCCTCGTACGAGCGCCACGGCTTCCACGGCTGCCCCTTCATCAACGCCGCCGCGGAGAGCGAGCCGGGCAGCCTGCCGCACGCGGTGACCGTCGAGCACAAGCGGACCGTGCGGGCCTGGGTGCGGGAGCTGGCCGAGTCGGCGGGGGCCGCGGATCCGGACGAGCTGGCGCTGCAGCTGACCCTGCTGGTCGACGGCACTCTGGCCGCGGGCAAGCTCGAACAGGACCCGGCGATGCCCGCCGCCGCCAAGACCGCGGCGCGGGCCGCGGTCGAGCGGGCCTGCCCGCCCGCCGCCTGAGACCCCTCCCGCCCTCGTCCGCACCGGATGGACGAGGGCATTCCTCAGCCCTGAATAAAACAGACCTGTCTGTTCGAAAGGACATTCCATGACCTCCCGTCCCCCGGTGGGCGCCACCATGCGCGCGATGGTGCTGGAGCAGTTCGGCACCCCTCTGACCCTCGGCGAGATCCGGACCCCCTCACCCGGCCCGGGCCAGGTGCTGGTCCGGGTCGCGGCCAGTGGCGTGAACCCCCTCGACACCAAGATCCGCGCGGGGAAGGCCGCGCACGCCCGGACCCGGCTGCCCGCGGTGCTCGGGCTTGATCTGGCAGGCGTGGTGGAGGAGGTCGGAGCGGACGTCACCGGCTTCACGCCCGGCGACGAGGTCTTCGGGATGACCGGCGGGGTCGGCGACCTGCAGGGCTCCCTCGCCGAGTACGCGGCCGTGGACGCCCGCCTGCTGGCCCGCAAGCCGGATTCGCTGACCATGCGTCAGGCGGCAGCGCTTCCGCTGGTCTTCATCACCGCGTGGGAGGGCCTGGTGGACCGGGCGGGGGTGCACGAGGGCCAGAAGGTGCTCGTGCACGGCGGCGCCGGCGGCATCGGGCACGTGGCCGTCCAGCTGGCCCGGGCCCGTGGCGCCGAGGTCTTCGCCACCGGATCGCCGCGCAGTCTGGAGACGATCGCCCGCCTCGGGGCGACCCCGATCGACCACACCTCCACGCCGGTCGACGCCTACGTGGCCGAGCACACCGGCGGCGAGGGCTTCGACATCGTCTTCGACACCGTGGGCGGGGAGACGCTCGACGCCTCGTTCACCGCCGTGCGCACCTACACCGGCCACGTGGTGAGCGCCCTCGGCTGGGGCACCCACAGCATCGCGCCGCTCTCCTTCCGCGGGGCCACCTACTCGGGCGTCTTCACGCTGCTGCCGATGCTGACCGGAAACGGGCGCGAGCACCACGGCGAGATCCTGCGCGAGGCGGCCGCCCTCGCCGACGCCGGGGCGCTCACGCCGCGGCTCGACCCGCGCCGCTTCACCCTCGCCACGGCTGCCGGGGCGCACGAGGTGGTCGAGCAGGGAGCGGCCGAGGGCAAGGTCGTCGTGGACGTCACCGCCTGACGGACCGCCCCCGGCCCGTCGCCACGGCCTGCGGACCGGGGGCGTCCGTCCCGGGCGCTCCCGGAGCACGCCCGGGCGGTCAGTGGCGGAAGCAGTACGAATCCGAGGAGGCGTCGCCGCCCTGCAGGCGCGTCTGGTGCACCCGCAGGCCCAGGAAGTCCGGGCCGTGCGGGAAGAAGCGGTTGTCCACGGAGAGGCCGCCGCGCGAGGTGTCGGCGTCGAGTCCGATCATCCACGGGTCGATTCCCGCGGGATAGAACTGCGCGTCCCAGGCGGCGTACAGGGAGTTCGTCAGGTACACGCGCCGCCCGTCGCGGCTGAGCTCGACCATCTGCGCCCCGCCGGTCAGCGGAACGCCGTCCGGCTCGGCGGGGTGCGGCCGCCCGCCGACGATGCCGCCGAGACGCACGGACGCGGTCTGCCGGGGACGGGACGGGTCGCTCACGTCGTACTGGAGCAGGTCCCCGGTCCCCCATGCGGACACGTACAGCCACTGGTCGTCCACCGACAGGTCGATGTCGGTGATCAACGGGGGCACGGCGCCGAACGGCTGCAGCGCCGGGGGCAGGTCCTCGGCCGGCGCCGGCTCTGCGGGGACGGTGATCACCTTCCGGACGGTGAAGTCCTCGCCCTCCCGGTTCCACAGCCACACCGACGCCGACAGGTCATCCACGTTGACGACGGTGTTCGCGAATCCCCACGTCGCCTCGGGGTCGTGCGCGGGACGCAGCTCCAGCACCATCTGGTTCTCGTCCCCCAGGTCGACCCGCTGCAGGTGACGGCCGGAGTCGAGCTCCCAGAAGTGCAGCGAGTGGCCGTACCGGCGCCCCAGCAGCAGTTCGGGGACGACACCGTCCTCGATCATCGACGGGGTCCCCCACTCGCTGGTCACGGCGATGTTCCGGCGCAGGTGCCACCAGACGTCGTAGGCGAGCCACTGCGGTCCCCGGTCGCTCTCCCAGGCGCGCAGCACATCGAAGCTCTCGTGGTCCAGCAGCGCGACGCCGCCGGGGCCGTCCGCACCGTCCGCGCCGCCCAGGCAGGACAGGAACACTCCGTCGGGGCCGCAGTGGAGTGTGTGCGGACGCGAGTATCCGGCCTTGGCGGCCAGCTCCTCGGGCCCGATCACCTTGGTCAGGCGCGGGCGGGCGGGATCGGGACCGGTGTCGAAGACGTGCAGCCGGGAGGAACGCAGTCCCGGGACGATGAGGTAGCGCCGCACGGCGTGATGATGGCCGGCGTGCGCCAGCGCGCTGGAGCAGGCGTTCCAGCCGAAGTGGTGCAGTTCGTTGCCCGTGTCGGGCAGCTCGACATGGGAGACCACACGGCCGTACTCGGGAGAGTCGGGGTCGGTGCCGACGGTGAACAGCGCGTCCGGGCGCTCCCCGGTCGGATCGAAACCGACGACGTAGGCGAGCTTCTCCGGGGGCGCGGCGACCGCGTCGGCCGGAGTGCGGTACAAGGTGGGGTCACTGTGCTCGTCGCGGTCGTGAGCGTGCTCGGTCGTCGTCATGGCCGTTCCCTCTCCCGAAGGGGAGCCTGGATCCGGGGGGACTCCCGACGGGCAGCCGGGCTCGCCCGTTCGAGATCTATGTGCGAACAACGGACAGATATGCCATGAAACGAGCGTTTCACAGCCCCGGAGCCCTGCCAAGGCGAGAGCATCGGCGCCGGTTCCCACGGCGGCCGCGCTGGACCGAATGCCGAGGTCGGCAGTAGTTTGCGCCCCTGTGAGCCACGACGACGCCATCGCCATATCCCCGCCCGTGCCCTCGGCCAAGGGCGATCCGCTCTTCGTTCCGAGGGCGATGACCATGGCGGTCGTGGTCGCGCTGGGGATCTGCGTACTGGTGAACGCCGCGCTGCTCATCGCCCAGTTGCGCCTCCACGGCGCCGCTGACGGCTCGTACGCGGCCCTCGATCGGGGGATCTGGGTCGGCAACCTCACCGGCATCAGTCATCTGGCCTTCGTGCTGACCGGGGTCGTCTTCCTGCGCTGGCTGTGGCAGATGCGGGTGAACGCCGAGGCACTGGCACCCGGCGGACACCGGATGCGACGGGGCTGGACCACGGGCGCGTGGCTGATTCCGTTCGCCTGCTTCTTCCTGCCCAAGCGGATCATCAACGACATCTGGGCCGCCAGTTCGCCGCCCGATCGCCCGCGGCGCACCGGTGCGCTGCTGACCTCGTGGTGGCTGGTCTTCGTGGCGGCGCAACTGATCGCGCCCCCGGCCACCGCCCAGGGCCCACTGCCGGCGGAGATGACCGGCGCCGCACTGTACGTCCTCGCGGGAGTGCTGTGCATCGGTGTGGTGCGGCGGCTCGCCGCGATGCAGAGGGCACGCCTGCGGGGTTGATCCGGCGGGGCGGGCGCACCGCCGGCGTCGGCGGTCCGTCAGGCTCCCGCGGCCGAGGCCAGGTAGGCGGCTCTTCTCCGGGTCGGAGCAGAGGTTCCGCGGCCCGGCACGCCCTCTGCCGGCGAGTTGTCTTCAACTGGGCGACGTAAGCCAGTCCGTGGGCCGTCTGTGGGCCGTCACGCGGAGCGGTGGCCCATGTCGTAAATGGCAGCGATCGCCTCGCGCGTGCGCTCCTGGCTGCTCGGCATGAGGTGCACATAGATCCTCAGGGTCAGCGCCGGGTTGCTGTGCCCGAGGTACTCGCTGACGGCCTTCACGTTCTCGCCGGCATCCGGCAGCGCCGATGCGTAGAAGTGCCTCAGCGCATGCCTTCCGTGCTCGCGCGCAGCGGCGTAGCCATCTGCTTTGGCGACTGGCTCAGCGATGACTCCGGCAGAACCGGCCTGACCCATCACCCCATCGACCCCGACCTGAAAACCTCAGGGGGCGGCCGGAGGCTCGGGGCACTTTCAGAAGAGTTGATCGACCGCCTATGGCCGTTGGCTCGCTCACCGCGCTACCGCCGTGTCGGACTGACCGATGCCGTTCTCGGCGAGAGCCGTGCGCGCCGCCTGCAGCAGTTCTTCGGAGAGCGGGTTGCCTCGGGTGGCGCGCGCGAGGACGAGGGCGCCGACCATGGTACAGAGCTGGGCCAGGCCGTCGTCGTCGCCGGTGGCCAGCCGGGCGGCGCGACTCCGTATCCCGTTGATGTAGACCTGCTGGGATCGGGCGGCCTGGTCGGGGTCACGCCCCAAATCGGCGGCGAATCCTGAGACGGGGCAGCCGTCCCCGGCGTGATCGCGGTGCCAGATCGAGAGGTACTGCTCGATCAGCGTCCGGCGGGCGGCCTCGTGGTCCCTGGCGGGCTCCTCAAGCGCCGCCGGCGAGTGCGCCCCCGGGTCCTCGAAGGCGTGGGCGATGGCCGTGTCGACCAGGTCCTCCTTGGAGGCGAACTGCTTGTAGAACGCGCCATGGGTGAGCCCGACGGCCTTCATCAGGTCGGCAATGCTGACCGCGGTGCCCTGCTCGCGGAACATCCGTGAGGCAGTGGCCACGACGTGCTGCCGGTTCTCCTGTGCCTGCGCCTTGGACACGCGGCCCACGGAATCACTCTCCCCAGTTGGCTGTCGCTTGTCATCTATCCTAGCCTGTGTTTAGTTTGATTACGACATCTATTTAGGTCCGACGTGATCACTGGCAGGTCAGCGGGGCCTTGCGCTGCCTCCCCGGCCTCAGGCCGGCCGCCTCCGCCCCGCACTCGCCATACCACCGACAGCACTGGAGATCCGCTGTGGCATCGCCACCCACCCCCACCGAGTCCTCGACGCCCGCGGAGTCCACGCCACCCGTGCCGCCGGCCCGACGCAGGGTTTCTGAGACGGTGCACCGCCGGCGCTGGGCCATCCTGGCCGTGCTCTCCTGCAGCCTCCTGGTGGTGATGCTGGACAACTCGATCCTCAACGTGGCAATGAAGACCATTGCCCAGCCCGCTCCCACTGGCCTCGGCTCCACCCAGAGCCAGCTGGAATGGGCGGTCAACTCCTACACGCTCGTCTTCGCCGGACTGCTCTTCACCGCGGGCCTGCTCGGTGACCGGCTCGGCCGCAAGAAGGTGCTGCTCCTCGGCATGCTGGTGTTCGGCGCTGGATCCGCGCTGTCCGCCATATCGGACTCCTCCGGGCAGCTCATCGCCTTCCGCGCCGTGATGGGCTTCGGTGGCGCCTTCATCCTGCCCGCCACCCTCGCCATCATCATGAACGTCTTCGAGCCCGCGGAGCAGCCCAAGGCCATCAGCATCTGGACCGGTGTGGTCGGTTTCGCCCTCGCCGCCGGCCCGATCGCCGGCGGCGTCCTGCTGGCTCACTTCTGGTGGGGCTCGGTCTTCCTGATCAATATCCCGATCGTGGTCGCCGCGATGGCCGCGATGGTGGCGATCGTCCCCGACTCCAAGGATCCCAGGCCCGGCAGGCTCGACCCCGTCGGCGTGCTGCTGTCGATCGCGGGACTGACGCTGCTGGTCTACGGGATCATCAAGGGCGGACAACTGAGTGACTTCACCCGCCCCGAGGCCTGGGCGACGATCCTCGCCGGCGTCGCGGTCCTCGCCGGCTTCGTGGTGTACGAAGCCCGCTGCGACCATCCCGCCCTCGACGTCACCTATTTCCGCAACCGGCGGTTCTCCGCGTCCGTCGCCGCCATCGGCCTGGTCTTCTTCGCCCTCATGGGCGTCACGTTCTTCAGCGTCTTCTACAACCAGAGCGTTCGGGGCTACAGCGTCCTGCAGTCCGGTCTGCTCGTGCTGCCGCTGGCCGCCTCCCAGATGTTCTTCGCCCCACGGGCCCGGCTGGTCGTCAACCGCTTCGGCGCCCGAGCCGTGTGCGCCACCGGCCTCGTCCTGACCGCCGTGGCCTTCGCCGGGTTCCCGCTGCTCGGTCAGGACACCCCCATCTGGGTGCTGGAGGTGCTGTTCTTCCTGATGGGCACGGGGATGGCCCATGTGATGCCGCCCGCCACCGTCATGATCATGTCGTCGCTGCCGAGGGAGAAGGCCGGCTCCGGATCCGCGGTCAACAACACCTTCCGGCAGGTCGGCGGGGCCATGGGGGTCGCCGTGCTGGGATCGCTGCTGTCCACCACCTACCGCAACGGCATCGACGGCCACCTCGGCATGCTGCCCGCCTCCGACCGGCACGCCGCAGGTGAATCCCTCCAGGCCACCCAGGCCGTCGCCGAGAAGCTGGGACCGGCCGGCAGGGCACTGGTACGGCTCGCGAACGACTCCTTCATCCATGCCATGCACATCACCGCGATAGGGGCGGCGGCCGTCGCCCTGGTCGGCGCCGCCGTCGTGCTGGCCTTCCTGCCGGGCAAGGATGCCGCCGTAGCCGTCGGCGGTGGCAAGCCCCAGCGCCAGACCGTCTGAACCCCTTGCTGACGGCTCCTCCGACGCTCTGATCACACCACAGCTCAGTTATTCCACCACCACGAAGGAGATCGACTGATGATTGCCAACAATCTTGTTCTCATCCCCGGTGCCGGCGGCGTGGGCCGTACGGTCTTCGAGCAACTGCGTGCGCAGGACGTGCCGGTGCGTTTCATGGTCCGTCGCGAGGACGAGCGTGCGGCCGAGCTGCGGGCGCTCGGCGCGGAGGTCGTCATCGGCGACCTGACCCGGCCAGAGACGGTGGCGGCCGCGCTGCAGGGCGTGGCGCGGATGTACTTCGCGATGCGCGTGTCGCCGGACCACCTGCTGGCGGCGACCGTGGTGGCCTCCGTCGCAAAGGAGTACGGGAAGCTGGAGGCGCTGGTCGGCCTGTCGCAGATGACGGTGTCCCAGATGACCGCCACCAGCACCGAGGAGTCGCATCAGCAGCGACTGCACTGGCTGGCGGAGCAGGTACTGAACTGGTCCGGCCTGCCGGTGGTGCACATCCGGCCGACGGCGTTCCTGGACACTCCGCTGTTCACCACGATGGCGGCGCGGTCGATCCAGGAGAACGGCACGATCGCGCTGCCGTTCGGCACGGGACGCACCTCGCCGGTCTCCGTGGACGACGTCGCCCGGGTAGTCGCCACCATGCTCCGGGACCCGGCTCCGCACATCGGGCAGGTCTACGAGCTGACCGGGCCGCGCTCGGTCGACATGACGGAGCTGGCCGAGGCGTTCTCGCGGGCACTGGGCCGTCAGGTGTCCTACGTGGACGTGCCCCCGGAGAGGTGGCAGGCCCAGCTCCCGAAGCTGGGGATGCCGTCGCACATCGAACAGCACGTCGCCACCATGGCCCAGCTGCACCGGGACAACCGTTACGACCGCACGGCCGACGGCGTCGAGCGCGTGACGGGTATCCCCGCCCAGTCGATCGAGGCGTTCGTGGCCGCCCGGAGGGACTTCTACCTGGTCTGAACCGCGCCAGCCAAGGCCGGCCCCGGGGCGACTGCCTTCGCGGGGCAGGCCAAGCCCCAACCTTGACTGCCCGACCGGCACTCACGCTGCTGCTAACCGGGGTGGTCGCCGGCGGACCAAGGCCGACTGACATCACCAGATGGCATCAACGTCGACGGACGATTGCGGAACAAGGCAGCCGAAGACCGACCATGAGCCGCTGGGGAAGGGGACTTCCGGCAGTCCGTGCGGAAATGTGTTCGAACTTACAAGGCACGTGTCGGCGGCTGGAGTCCACCTGCACCGCCAGTTCGCCCCGACATGGTCCACCGCTCTCAGGCTTTCCATTCACCCGAGAGGTATCGCGCCAAGTTGGCGCGTCGGGTGAAACGCTACGAGCGCGAAAGACACTGACCGCGTACGCATCTACGAAGGAGTCGCCTGCCACAGCCGTGCCAGATTCAGGGATCAGCCACGGTCAACAGTGGTGGATAACGGGCGCACTCATGCCTGCCAGCTCGGCACGGCTCCGGCAGGGTGCCCTCTTCGTGCTGTTCGCCGACACCAATGCCTGCGCAAGACGCGCGCCCGGACCGCCCCGCACCTACCCCGGCTGAGATTGCCGCCAGCCTCCTACGGCGAGCAACGGGAGGCAGGCGGCAAGGCCCCCACCGCACCTACGCCCGGCGGTGGGGGCCTCCCCATGTCCGGCAACCAGACAAGCCGCCGTCAGCTCGCGGTGACGGAGGACCGCTCATGTCTGGGCCGTCTCCGGGCCGTCCGAGGACGGCCGACAGCGACCGACAACGACAGGTGACGACGGCCGGACCGCCGGTCAGAGGCCCGTCAGGCGCCGGAGACCGAGGCCAGGTACGCGGCGGTCTTCTCCGGGTCGTAGAAGTACGACTCGTAGTCCGACGGGTCGTCGAAGCCGTTGGCGAAGCGGTTCGCGACGGCCGGCAGCTGCCCGGCGGCGCCGATCAGGCCCAGGATGTGCTCCGGCGGCGGGCCGAGCAGGGCGTTGGTCCACTTGGTCACCGGCTCGGCCGTCGTCCAGAAGCGGGCGAAGGCGGACTCCATCCAGTCCCGGTCGAAGGGCTTGTCGCCCTGCTCGACGATGGCGGCGAGGTACGCGGCGGCGCACTTGGAGGCGCTGTTGGAGCCCTGACCGGTGATCGGGTCGTTGGCGACGACGACATCGGCCACCCCCAGCACCAGACCGCCGGAGGGCAGTTCCGCGACGGGGTGCCGGACCACCGGGGCGAAACGGCCGGACAGCGTGCCGCCGGCGTCGGTGAGCTCGACGTCGCGGGCGCGGTCGTACTCCCACGGCAGGTAGCGCTGCATCAGGTCGAGGGTCAGCCGCAGGTGCTCCTTCGGTTCCTTGACGCCGTCGAAGACGTCGAGCGGACCGCCCGGCAGCCCCTCCCAGAAGAGGATGTCGCAGGGGCCGGAGGTGGTCAGCGCCGGAATGACGATCAGTTCACCGGCCCCGGGGACCATGTTGAGCCGCACCGCGTGGAAGTCCGGGTGCTCCGGACGCGGGCCCAGGCCGTGCACATAGGCGACGGCCAGCGAGCGCTGCGGGCTGTCGTACGGGGAACGCTCCGCGTTCCGGCCGAACATCGAGACCAGCTCGCCCTTGCCCGCCGCGACCATCACCAGGTCGTAGGCACGGGAGAAGTAGTCCAGGTCGCCGACGGTCACGCCGTGGATGACCAGCTTGCCGCCGCGCTCGACGAAGGTCTCCAGCCAGCCGGCCATCTTCACCCGCTGGTCGACGGATTGCGCGTAGGCGTCGAGCCGGCCGACCCAGTCGATCGGACGCGATCCGTCCGGGGCCGCGACGGAGACGCCCAGGCCCTCGATGCGGGGGGTCTGGTCCTCCCAGAAGCCCAGGCCGAGGTCCCGCTCGTGCCCCAGCGCCGTGTCGAACATGCACTGGGTGGACATGACACGCCCCTGGCGTATCTCGTCCGCCGTGCGGTTGGACATGACGGTGACCTCATATCCCTGGGACTGCAGACCCAGGGCCAGTTGGAGCCCGGACTGGCCGGCTCCCACGATCAGTATCTTGCGCAAGACGGCATGCTCTCTCGTGCGGTGCGGGCTTGGGTGCGTCCGGTGGGCGTCCCCAGGACGCCCACCGGAAGACTGCTACTCCGGCTGGGCGATGAGGGCCTGCTTGACCAGGGCCAGCAGCACCTGGATCACCGACTGGCGGTCGCGGGCGTCACATATCACCACCGGGATCTCGTCCGGCACGGCGAGCGCCTCGCGGACGTCGATCTCCTCGTAGGCGGTGGTGCCCTCGAAGTGGTTGACCGCCACCGCGTAGGGCAGGCCACTGCTCTCGAAGTAGTCCAGCGCCGGGAAGGCGTCGGCCAGCCGGCGGGTGTCGGCGAGGACGACCGCGCCGATCGCCCCGCGCACCAGGTCGTCCCACATGAACCAGAAGCGCTGCTGACCGGGTGTGCCGAACAGGTAGAGCACCAGCTCCCGGTCGAGCGTGATCCGCCCGAAGTCCATCGCCACCGTGGTGGTGGTCTTGTCCGGGGTGGAGCCGAGGTCGTCGATGTCCTCACTGGCCCGGGTCATCACCGCCTCGGTGGTGAGCGGGGTGATCTCCGAGACCGCGCCGACGAAGGTGGTCTTGCCCACGCCGAAGCCGCCCGCCACCACGATCTTGGTCGAGGTGGGGGCATGGCTCACGTCCAGTTGCCACTCCTGCAGGCCGTCTTCTTCCGCAAGGGACGACATGTCAGAGCCTGCGAAGTCCACCGAGCACCCTCTCCAGCAGCGCGCGATCCGGGGCGCCGGGCCCGTGCCCGGTTCCGTACACGCGGATCCTTCCCTGATCGGCCAGGTCGCTGAGCAGGACCCGGACGACGCCGAGCGGCATGCGCAGCAGCGCCGAGATCTCCGCCACCGAGCGCATCCGGCGGCACAGTTCCACGATGGCCCGCATCTCCGGCATGACGCGCTCGGCCCAGTTGCCCGAGGTCAGCTCCCGGCGCTCGGTGGAACCGTCGATCGTCGCGACGAAGGTCTCCACCAGCAGCACATGGCCGAAGGACGTGCGGCCGCCGGTCAGCGCGTACGGCCGCACCCGGGCGGCCCTGCGCCCGGATCCGCGCACCGGGAGGGCGGCGGCCGACTGGGGCGCGGGGATCAGCGGTCGGCGCATCAGCGGCCCGCCTCGATCGCCTCGCGCAGCTCCGAGCGGAGCGCGGGGGTGAGCACATGGCCGGCCCGGCCCACGAACAGGGCCATGTGGTAGGCCACCACGCTCATGTCGCACTCGGCGTCCGCGTGGACACCGAGCAGCGAACCGTCGCCGATCGTCATGACGAACACACTGCCGTCCTCCATCGAGACCGCCGTCTGCCGCACTCCGCCGCCGTCCATCAGGCGCGCCGCGCCGTCGGTCAGCGACGCGATGCCGGAGACGACCGTCGCCAGGTCGGCGGAGGTGCCCGCCGGTCCCTTGGGCCGTACCGCCGTGCCGTCCGCGCCCTCTTCCTCCGCGTCGGCCTCGGCCTCGGAGGTCAGCAGCAGCAGTCCGTCCGAGGACACGACGGCCACGGAACGGACGCCTGGCACGTCCTCCACGAAATTGCTCAGCAGCCACTGGAGGTTACGTGCCTCGTGGCTCAGGCCCCGTTCACTCTGGGTGTCCGTACCGGCCGACATCAACCGCGTGCCTCCTCGACGCCTTCGGCTTCGACTTGTTGGTGTCCCCCCGAACTGCCTTCTGCTGTGTCCGCGTCGGCCGCCCCCCGCGGCGCGGGCACCCCTTGCCGGATCTCCTGCGTCTCGGCCCGGGCCTCCGCCCGGCCGTCGCGCAGACCCCGCGCGAAGCCGCCGAGCTTGCGCCGCAGCTCCTCCGGGTCCACTCCCCCGCCCTGCCGGGCCTGTTCGCGGGTCTGCGGCTCGCCCGACAGTCCCGTGGCGCGTGGCACGCGCTGCGGCAGTCCCTTGGTGGTGCGCCCCATGCCCTCGGGAACCTGCGCGGCTGCCGGTGGGGCTTCCGGCGCGGGCTGGTCGGCCCGAACGTGCTCGATGGCGTCACCCGCGGGCGCGGACGTGGGCGCAGGCGTGGCCGTGGGCTCCGGCTCGGAGGCCGGGTCCGCCGCCGCGGCCGTCACCGGATCGTTGGGCTCGCTCGGTTCGTTCGGCTCGTCGCGGCCCTCCGCCGGGACCGCCGTCTCCTCCGGTTCCCCGGCGCGCTCGCCCCGCGGGCGCGGCAGCGCCTGGCGCGGCTGCCACGGCTCGCCCGCGACGGCCGCCTCCACGGGGGTCTGCGGGCCGTCGGGGTCCTCGGCGGGCGCGGTGAGCGCCGTGGGCACGACCACCACGGCGGTGGTGCCGCCGCCCTTGGCGTCGCGCAGCTGGACGCGGATGCCGTGCCGGGCGGCGAGCCGGGCGACGACGTAGACGCCCATGCCCTCAGCCCCGGAGCCGTGCGCCGCGGGGTCGGCCTGCGCCAGCAGCTCGTTGAGCTCGTCCAGCCGGGCCGTGGGGACGCCTATGCCCTGGTCCTCGACCGAGAGCATCAGTTCGCCGCTCTCGAGCATCCAGCCGGACAGCTGCACCTCGGTCTCCGGCGGGGAGAAGGCGGCGGCGTTCTCGAGGAGTTCCGCGATCAGGTGACTCAGGTCGTCGGAGGCGAAACCGGCGATCCGCCCGGCGGGCAGCTGCTGGATGCGGACGCGCTCGTACTTGTCGATCTCGGAGACCGCGGCACGCGCGACGTCGACCAGCGCGACGGGCTTGGGGTGCGCGTGGCCGTGCTCGGCGCCGGCCAGAAGCAGCAGGTTCTCGCTGTTGCGGCGCATGCGGGTGGCCAGGTGGTCGAGCCGGAACAGCTGGGCGAGCTCGTCCGGGTCGTGGACCAGGTCCTCCAGCCGCTCGATCAGCGTGAGCTGGCGCTCGACCAGACCGAGGGTGCGCAGCGTCAGATTGACGTACGTGCTGTGGACGTTGCCCTGCAACGTGCCCAGGCGGGTGGTGAGCGCGTCCTGCTTGCCGTGCAGCAGGTCGCGCTCCGCGGCGAGGGCGTCCCGTACGCCCTGGAGCTTGGTGTGCTCGGCGTCCTGCGCGGCGACGCGCTCGCGCAGCCCGGCGAGCTCGGCGCGGAGCGCGTTGACCGCCCGGGCCGTCGCGGCGAACTCGTCCGCGCCGACGATCCTGACCTGCTCGCCGGCGGGTATGTCGCCGCGCGCGAAGCGGGCCAGGGCGGCGGCCGGGCGGGTGATGGAGCGGGCCGTGGAGACGCTGATGCCGATGACGAGCAGGAAGCACACCGCGGCCAGGGCGATGTGGAGTTCGAGGGCCGTCACGTCGTCGTCGCGCAGCGCGGCGAGCCGGTCGGCGGAGGCGGCGGCGAGCGAGGACTCGACTCCGCGCATCATGTCGATCCGCGCGGAGAGCGCCGACTGCACCGGACCCGGCTTGAACGCGCGGTCGGCGGCGGACAGCGAGGGGCTGTCCAGCAGCCGCTTCAGCCGCTTCTCCGCCGCGCTGACGTCGGAGCCGGTGACCGTCTCGTCGTACTGCTCGACGGCGGCCGGTGAGGCCGCGCCGCGGAAGTCGGCGAGCGCGGACCGCTCGCTGACGGCGGCGGTCTGCGCCGCCTGGACCAGGCCGGACTCCTCGCCCCCCGCGGTGAGCGCGCCGACCAGCAGCCCGCGCTGGGCGGAGGCCTGGTCGACGGCGCGGGCGAGCGCGGGGAGCATGGTGGTGTCGGCGGAGGCGCCGCGGGCGGGCAGCGAACGGGCGACGGCGGCGCCGACGCCGTTCAGCGCCTGGATCGGCGGGTCGTAGGCCGCGACGGCCGCCTGGGCGGAGCCGTGGCCGGAGAGCACCTTCTGCCGGACGGCGGGGAGTTCGCCGAGCCGACGGACGACCTCGGCGGTCGCGTCGGCGAAGGCCGGGGCGTCGTCGGTGTCGGCCTCCGCGGCCGCCGCCAGCACTTCCTTGACCTGGCGGTCGACCCGCTCGCGCTGGGTCTCGGAGACGCCCGTGCCGGCCGCGGTGGAGCGGCCGCCGGCCACGAAGACCGCCATGTCGTCGCGTTCGTCGGCCAGGGCGTGGGACAGCGAGACCGCCTGGGCCTCCAGTCGCGCCATGCCGACCAGCCGCTGGGACTCGGCCAGATCGCGTACCGCCGTGGCCACACCCGGCGCGGAGGCGGCCAGGACCGTGACGGCGCAGATCAGCAGGGCGCCCAGCAGTCGCTGCCGTACGCGCTTGGTCCGCGGGTTACGTCGTGTTCGCACCGATGCTCGCTATCCCGTCTCGCCTGATCCAGTGGTCCCGAGATGACGACACATCGGCCGAGCGCCGAGCACGGCAACGTCTGGCCTCATCCCGGCATCGTCCCGACCATCTCAGGCCGACCCGGAATGCAGATGTGCGTCCCCCACCTCGACACCCGAACGAGTGAATCGCACGCACAAGTTGACGTTCAACTCCCCGGCGGGATCGTTACGCGCGCGTTCCCCACCCGCCCCTGGGAAAAACTGGCATCCGGACCGCCGTCCTGGCAGGATGCGCTCCTTCACTCACCGGTAACCTCCCGGGAGCACCGCCGGGCCTCGAACAGCCCTCCCCGGCGACTGACGCACACTGGCCGCATGCGCATCGACACGGCGACCGAGCCGGGCAGCCCCGAACGCCCCAACGAGGACTTCGCCGCGGTGGCCATGCCCGCGTCGGGCGGCGGCGGTTCACTGATCCTGCTGGACGGCGTGACTCCTCCGGACGGCCCCACGGGATGCCGCCACTCGGTCCCCTGGTACGTCTCCGAGCTGGGCGGATCCATGATCGAACTGTCCGTTTCGCCCGCGGCGCCGAGCCTCGCGGACTGCCTCGCCGGAGCCGTCCTGCGCACCGCGGACGCACACCGCGGCACCTGTGACCTTTCTCACCGTCGCACTCCTCAGGCAACCGTGGTCGCGGTCCGGTGGAATGCGGACACCGTGGAGCATCTGGTGCTTTCCGACTCGGTGTTGCTCGTCGAGGACCCCGCCGGCGACGTCTGCAGCGTGCTCGACGACCGGCTGGCCCGGCTCCCCGATCCGCTGCCCGCGATGCGCGCCGCCGTCCGGGCCCTCCCGCGCGGCACGGCGGCCCGCGCGCAGGCCGCCGCGGAGTACGGACTCGCGGTGGAGGCCCTGCGCAACGAGGAGGGCGGGTTCTTCACCGCGGCGGCGGACCCCGCGGTCGCGGAACGCGCCGTCACGGGCACCCGACCGCGCTCCGGGGTCCGCGCGGTCGCGGCCCTCACGGACGGCGCCGCCCGCCTCGTCGAGGTCTTCCACGAGCAGGACTGGCAGGACACGTTCGCGCTGCTGCGCAAGGCGGGCCCGGAGGAGCTCCTCCGGCGTGTGCGCGCCGCCGAGTCCGCGGACCCGGACGGCGCCCGCTTCCCCCGCGGCAAGGTGCGCGACGACGCGACGGCGGTGTTCGCGCAGCTGTGACGGCGTCACGGGCCGCCGGTGCGGCGGCGGTGCGGTCCGGTGGCGCGGCGGCCCGGTGGAGGCGCGTGCCGGGCGGCGCGACGCCGGAAGGGCCCGGGCGACCGGCCCTACGCCCCCTCCGGCTCCTGCGACGCGTTCAGCTGGCCCAGCAGTCGTGCCAGTTCCCGCAGTTCGCCCCGGTCCCAGCCGCTGAGGCGGCTGACGTACCGCGCCCGGCGTGCCTCACGGACCCGGGAGAAGCGGGCGGAGCCCTCCCCCGTGAGCTGCACCAGGAAGGCCCGGCCGTCGGCCGGGTCCGGCTCGCGGCGGATGAGCCCGAGCACCTCGAGGGCGCGCAGTTGACGGCTCATCGTCGCCTTGCCGACGCCGAAGTAGGCGGCGAGCACGGTGGCCCGCTCCGGTCCGGTCTCGGCGAGCCGGGCGAGGATCCCGTACGCCGCGGGCTCCAGTTCCGGATGGACCTCGCGGGCCATCTCGCCGGAGGAGGCGCGGGCGCGCCGCAACAGGACGGTGAGCTCGCGCTCGAGCGCCTCCATCACGGGGTCCGTCTCCCCGGGGGAGCCGGCGCTGTGGGCCACCTGGTCACCCGCTTTCAGTCATGGGATGTCTCGTCTCCGGCCGCCGTGTGCGCGGCGTCCCCAGTATTTCGCAGGCGTGGACCAGCGGCGTGACCAGGGGCGCTTCCGCCGTGGGTGTCCGATCATGTGAAGGCCGCCGCTGCGGCGCCGCCTTCGGCGCCACCGGCCCGCTGTGGACCGCCCGTTACGCCTCCTGCGGCTGCTCCCCTACCTCCCCGGCGACCGGGACGCCTCCGTCGGCGCCCACGACCGCCCGCGGCCGCTCCCCACTGGGAAGCCGCGGACGCGAGAGCGGCCCCTCCTCAGGCGCATGGGAGGGGCCGCTCTCTTCTCACCCGGTCAGGACCTCACTCACGCCGCGACCGGGGGCTCCTCCCCCGACGGCAGGGGGCGGGCCTCCAGTCCGGCCTCCGCGTCGGTGACGGCGGGCTCAAGGGCCAGCTTCAGCACGTGCCGGACGTCCGAGACCGCGTGGACCTCCAGCTTCTCCAGGACCTCGGCCGGCACGTCGTCCAGGTCCGCCTCGTTCCGCTTGGGGATCACGACGGTGGTGATCCCGGCGCGGTGCGCGGCCAGGAGCTTCTGCTTGACGCCGCCGATGGGCAGCACGCGCCCGGTCAGCGACACCTCGCCGGTCATCGCCACGTCCGTGCGGACCCGGCGCCCCGACAGGAGCGAGGCCAGGGCCGTGGTCATGGTGATGCCCGCGCTCGGGCCGTCCTTCGGGACCGCGCCCGCCGGGACGTGCAGGTGGACGCCGCGCTCCTTCAGGTCGCCGACCGGCAGTTCCAGTTCGGCGCCGTGCGAGCGCAGGAAGGAGAGCGCGATCTGCGCGGACTCCTTCATCACCTCGCCCAGCTGACCGGTGAGCTGCAGCCCGCTGCCGCCGGTCTCCGGGTCGGCCAGCGACGCCTCGATGTAGAGGACGTCACCGCCCGCGCCGGTCACCGCCAGGCCGGTGGACACGCCCGGCACCGCCGTGCGCCGCTCCTGCGGGTCCTGCGCGGACTCCGGCACGTGGTGCGGCCGCCCGATGAGATCCCGCAGGTCCTCCGGGGTCACGGTGCACGGCAGCTCGCGCTCGCCGAGCTCGTGCTTCGCGGCGACCTTCCGCAGGATGCGGGCGATCGACCGCTCCAGGGTGCGCACGCCCGCCTCGCGGGTGTACTCCCCGGCCAGCTTGCGCAGGGCCGCGTCGTCGACGGTGACCTCGTCCTCGCCGAGCCCGGCCAGCTCGCGCTGGCGCGGCAGCAGGTGGTCACGGGCGATGACGACCTTCTCGTCCTCGGTGTAGCCGTCCAGCCGCACCAGTTCCATGCGGTCCAGCAGCGGCTCCGGGATGGCCTCCATGACGTTGGCGGTGGCGAGGAAGACCACGTCGCTCAGGTCCAGCTCGACCTCCAGGTAGTGGTCCCGGAAGGTGTGGTTCTGCGCCGGGTCCAGGACCTCCAGCAGGGCCGCGGCCGGGTCGCCCCGGTAGTCGGAGCCCACCTTGTCGATCTCGTCCAGCAGGACCACCGGGTTCATCGACCCGGCCTCCTTGATGGCGCGGACGAGCCGGCCGGGCAGCGCGCCGACGTAGGTACGCCGGTGGCCGCGGATCTCCGCCTCGTCGCGGACGCCGCCGAGCGCGACGCGCACGAACTTCCGCCCCATCGCGCGGGCCACGGACTCGCCGAGCGAGGTCTTGCCGACGCCGGGCGGGCCCACCAGGGCCAGCACCGCGCCTCCGCGGCGCCCGCCGACGACGCCGAGACCGCGGTCGGTGCGGCGCTTGCGGACGGCCAGGTACTCGGTGATGCGTTCCTTCACGTCCTCCAGGCCCGCGTGGTCGGCGTCCAGCACCGCCCGCGCGCCGGGGATGTCGTACGCGTCCTGGGTCGTGGTGTTCCACGGCAGCTCCAGGACGGTGTCGAGCCAGGTGCGGATCCAGCTGCCCTCGGGGGACGCGTCGCTGGACCGCTCCAGCTTCTCGACCTCCTTCAGGGCGGCCTCGCGCACCTTCTCGGGCAGGTCGGCGGCCTCGACGCGGGAACGGTAGTCGTCCGCCTCGTCCTCCGGGTCGCCGTTCAGCTCGGCCAGCTCCTTGCGGACGGCCTGCAGCTGCTGCCGCAGCAGGAACTCGCGCTGCTGCTTCTCCATGCCCTCCTGGACGTCCTTGCGGATGGTCTCCGCGACGTCCTGCTCGGCCAGGTGGTCGCGCAGCCACTGCGTGGCCAGCTTCAGCCGGGCGACGGGGTCGACGGTCTCCAGCAGCTCGATGCGCTGCTTGTTGGTGAGGAAGCCGGAGTAGCCGGCGTTGTCGGCCAGCTGCGAGACGTCGTCGATCTGCTGGACACGGTCGACGATCTGCCAAGCGCCGCGCTTGCGCAGCCAGCTGGTGGCCAGCGCCTTGTACTCCTTCATGAGCTCCGCGACGGTGCCGGGCGCCTCGGCGGGCGTGGGCTCGGAGAGTTCGGTGCCCTCCACCCACAGGGCGCGGCCGGGTCCGGTCGTGCCGGCGCCGATGCGCACGCGGCTCACACCGCGGATCACGGCACCGGGATCGCCGTCCGACAGACGTCCCACCTGCTCGACGGTGCCCAGCGTGCCCACGCCCGCGTAGTCGCCGTCCACCCGGGGAACGAGCAGGACCCGCGGCTTGTTGCCGAGTCCGGGCTGACCGGACCGCTGCGCGGCCTGGGCCGCCTCGACCGCGGCACGCGCCTCGGCGTCGGTCAGGTCCACCGGCACGACCATGCCGGGCAGGACCACCGCGTCGTCGAGGGGCAGCACGGGGAGGGTGAGCGGCGCGAACGCCGACGAAGACGATTGAGCCATTATCTCTCCCTAAGCAATCAAGTTGAGCTATGCAGACTCAATGCATCTGATGCCCCTGGTGTTCCCCGGCCTCTGTTCGCTCTGAGCGATCGGCCGCGGACGGACCGCACGAGGGGCGCCCGACGAGGCAGCCGGCACCTCTTCCGTACGGCCGCGGAGAACCGCCCGCGGGGCGGGCGGCGATAGACGGGTGTGAGACTCTTCCGGCCCATGAGCCACGAGCCGCCCGGCGACGACGCGCTCATCCGCGCGATCGCCCGGGGGGACACCCAGGCCCTCGCGGACCTGTACGACCGCCATTCCGGGTGGCTGCACGCCCGGCTCACCCGGCGCTGCGCCGATCCGGAGACCGTACGGGAGGTGCTGCAGGACACCTTCGTGGCGGCCTGGCGCTCGGCGGACGCCTACGGCGGCGGCGCGGCCGCCGGTGGCTGGCTGTGGGTGATCGCCGCCCGGCGGCTGGTGGACGCGCGCCGCGCCGCCGCGCGCGCCGATACCCGCGACCTCCTGGCCGCGAAGGAGCCCGGTACCGCCCCGTCGGCCGAGGAGCATGTGCTGGCCGGGCTGGAGTACGGCGACGTGGGCGCCGCGCTCGACCGGATCTCGCCCGAGCTGCGGGCCGTGCTCCGGGCGACCGTGATCGACGGCCTCACCACGCGGGAGACCGCACGCCTGCTCGGGATACCCGAGGGCACCGTCAAGACCCGGGCCCAGCGGGCGCGCCGCGAACTGCGCGCCGCGCTCGCCGCCCTCGACCCGGCGGGAGGAGCCGCATGCTGAGTTCTCCCCGGGGGCGCGCACGGCGCTCCCCCCGCACCCCGCACGAGGACCGATCCGCCTGGCACGTGCCGGACCGGACGGCCGCCGCCTACGCCGACGGCACCCTCCCGGACACCGCCGCCTGGTCCGTGGACAAGCACCTGGAGTCCTGCGCGGCGTGCGCCGCCCGGATCTCCGCGCTGGCCCGGGCGGGCGAGGGGGGTGCCCTGCTCGCGGAGGTACGGGAGTCGGTGCTCGCCGCGGCCGCGGGCACCACGGCCCGCCCGCGTACCGCCGCCGACAGTCTGCCCGGAGCCGCCGTGCCCCGGCCGTGGCGGGCCGCCGTACGGTCCGCGTGCGCGCTGCGGCCCGCGTGGGTGGCGTCGGTGCTGCTCACCCTGGCGGCGGCCGTGGCGCTGGCGCGCTTCGGCGGGCCGCCGGAAGGACGGCCCTGGCTGCTGGTGCTCGCGCCGGTGCTGCCGCCGGTGGGCGTGGCCCTGGCGTACGGGAGGTACGGCGACCCGGCCCACGAGCTGGCCGCCTCCACGCCCTCGGGAGGGTTGCGGTTGCTGCTGACCCGGACCGGGGTCGTGCTGGCGGTGTGCGTGCCGCTGCTGAGCGCCGCCGGCGGCGTCCTCGCGGGAGCGGGGGCGGCGGTGGCGTGGCTGCTGCCGGGTCTCGTGCTGACCGGGGCCACGCTGACGCTGGGCAGCTGGACCGGTTGCCACCGGGCCGCCGCGGCCGTCACGGCCGGCTGGCTGTGCGCCGTCGTCGCGTGCGGGCTGCCGCCCGCGGCCCCGCCCCCGCTGCTCTCCCCCGCCGCGCAGCCCGCGTGGGCCGCGGCCGGCGCCGCCTGCGCCCTCCTCCTGGCCCTGCGCCGCACCGCCTTCGACCACCTGGAGCGCCCGTGACCACCCCGACCACCGTCCGCGTGGACGGTCTGACCGTGAGACACCGCAGGACCACCGCCCTGGACGCCCTCGACCTGGGCATCGGCCGCGGCGTCCACGGGCTGCTCGGCCCCAACGGCGCCGGGAAGACCTCGCTGATCCGGGTGCTGGCCACCGTGGCGAAGTACCGCTCGGGACGGCTGGAACTGCTGGGCCACGATCCCGCGACACATGAGGGGCGCACCGCGGTCCGGCGGCGCCTCGGCTACCTGCCGCAGGATTTCGGCTACTACCCCGGCTTCACGGTGCGCGAGTTCGTGGCGTACGTGGCCTGGCTCAAGGAGATGCCCGTGGCCGCCGTGCCGGAGGCCGTCGACCGCGCGATGGAGCGGGTCGGTCTCACCGGGCGCGCCGACGCGCGGATCAGGACCCTGTCCGGCGGTATGGTGCGCCGGGTCGGCATCGCCCAGGCCATCGTCAACGACCCGGCCCTGCTGCTGCTCGACGAACCGACCGCCGGCCTCGACCCGGAGCAGCGGGTGGAGTTCCGCGCCCTGCTCAGGGAACTGGGCGCCACGGCGACCGTCCTGGTCTCCACCCACCTCGTCGAGGACGTGGCCACCGCCTGCTCGGAGGTGACGCTGCTCGCCGCGGGGCGGGTCGCCTTCCGGGGCACGGCGCAGGAGCTGGCCGCGGCCGGTGACGACGACGCGGCCGGGGACACCCCGATCGAGCGCGGCTACACGGCCGCGCTGCGCCGCCACCGCGCGGCGCGCGCCGACGTCCGGGAGGCCGCCGTATGAGCGCCGCAGACACCCTGGCCACCCCTCCGCAGGTGCCTCCCGCCGCGCCCCGAGTTCACCGTGTCCACCGCACCGAGCTGCTGCGCGGCCATGGGGCGTGGACGGGGGCCGCCGTGGCCGGCAGCGTCCTCATCGCCGTACTGGCCAGGCGGTACTCGCTGGGGGACGACTGGGCGGTGCTCCACGGCGCGCTGCGCGAGGCGGGCCTGCTCCTCGGCGGTCCGCTCGCCCTCGCCGTGGGCTGCTGGCAGGGCGGCCGCGAGCGGCGGCGCGGCACCGGCGACCTGCTCGCCTCGGCGGCGCGGTCGCCGCTGCGCAGGGCGCTGGTGGCGGCCCTGCCGTCTATGGCCTGGCCGGTGCTGGGTTATCTGGCGGCGGTCGGCCTGTGCCTGGCGCTGGTCCTGCCGTACGCGTCCTACGGGCACCCCGCGTGGGACCGGCCGGCCGCGGACGCGGTGGCGCTCGGTGCTCTGGGCGCGCTCGGCTTCGCGGCGGGGCGGGCACTGCACTGGCGCTTCGCGGCACCGCTGCTCGCGGTCGCCGGGTATGTGCTGCTCGGCATCGGCGCCTACGGCGAGTCGGGCGCCACGGTACTCAGCCCCGCGTACGTCGGCCCCTCCGGTGACGCCCCGGTGTGGTGGGCCGCCCCCGTCGCGGCCGTGTGGTACGCCGGACCGGCCGTGGCCGCGCTGCTGGCCGGCCACGCCCGGCGCCGCGTGCTCGCCGTGGTGCCGCTCGTGCTCGCCGTCGCCGCCGCGTCGGTGCTGTACCGGACGGGCGACGGCCTGTGGCGGCCCGACCCCGCCGCGTCCACGCTCGTCTGCGACCGGGGCACCCCCACGGTGTGCCTGCGCGCGGACCACGGCTCCGCGCTGCCCGCCGTGCGGGCGGTCGTGGCGCGGATCGACTCCCGGCTGGACGGGGTGCCGGGAGCTCCCGTCCGGTTCCGCGAGGGCGCCACGGACGAGGCACCACCACCCGGAGAGGTCAGGTTCGAGCTGTACGGAGGGGTCTTCCGGGGCCGCCTCGGCGACTCCGGCATGCTCTACCGGGACTTCGTGTACGCGGTCGCCTCACCCCCGTGCGAGCGGCCGCAGGGCGGCGCGCACGCCAACGCCAACGAGTACGCCGCCCAGGAGTGGCTGCGCCTGGGGCGTCCCCTGTCCCCCGACGACCCCGAGGCGCGTCCCGCGCGGTCGGCCGCGCGGCGCCTGCACTCGATGGCGCCGGCCGATCGCCGTGCCTGGCTCGGCCGTTACCTGGCCGGCGTCCGTGCCTGCGACACCGGCGGTGTCCCGTCACCATGAACCCCCGCCCGAGCCTGCGAGGACCAGTGCCCACGACGCCGTCCCTGCTCTCCCTGTACGCCCGCTCGCGCGGCCTGCCCGGCGCCGCCGCCGTGCTGGCCGTCCTGTTCGCCGTGTCCCGTTGGAGCGCGGACTGGCTGGTCGCCCGGCCGTTCTTCGACACCGGTGCCCGGGTCCCGGTGGTCGTCCTGGCCCCGCTCCTCGCGGCGGCGGTCACCGGCGTATCGCTCCACACCCACTCCGGGGAGCTGGAGCGCGGGTCCCCGCTGCCCTGGTGGCGGTGGCGGGCCGTGCACCTGCTCGCCCTGACCGGGTCCGCCGTGCTCTGGCTGGGCGTGGCGGTGCCCGGGGACCCGCAGCACTTCGGCGCCCCGACGATGATCCGGGGCGTGCTCGGCTTCACCGGGCTCGCCGCCGCCGGCGCCGCCGTACTCGGCGCCCGGCTCAGCTGGCTGCCGCCGGTGCTCTACGGCGGCAGTGCCTACCTCGCCGCCCCTCGTACGCCGGGTGGCGCCGCCGCCGTATGGGCCTGGTCGATGCAGCCGGGCCCGCAGCCCGCGGCCTGGGCGACCGCCGCCGTCCTCTTCGCGGCCGGGGCCGTCCTCGTGGCCGTCCGGGGTCCGGCCGCGGGGGGCGGGCACTGAAAATCCCGTCCGGCCCGGAGGACCGCCTCATTACGCTGGGCCCATGTACGCGAACGAAGAGGAGCGGCCGGTCACTCTGGACCGCCGGGAGGGGCCGTACGGGGAGGTCGCCCTTCGCCGGAGCGGCGGGCGCTACGAGATCATCGCCAACGGCACCTTCCTGATGGACACTTCGGACGGCCGCTCGGAGCGGCTGCTGGTCGACGCGGCGCTCGGCGCCCTCCCGGCGGACCGTTCGGGGCTGTCGGTGCTGATCGGCGGCCTCGGGGTGGGCTTCTCCCTCGCGCGGGCGGCGGGCGAGCCGCGCTGGGCGCGGATCGCGGTGGCCGAGCGGGAGCGGGCGGTGATCGACTGGCACCGGGCGGGCCCGCTGGCGGCCTTCTCCGAGCACGCGCTGGAGGACCCGCGGGTCGACGTCGTCGAGGGCGATCTGGTCGCGTACGTCCGGGACGCGGACGTGACCTACGACGCACTGTGCCTGGACATCGACAACGGGCCCGACTGGACGGTCACCGAGGGCAACGGCGGACTCTACGGTCCCGCGGGCCTGGCGGCCTGCAGAACGCGACTCGAACCCGGCGGCGTACTGGCGGTATGGTCGGCGCAGCCGTCCGCCGCGTTCGAAGACGCACTGAGGTCGGCGCAGTTCACGCAGGTCCGGACGATCGAGATCCCCGTGAATCGGGGCGTTCCGGATGTCGTGCACCTGGCAACGAAACCCGCGTAGCCGCGCCGCCACCCTGCCCCGTACGCTGCTGCGCAACGCAAACGACCATGGGGGACCCCACATGGACAGCACACAGCCGACGACGGCCGACGCCGCAGCGGTGACGGCCACCCCCGGAGCGCAGCGCCGCGTGCTGGTGGTGGAGGACGACGCAACGATCGCCGACGCCATCGCGGTACGCCTGCGGGCCGAGGGTTTCCAGGTCCGCACCGCGGGCGACGGCCCCGCCGCCGTGGAGACCGCCGCCTCGTGGCAGCCCGACCTGCTCGTACTCGACGTCATGCTCCCCGGGTACGACGGCCTGGAGGTCTGCCGCCGTGTGCAGGCCTCGCGCCCGGTGCCGGTGCTGATGCTGACCGCCCGCGACGACGAGACCGACATGCTGGTCGGGCTCGGCGTGGGTGCCGACGACTACATGACCAAGCCCTTCTCGCTGCGCGAGCTGGTCGCCCGGGTGCACGTTCTGCTGCGCCGCGTGGAGCGCGCCACGATCGCCGCCCGCGACCCGCGCGGCGCGAACATGCAGCTCGGCGACCTGGAGATCGACAACGCCCAGCGCCGGGTCCGGGTCCGCGGCACCGACGTGCACCTCACCCCGACCGAGTTCGACCTGCTGGTCTGCCTGGCCCAGCAGCCGCGCGCGGTGCTCTCCCGGGAGCAGCTGCTCGCCGAGGTGTGGGACTGGGCGGACGCCTCCGGCACCCGCACCGTCGACAGCCACGTCAAGGCGCTGCGGCGGAAGATCGGCGCGGAGCGCATCCGCACCGTGCACGGCGTCGGCTACGCGCTCGAGACGCCCACGCCATGAGCCCCTACAGCGCGCCGCCCCCGCCGAAGCTGCGGGAACGTGTCTGGGCCGCGCTGAGGCCGTACGACCCCTTCCGGTCGATCAAGGCGGCGCTGCAGTACCTGGTGCTCGCCTCGGTGCTGATCACCACGGGTCTGATCTTCGTGGCGATGCACTCGGCGACCGAGATCCGGATCATCACGCTCTTCTCGATCATCGCCTCGCTGCTGATCTCACAGCTGGTGGCGCACGGCCTGACCGCGCCCCTGCGTGAGATGACCGCCGTCGCCAGCGGCATGGCGCGCGGCGACTACAGCCGGCGGGTCACCGCGGCACGCCGCGACGAGGTCGGCGAGCTGGCCGAGACCTTCAACCGGATGGCCGCCGACCTGGAGGCCGTCGACCGGCACCGCAAGGAGCTGGTGGCGAATGTCTCACACGAGCTGCGCACCCCGATCGCGGCCCTGCGCGCGGTCCTGGAGAACGTCGTGGACGGGATCTCCGAGGCCGACCCGGAGACCATGCGCACCGCGCTGCAGCAGGCCGAGCGGCTGAGCCTGCTCGTCGCCCACCTGCTGGACCTGTCCCGGCTGGACAACGGCATCGTGCCGCTGGACGCCAAGCGCTTCGAGGTGTGGCCGTACCTGTCGGCCGTGATCAAGACCGCCAGCCTGGGGCTGCAGGGCAACCCCGGACCGGGCGCCCGGGCGCGCAAGGACGTCCACATCCATCTGGACGTCTCGCCGCCGGAGCTCACCGCGTACGCGGACGCCGAACGGCTGCACCAGGTGGTCGCCAACCTCGTCGACAACGCCGTCAAGCACAGCCCGCCCAGCGGCCGGGTCACCATCCGCGCCCGGCGCGGCGGGGGCCCCGGCAGCCTCGACCTGGAGGTCCTGGACGAGGGCCCCGGCATACCCGAGGCCGAGCGCACCCGGGTCTTCGAGCGCTTCAACCGCGGCAGCGCGGGACCGGGCGACGGGGGCACGGGGCTGGGACTGGCGATCGCCCGCTGGGCGGTGGACCTCCACGGCGGCGACATCAAAGTGGCGGAATCCCGCCGCGGCTGCCGGATCCGCGTCACCCTTCCCGGGTCCGCCCCGGCGACGGCCTGACGCCGCTGCCCGGAGCGGATGTTGCCAGAGGCAACCGGACCAGTCGATTCAGGACCCCATTCCCGCCAAACTCCGCCGCGAAACCGCCTTTCCGATGTGACTTAGGCGACGACTGACCACCCGGCCTGCAGGAAGCCCTCAGGTAGGCGTAGCCTTTATTTCCGCTGTCCATCACCTTGTGAAGCGGAAGAGGGCGGTTGCCGCCGTGTCGCCACACCCCAATAGCTCGAGCTCCCCCGACCTCCGGTCGGGCGGTATCTCCGGGACCGGAACCGATGGGCAGGGCCAGGGCCCTGCCGCGGGATTCGGGCCCAACGAGTGGCTTGTCGATGAGATCTACCAGCAGTACCTCCAGGACCCGAACTCGGTGGACCGAGCCTGGTGGGACTTCTTCGCCGATTACAAGCCGGGAGCGGATACGGGTTCCGCAGTCGCCTCGGGCCTGCCTCAGGCGGCCCCCGCAGCGCCGCCGGCCGCGCCGGCCGCACCCGCTGCCCCCGCACAGAGCAGCGCCCCTGCCCCCGCGCCCGTGAAGCCCGCCGCCGCGCCGGCCCCGGCCCCGGCCCCGGCTCCGGCCGCGCCGGCCCCCGCGAAGCCCGCCGTCGTGAAGCCCACCCCCGCGCAGCCGCAGCCCGCGGCGAAGGCCGCCCCGGCCACCGCGTCCGAGGGCCCGGAGTTCGTCACGCTGCGCGGCCCGTCCGCGGCCGTGGCGAAGAACATGCACGCCTCGCTGGAGCTGCCCACGGCCACCTCCGTGCGCGCCATCCCGGTGAAGCTGCTGTTCGACAACCGCATCGTCATCAACAACCACCTCAAGCGCGCCCGCGGCGGCAAGGTCTCCTTCACGCACATCATCGGCTACGCCATGGTGCAGGCGCTGAAGATCATGCCGTCGATGAACTGGTCGTTCGCGGAGAAGGACGGCAAGCCGACGCTGGTCAAGCCCGACCACGTCAACCTCGGCCTCGCCATCGACCTGGTCAAGCCCAACGGCGACCGCCAGCTGGTCGTCGCGGCCATCAAGAAGGCCGAGACGCTGAACTTCTTCGAGTTCTGGCAGGCCTACGAGGACATCGTCCGCCGCGCCCGCGTCGGCAAGCTGACGATGGACGACTTCTCCGGCGTCACCGTCTCGCTCACCAACCCCGGCGGCATCGGCACCGTCCACTCCGTGCCGCGCCTGATGCCCGGGCAGTCGGTGATCCTCGGCGTCGGCTCGATGGACTACCCCGCCGAGTTCCAGGGCACCTCCCAGGACACCCTGAACAAGCTGGGCATCTCCAAGGTCATGACGCTGACCAGCACCTACGACCACCGGGTCATCCAGGGTGCGGCGTCGGGCGAGTTCCTGCGCATCATGAACCAGCTCCTGCTGGGCGAGAACAACTTCTTCGACGACATCTTCAAGGCGCTGCGCATCCCCTACGAGCCGGTCCGCTGGCTCAAGGACATCGACGCCAGCCACGACGACGACGTCACCAAGGCCGCCCGTGTCTTCGAGCTGATCCACTCCTACCGGGTCCGCGGCCACGTCATGGCCGACACCGACCCGCTGGAGTACAAGCAGCGCAAGCACCCCGACCTGGACATCACCGAGCACGGGCTCACCCTGTGGGACCTGGAGCGCGACTTCGCGGTCGGCGGCTTCGCCGGCAAGTCGCTGATGAAGCTGCGCGACATCCTCGGTGTGCTGCGCGACTCGTACTGCCGCACGGTCGGCATCGAGTTCATGCACATCCAGGACCCGCTGCAGCGCAAGTGGATCCAGGACCGGGTCGAGCGCTCGCACACCAAGCCCGAGCGGGACGAGCAGCTGCGCATCCTGCGCCGGCTCAACGCCGCCGAGGCCTTCGAGACCTTCCTGCAGACGAAGTACGTCGGCCAGAAGCGCTTCTCCCTGGAGGGCGGCGAGTCCGTCATCCCGCTGCTCGACGCCGTCATCGACGCGGCCGCCGAGTCGCGCCTGGACGAGGTCGTCATCGGCATGGCCCACCGCGGCCGCCTCAACGTGCTCGCCAACATCGTCGGCAAGTCGTACGCGCAGATCTTCCGCGAGTTCGAGGGCAACCTCGACCCGAAGTCGATGCACGGCTCCGGCGACGTGAAGTACCACCTGGGCGCCGAGGGCACCTTCACCGGCCTGGACGGCGAGCAGATCAAGGTCTCGCTGGCCGCCAACCCCTCGCACCTGGAGGCGGTCGACCCGATCGTCGAGGGCATCGCCCGCGCCAAGCAGGACGTCATCGGCAAGGGCGGCACGGACTTCACCGTCATGCCGGTCGTGCTCCACGGCGACGCGGCCTTCGCCGGCCAGGGCGTCGTCGCGGAGACCCTGAACATGTCGCAGCTGCGCGGCTACCGCACCGGCGGCACCGTGCACGTGGTGATCAACAACCAGGTCGGCTTCACCGCCGCCCCGGAGTCCTCCCGCTCGTCGATGTACAGCACCGACGTCGCGCGCATGATCGAGGCGCCGATCTTCCACGTCAACGGCGACGACCCGGAGGCCGTGGTCCGCGTCGCGCGGCTCGCCTTCGAGTTCCGCCAGGCGTTCAACAAGGACGTCGTCATCGACCTCATCTGCTACCGCCGCCGCGGTCACAACGAGGCCGACAACCCGTCCTTCACCCAGCCGCTGATGTACGACCTGATCGACAAGAAGCGCTCGGTGCGCAAGCTCTACACCGAGTCCCTCATCGGTCGCGGCGACATCACGCTGGAAGAGGCCGAGCAGGTCCTGCAGGACTACCAGGGCCAGCTGGAGAAGGTCTTCACCGAGGTCCGCGAGGCGACCGCGCCGGCCGCGCCGCAGGAGGAGGAGAACCGGGCCACCGGCCCGGAGTTCCCCGTCCCGGCGGACACCGCGATCAGCCAGGAGACCGTCAAGCGGATCGCGGCCTCCCAGGTCAACATCCCGGAGCGGATCACCGTCCACCCGCGTCTGATGCCGCAGCTGCAGCGCCGCGCGGCCATGGTCGAGGACGACACCATCGACTGGGCCATGGGCGAGACCCTCGCCATCGGCTCCCTGCTGATGGAGGGCACCCCGGTCCGCCTCGCGGGCCAGGACTCCCGCCGCGGCACCTTCGGCCAGCGGCACGCCGTCCTGGTCGACCGGGAGACCGGCGAGGACTACACCCCGCTGCTCTACCTCTCCGAGGACCAGGCGCGCTACAACGTCTACGACTCGCTGCTCAGCGAGTACGCGGCGATGGGCTTCGAGTACGGCTACTCGCTTGCCCGCCCGGACGCGCTGGTGGCCTGGGAGGCGCAGTTCGGCGACTTCGTCAACGGCGCCCAGACCGTCGTCGACGAGTTCATCTCCTCCGCCGAGCAGAAGTGGGGACAGACCTCCGGCGTCACCCTCCTGCTCCCGCACGGCTACGAGGGCCAGGGACCGGACCACTCCTCCGCACGCATCGAGCGCTTCCTGCAGCTGTGCGCGCAGAACAACATGACGGTCGCGGTCCCGACCACCCCGGCGAACTACTTCCACCTCCTGCGGTGGCAGGTCCACAACCCGCACCACAAGCCGCTCATCGTCTTCACCCCGAAGTCGATGCTGCGCCTGAAGGCGGCGACCTCGAAGACCGAGGACTTCACCTCCGGTCAGTTCCAGCCGGTCATCGGCGACAGCACGGTCAAGCCCGAGGACGTCCGCAAGGTCGTCTTCTGCTCCGGCAAGGTCTACTACGACCTCGTCGCCGAGCGGGAGAAGCGCGGCGCCTTCGACACCGCCCTCATCCGCATCGAGCGTCTCTACCCGCTGCCGGGCCTGGAGATCCAGGCCGCCCTGGCCCCGTTCACCAAGGCCCAGAAGTACGTCTGGGCCCAGGACGAGCCGGCCAACCAGGGTGCCTGGCCGTTCATCGCCCTCAACCTGATCGACCACCTCGACCTGGTGCTCGGCGCCGCCCCCGACAACGCCGACCGGCTGCGTCGTGTGTCGCGTCCGTCCTCCTCGTCGCCGGCGGTCGGTTCCGCCAAGCGGCACCAGCAGGAGCAGGAGCAGCTGGTGCACGAGGTCTTCGAGCTCTGAGGCCGTCAGGCCCCTGAGGCTTCGAGGCTCTGAGATCGCGGTACGTCGCGTGGGGCCCCGCACTCGGTGAGTGCGGGGCCCCACGCGTCGGCCCCGTCCCGGCCCCGTCCCGGCACCGGCACCGCGACGGGGTCCGCCACCTGCATATCCTTGCCGGGAGAGTTCCGCCGACAACCCCATCGGAGCACCCCTTGTACTTCACCGACCGCGGCATCGAGGAGCTGGAGAACCGGCGCGGCCAGGAGGAGGTCACCTTCGAGTGGCTCGCCGAGCGGCTGCGGGAGTTCGTCGACCTCAACCCCGAGTTCGAGATCCCGGTGGAGCGGCTGGCGACGTGGCTGGCCCGGCTGGACGACGACGAGGACGAGTAGCCGCCCGCCCGCCGTCATGCCGGTTCGGTGCCGCGCCTGCGGGGTCAGGAGCCCGACCCGCGCGGCGCTCCCTTGACTTCCGACCTACGCGATATATCGTGTGTTTGGAGAGACGCGATATGTTGCGTTGTCGGCATGGCCCGGCGTGCCCGGGTGACCCCAAGGAGGGGCAAATGAGCGGAACACCCGGCTCACGGGAGTGGACGGTCACCGAGCCGCACAAGATGGTCTTCGACGGGACCGTCGACACCCTGCACGTCCGGATCGTCAACGGCGCCGTCAACGTCGTCGGCGTCGACGAGGGACCGGCCCGGCTGGAGGTGAGCGAGCTGGACGGCCCGCCGCTGATCGTGTCCCAGGCGGGCGGGACGCTCACCGTCACGTACGAGGACCTGCCGTGGAAGGGCCTGCTCAAATGGCTCGACCGCAAGGGCTGGCGGCGGCATGCCGTGGTCTCGCTCGCGGTGCCGCAGCGCACCGGCGTGTCGGTCGGCGTGGTCGGGGCCAGCGCCGTGATCTCGGGGATCTCCGACCGCACCGCCGTACGGGGGGTCAACGGCGACATCACGCTGGTCGGCCAGGCGGGCCCGGTGACCGCCGAGACGGTCGCGGGGAACGTGGAGGCCCAGGCGGTCTCCGGTGACCTGCGGGTCAACACGGTCTCGGGGGACCTGACCGTGGTCGAGGGCAGCGGCGCGGCCGTCAAGGCCGACTCGGTCAGCGGCAACATGGTGCTCGACCTCGACCCGCGCAGCGGCGCGGACGTCCGCCTGACCTCCGTCTCCGGTGAGATCGCGATCCGCATCCCGGAGCCCGGGGACGCCGAGGTCGACGCCAACACCACCAGCGGCGCCGTCTCCTGCGCCTTCGACGAGCTGCGGGTCAGCGGGCAGTGGGGGGCCAAGCGGATCTCCGGACGGATGGGATCGGGCGGTGCCCGGCTGAAGGCCACGACGGTTTCGGGCGCGATCGCGCTGCTGCGCCGCCCGCCCCAGGAGGACCACGGACCCGCCGACGCGGATCCGTTCCGGAAGGACGTCTGAGATGGCCCCCGTCTTCGCCCACGGCCGGCTCCGCCTCTACCTGCTCAAGCTGCTGGACGAGGCCCCGCGCCACGGCTACGAGGTGATCCGGCTGCTGGAGGAGCGCTTCCACGGCCTGTACGCCCCCTCCGCAGGTACCGTCTACCCGCGGCTGGCCAAGCTGGAGAAGGAGGGTCTGGTGACCCACTCCACCGAGGGCGGCCGCAAGGTGTACTCGATCACCGACGCCGGCCGGGCCGAACTCGCCTCCCGCAGCGACGAGATCGCCGACCTGGAGAACGAGATCCGCGACTCCGTCTCCACGCTCGCCGCCGAGATCCGCGAGGACGTCCGCGGCGCCGCCGGCGATCTGCGCCGCGAGATCCGGGCGGCGGCGCAGCAGGCGGCGCGCACGCAGACCAAGTCCTCCCCGGCGGACTGGAAGGAGCAGATGCGCCGCTCCAAGGAGGAGATCCGGCAGGCTCGCGAGGAGGCCCGCAACGCCAAGCGCGCCGCCAAGGAGGCCCAGGACGCCGCACGGGACGAGGTCCAGCGCATCGCGCGCCGCGTCCAGGAGGAGGTCCAGGACCACGTCCGGCGCGGCGACTGGCAGACCGGCGTCCGCGAGGGGCTGGCCGAACTCACCCGCGAGCTGGGCCAGTTCGGCCGTACGTCCACCTGGCCGCCGTATGTGAAGCCCGAACCCGCCGAGGCGCCCGAGTGGGGCGCGGAGGACGCCGCCGTGACCGACGACCCGGCCCGCGACCTGGAGCGCCTCCTCGACCGCTTCCGCGACGACGTCCGCGACGCCGCCCGCGACAACGGCGTGGACGCCGAGCAGCTGCGCGAGGTGCGCCGCCACCTGTCCACGGCGGCGGCCCACATCGGCGTGGTGCTGCGCGGCAAACGCGAGGACTAGTACCCGCCCGCGGGACCGTCCACGACGCACCGGACGGCCACGCCGCCGACCTCCCGCTCCGCGAGCGGCACCATCGGCGCGCGGTTGCGCCACGGCCCGTCGAGCGCCCCGAGCACCCCGGCACGGCGCTCCACGCCCGGATACCCCGGTATCCGGGCGTGCGCGCCCCCCGCGTCACGGCCTCCGCGCCCGCGGGTGCATGATCTGCACGTGAAGATCGCGCTGTTCGTCCTGCTGTGCCTGGCCGCGCTCTGGACCCTCGTCTCGGGCGCCCTGGCCCTCACCACCGGTCGCGTGGCCGCCTTCCGGGCGGGCCATGTGCTGCGCCCCCGCCTGTGGGGCGCGGGGCAGTTGTGCTTCGGAGCGGGCGTCACCCTGGCGAGCCTGACGACCCGCTCCACGGTGGCGGCCGGGGACGTCCCGGGCTGGGCCGTCCCACTGTGCCTGCTGGCGTACGCCCTGCTCACCTGGCGGTCCTCGCGGCCCTAGGTGTTCTGGGCGGACGCTTCATGATCGTCTTCTGACGACGCCCGCCCTCCCGGCGGGCACCCGGGGCGCCGCCGGTCCGCACCGGCGACGCCCGTCGTGCACCGGCCGGCGCGCAGGACCTCAGACCGTCAGGACGACCTTCCCGAACAGGTCGCCGCCCGCCATCTTCTCGAAGCCCTCGCGGGCCCGGTCCAGCGGCAGCACCGTGTCGATGACCGGCCGCACACCGGTGAGCGCGCAGAAGTTCAGCAGGTCCTCCAGCTCGTCCTTGGTGCCCATGGTCGAGCCGACGACCTTGAGCTCCAGGAAGAAGATCCGGTTCAGCTCGGCGGCCTTCGGGTTGGGTCCGGAGGTCGCGCCGGAGATCACCAGCGTGCCGCCCGGGCGCAGCGACTTGACCGAGTGCGACCAGGTCGCGGCACCCACGGTCTCGATGACCGCGTCCACGCGCTGCGGCAGCCGGGCGCCCGGCTCGAAGGCGGCGTCGGCGCCGAGCTCCTCGGCGCGCTTGCGCTTGGCCTCGTCGCGGCTGGTGGCGAAGACCCGCAGGCCCGCGGCCTTGGCCAGCACGATGGCGGCCGTCGCGACGCCGCCGCCCGCGCCCTGGACGAGGACGGAGTCGCCGGGGCGCACGCCCGCGTTGGTGAAGAGCATCCGGTAGGCGGTCAGCCAGGCCGTGGGCAGGCAGGCGGCCTCCTCGAAGGAGAGCTCCTTCGGCTTGGGCACCAGGTTCCAGGTGGGCACGGAGACCTTCTCGGCGAAGGTGCCCTGGTACTTCTCGGTGAGGATGCTGCGCGGCTCGTCCGGGCCGACGCCGTGTCCGCTCAGGCCGACGACGGGGTAGACGACGACCTCGTCGCCGTGCTCGTCGATCCCGGCGGCGTCGCAGCCGAGGATCATCGGCAGGCTCTCCTCGCCGAGCCCCACTCCGCGAAGCGACCACAGGTCGTGGTGGTTGAGGGAGGCGGCCTTGACGGTGACGGTGCTCCAGCCGGGCCTGGCCTCCGGCTCGGGGCGCTCCCCGAGTTCGAGGCCGCTCAGCGGCTGGTCGCGGTCGATGCGGGCGGCGTAGGCAGCGAACATGACCTTGACGCTAGCGCCGTCCGGTGCCCCGGCGGAACCGCACGGGGATGTGACACGCGCCGCGCGGCGCGATGCCCCCGACCGGCGGGCACCGCGCCGCGCGGCGGCGTGGTCTGCGGGCGTACGGCGCGCTCAGCGCCGGGCGACGCCCTCGGCGCGGGCGGCCGCTGCCACGGCGGCGGAGACCGCGGGGGCCACGCGCTCGTCGAAGGGCGAGGGGATCACGCAGTCGGCGGACAGCTCGCCGTCCACGACGGCGGCCAGCGCCTCGGCGGCGGCGATCTTCATGCCCTCGGTGATCCGGGAGGCCCGCACCTGCAGCGCGCCCGCGAAGATGCCGGGGAAGGCGAGCACGTTGTTGATCTGGTTCGGGAAGTCGCTGCGCCCGGTGGCGACGACGGCCGCGTACTTGTGCGCCACCTCGGGGTGGATCTCCGGCGTGGGGTTGGCCATCGCGAAGATGAAGCAGCCCTTCGCCATGGTGGCGACGGCCTCCTCCGCCACGGTGCCGCCCGAGACGCCGATGAAGACGTCCGCGCCCGCGAGCGCCTCCTCCAGCGAACCGGTGAGCCCGGCCTTGTTGGTGTACGAGGCGAGCTCGCGCTTGGCGGAGTTCAGGTCCTCGCGGCCCGCGTGCACCACGCCCTTGCGGTCGGTGACGGCGACGTCCCCGATCCCGGCCTCGATGAGGATCTTGGCGATGGCCACACCGGCGGCTCCGGCCCCGGAGATCACCGCGCGCAGCTCGCCGAGCGAGCGGCCGGTCAGCCGGGTCGCGTTGCGCAGCGCGGCGAGGGTGACGACGGCCGTGCCGTGCTGGTCGTCGTGGAAGACCGGGATGTCCAGGCGCTCCTGCAGCTTGCGCTCGATGTCGAAGCAGCGGGGGGCGGAGATGTCCTCCAGGTTCACCCCGCCGAAGGACGGCGCGAGCCGCACGACGGTGTCGACGATCTCGTCCACGTCGGTGGTGGCGAGCGCGATCGGGACCGCGTCCACGCCGCCGAACTGCTTGAAGAGGATCGCCTTGCCCTCCATCACCGGCAGGGACGCCTCCGGGCCGATGTCACCGAGGCCCAGCACCGCGGTGCCGTCCGTGACCACGGCCACGACCTGGGACTTCCACGTGTAGTCGTGGACCAGCTCCGGGTGCTCGGCGATCGCGGTGCACACGCGGGCGACGCCCGGCGTGTAGGCGAGCGACAGGTCGTCGGCGTTCCGCACCGGGACCGTCGCGGTCACCTCCATCTTGCCGCCGCGATGGAGGGCGAAGACCGGGTCCACGGGGCTTTCCGGGCCGTCGCTGTCGGCGCTCTCCCCGCGTTCGGTGCTGTCGCTGCTGTCGGTGCGAGGATTGACAATCTCCGCTGCCACTGTTGACCCCTTTGTCCGAATTGTCTATGAGGGTACTACCCCCTACAACAGGGGATAGGTGGGCTCGGCTTCCGTACACCCGGACTCGAGTGGTCCCGGATGACGCGGAGGCCAGGCGCGCCGCACACGCGCCGAGGGGCCCCAGGTGAGGGGTAAGGGTCTGTTGTACCGGAAGACGGTTTCCGCTGACGAGTCTTATCCGCCGCGCCACGGTGTCGCACATCGGGAAGTTCTGCGCACAACGCGACAAGTCGTCCGAATAGCGGGACAGGGAAGGTGACGCACGCAACTTCGCAGCGCCGCCCCACGGCGGTCCGGCCTTGGTGTACCGGCCTGGTGGGGGCCAGGGGATCGCCCGTTATCCGATTTTGACACATCCCGACACCCATGAGGACCTGTCCGGATGGCAAGATGCGGAGATCACACGAAATCGCGATACCCGAACGTGTGTACCCGGAAGATCGGCTGCTCCCAGGATCCCCGCAGGAGGAACCAGCAATGACCGCACGTACCACCCGTCGCTCGACCGTGACGAGCCGCTTCGCCGCGGTCGGAGCGATCGCGGTCGCCGGCGCCCTCGTCCTCACCGGCTGCGGCGACCAGACGGACAAGGGCGGTTCCCCGTCCGCGTCGAGCGGCACCTCCAAGGCCCCTCTGTTCGACAAGCTGCCGAAGTCGGTGCAGTCGGCCGGCGTGATCAAGGTCGGCTCGGACATCGCGTACGCCCCGGTGGAGTACTACAAGGACGGCAAGGCGGTCGGCATCGACCCCGACATCGCCGACGCCCTGAGCAAGCAGCTCGGCGTGAAGGTCGAGTTCCAGAACGGCAAGTTCGCCCAGCTCATCGTGGGTCTGCAGTCCAAGCGCTTCGACGTGATCATGTCGGCGATGAACGACACCAAGGACCGCCAGAACGGCGTCGACTCCGACACCGGCAAGACGGTCGGCGAGGGCATCGACTTCGTCGACTACTTCACCGCCGGCACCTCGATCCTGGTCCAGAAGGGCAACCCGAAGGGCATCAAGTCCCTCGACGACCTGTGCGGCAAGACCGTCGCGCTCCAGCAGGGCACCACCTCCGAGGGCATCGCCAAGGAGCAGGCCAAGAAGTGCCAGGCCGACGGCAAGGGCAAGCTCACCCTGCAGACCTTCGACACCGACCCCGAGGCGCTGCTCCGCCTCAAGCAGGGCGCCTCGGCCGCCGACCTCAACGACTTCCCGGTGGCCGCGTACAACGCGCAGACCTCCGGCGGCGGCAAGGACTTCGAGGTCGTCGGCGACCAGATCGAGGCGGGCCCGTACGGCATCGGTGTGACCAAGCAGAACACCGAGCTGCGCGACGCGCTCAAGGAAGCCCTGGACGCGATCATCAAGAACGGCGAGTACACCAAGATCCTCGAGAAGTGGAATGTCACTGACGGCGCGGTTACCTCCGCGACGGTCAACGGCGGCTCCTGACCCCGGCGTTCCACTGAAGGGCAGTCACTGTGACTGACAAGAACGACAAGGTGCCCTCCGGCAAGCCGCCGGAGGGCGCGGGAACCACGACGGCCACCGCGGGTGGGGTGCCGCCCCAGGCCATCAAGGCGATTCCGGTGCGGCACTACGGGCGCTGGATCTCGGCCGTGCTCGTCATCGCCGTGCTGGCGCTCATCGGTGTCGCGTTCTCCAACGCGGACATCAACTACGGCGTCATCCCGGACTACCTGACGGACGGGACCATCCTGTCCGGCGCCTGGCACACCCTGTACATCTCGATCCTCGCCATGGTGGTGGGTCTCGTCCTCGGCGTGGTGCTGGCCATCATGCGCATGTCGGACAACCCCGTCACGAGCTCGGTCGGCTGGCTGTACGTCTGGCTCTTCCGCGGCACGCCTGTCTACGTCCAGCTGCTGATCTGGTACAACCTGGCGCTGATCTTCCCCGTCCTGAACCTGGGGTTCTACAAGGACGAGATGAACCAGGTCATGACCCCGTTCCTGGCCGCCCTGCTGGGCCTGGGCCTGAACGAGGCCGCCTACATGTCGGAGATCGTCCGCGCCGGCATCCAGTCGGTCGACGAGGGCCAGAGCGAGGCCTCCCACGCCCTGGGCATGACCAAGGGCCAGACGCTGCGCCGCGTGGTACTGCCGCAGGCGATGCGGGTGATCGTCCCGCCGACCGGCAACGAGTTCATCAACATGCTCAAGACCTCGTCGCTCGCCTACGCCGTGCAGTTCAACGAGCTCCTCAAACGCGCCAACGACATCTCCAGCACCTCGCTGGCGGTCATGGAGCTGCTGTTCGTCGCCTCGATCTGGTACCTGATCCTGACCACCGTGTTCAGCATCGGCCAGTACTACCTGGAGCGCCGGTACGCCCGCGGCTCGACCCGTAACCTGCCGCCCACCCCGTTGCAGCGGATCAAGGCGAACCTCCTGTCCAAGCGCAGCCCGGAGGCGACGGCATGACGGACTTCAGCAAGGGATCGCACGGCGGGCCCATGGTCAAGGCGGAGGGCGTCCACAAGTCCTTCGGCCTGGCCCACATCCTCAAGGGCATCGACCTCGAGGTCGCCCCGCGTGAGGTGTTCTGCCTGATCGGCCCGTCCGGCTCCGGCAAGTCCACCTTCCTGCGGTGCATCAACCACCTCGAGAAGATCAGCGCCGGACGGCTGTGGGTCGACGGCGAGCTCGTCGGCTACCGCCAGAAGGGCGACAGGCTGTACGAGCTCAAGGACCGCGAGGTGGCCGCCAAGCGACGGGAGATCGGCATGGTCTTCCAGCGCTTCAACCTCTTCCCCCACATGACCGCCCTCGAGAACGTCATCGAGGCCCCGGTCATGGTCAAGGGTGAGACCAAGGCCGTCGCCCGTGAGCGGGCCATGAAGCTGCTGGACCGGGTCGGGCTGCGGGACCGGGCCGACCACTACCCGGCCCAGCTCTCGGGCGGTCAGCAGCAGCGCGTCGCCATCGCCCGCGCGCTGGCCATGGAACCCAAGCTGATGCTCTTCGACGAGCCGACCTCCGCTCTGGACCCGGAGCTGGTGGGCGACGTGCTGGACGTCATGCGGGGCCTGGCCGAGGACGGCATGACCATGGTCGTGGTCACCCACGAGATGGGCTTCGCCCGCGAGGTCGGCGACGCACTGGTCTTCATGGACGACGGCGTCGTCGTGGAGTCCGGTCACCCGCGCGACGTGCTCACCAACCCGCAGCACGACCGCACCAAGGCGTTCCTGTCCAAGGTGCTGTAGTCGGGAAGCGCGAAAAGCCGGTGTCCCGGGCCGTGCGGCCCGGGACACCGGCTTTCCCGTTGCTCAGTGCCCCCAGCGGGCGTGCCACCCGCCGTCGTAGTAGACGTCCCATCCGGCGTCACCCGGGACGGTGTTGCGGGCGCAGATCGTCTTGCTCACACCGGTGCCGTTGACGATGTTCCCGCGCGAAATCCCACCGCCGAACGGAATGGCGCACTTCATGATCGCCCGTGTCGGGCGGTTGCAGCGGTTGAGCGTGACCGTGACCTGGAACTCGAACTCACCGGTGTGCTTGGCGTAGACGTCCTCCGCGCACGGAGGGTCGGCCGCGGCGGAGGTCGCGGTCATGGGAACGGACAGGCCGGCCGGCAGGAGTGCCGAGCCGAGCAGGCCCGCGCGAATTCGCTTGTTCATCCGTCTCTTTCGGGTTGCCTGACTGGCACATGCCATATCCGTGCCAGCGATCGCACTGGCGATCGACAGCGATCCTGGCAATGCGCCCTCCGCCCGGTCATCGTGCGCCGGGCGGACTTCCTCCCCCGCCCTCGGACGGGGCGGGACGTCAACTCACTGCTACCGAAGGATGATTGGGGTCGCCGAACGGAGTCATGCACTCATCTGCCGATCACCCGCCGGCCGGGTTCCGGCCATCACGACGGTCCCGGCAGCGCGGTCGGCTGTATCCTCTCGCGGGGCGTCAGGCCCTCCTGCCCCGCTTGCCGCCGGGGTGCCACCACGGCCGCACTGTTCCCCGCGCCGTTCCGTGCCGTACGCGTACCGGAACCGCGGACGGTGGCCGGCACCGGCCGGGGCAAGGATCACTTCAGCCCGAGGACGATCGCATCCGAGACCGAACGCCAGACCTCCCGCGCCTCGCCGAAGCCGGCCTCCCGGAGCGCCGCCGCGTGCCACGCCGGCGGCAGCTCGTCTCCGTCGGCGTGCGATCCGTAGATCGCGTACCGCTCCTCGGTGGGCCCGGCCAGCACGGGGTCGGCCTTGGCGGTCGCCCACCACTGCTCCCAGTCCGGCACGCCCTCCGCCTTCTGCCGCTCCCGGCGGACGCGGTCCCGCTCGCGCACGGCCGCGTTCAGCCGCGGGGTCGTGGCGTCGGGCATGTGGTCGGCGTTGAGGAAGACCCCTCCGTCGCGCAGCAGGCCGGCCAGCGTGCCGTACAGGGTCTTGAGCGGCCCGGGCTTCAGCCAGTGCAGGGCGGTCGCGGTGAGCACGGCGTCGTACGTGGCGTACGGGAGCTTCGACGGCCACCGCGGGTCGCGCAGGTCGGCGGTGACGAACTCGATCCTGCGGTCCCCGGCGAAGTACCCGCGGGCGATCGTCAGCAGCGCCGGGTCGAGGTCCACCCCGGTCGACACGGCGCCCGGGAAGCGCCGCAGCAACCGGTCGGAGATGCTGCCGGTGCCGCACGCCAGGTCCAGCACCCGGGGCTCGGGGCCGGCCAGCGCCTCCACCATGTCGAGCATGACCCGGAACCGTTCCTCGCGGTCCGGCAGGTACCACTCCTGCTGCCGGTCCCAGCTGTCCTGCCAGGCCTGCCAGTCGGTCACCGCGGCGGTGTCGGACATACGTTTCCCCTCCAGCCGTAATACCCTTAGAGCAAGAGCAGTCATTACTGACCTTAGAGCGCACGCGTAAGGACTACAAGTGGAACTCGCCTATTACTCCGACTACGCCGTGCGCCTGGTGAACAGCGAGGAGCCCGAGCGCGGCATCGACAACCTGACCTCGGTCGACGCCGTGCGCGAGCTGTTCGGCCCGGCCAGCCAGGCGGCGAACCGCGCCGGCGACGCCGACGTGCAGCGGCTGCGCACCGTACGCACCCGGCTGCGCGGTGTCTTCGAGGCGGCCGCCGAGGGCGACGAGGTGCGCGCGGTCGACCTGCTGAACGCGCTGCTGCTGGAGTTCCCGGTCAGCCCGCAGATCTCCGGCCACGAGTACCTGGACGAGAGCGGCCGCCCGAACTGGCACATGCACCTCGCCGACCACGCGGCCACGGCCACCGCCTCCTACGCCGCGACCGCCTGCATGGGCCTGGCCTTCCAGCTCACCGACCTCGGTGTGGACCGGCTCGGCGTCTGCCAGGCCACCACCTGCCGCAACGCGTACATCGACACCTCGACCAACCGGTCGCGCCGCTACTGCTCCGACCGCTGCGCCACCCGCGCCAACGTCGCGGCCTACCGCGCCCGCAAACGCCTGGAGAACGAGCGGTCCGCCCTGAGCGGTCTGACGCAGGACACCAGCCAGCCCGCGACGCCCGCCACCGACCGCTGAACCTCGCGCGGCGGCCGGAAGCGCCCCCGCCCCCGGGCGAGCACCAGCTCGTCCGGGACGGTGCCGAACTCCCTGCTGTCGTTCTCCACGAAGGTGTTGTCGCCCAGTACCCACCAACCGTCCTCCCGCCGCTCCACGGCGCGTTTGACGATCAGCAGGTCCTGCTGGAGCGGATGCCGCAGCACCACGACGTCACCCTCACGGACGTCCTCGGCGCTCCTGACGTACTGCACCAGCAGCCAGTCGCCGTGCTGCAGCGTCGGCACCATCGACGGACCTGTCACCTCGACCAGCTGGTACGGCACTCTCCTCCTCTGCCCAGCCCCGGGCTCACGCATGCTCAGCCTCCTCCTCCATGCTCCACCAGCCCCAGAGTGACACCAGACTTTTGTCCTAAGCACCCAGGGGCGCCCGAGAAAACCACTCGACAGGGGAGTAATCTCCCTGGTGGAAAGACGATCACGAGGAAGGACAGTCATGCTCGCTCGCCTGTTCGCGCCCAAGGTCAAGGTCAGCGCTCACTGCGACCTGCCCTGCGGTGTCTACGACCCGGCCCAGGCCCGCATCGAGGCGCAGTCCGTCAAGGCGGTCCAGGAGAAGTACCAGGCCAACGAGGACCCGCACTTCCGCGCACGCGCCATCGTCATCAAGGAGCAGCGCGCGGAGCTCGTCAAGCACCACCTGTCGGTGCTGTGGAGCGACTACTTCAAGGCCCCGCATTTCGAGAAGTACCCGCAGCTGCACCAGCTCTTCAACGACGCGCTGAAGGCGGGCAGCGCCGCCAAGGCCTCGACCGACCCGGCGACCGGCCAGAAGCTGCTCGACCTGATCGACCAGATCGACGCCATCTTCCAGGAGACGAAGAAGGCCTGACCGGTCATCGGCGATCCGCGCCCGGTCCGTGCGGCCCCGTGAGGGCCCGCGCGGACCGGGCGCGGTCGTACGCACCCGAACGGACCGCGCCCGCAGGACAGCGCCGCCCGGAGCGTCTTGAATGGGCGCCATGCGCCGCTTCGCCCGGGTACGCATGCCGCGCCCGCCGGCTCTCGCCGCCCTCGGCCTGCTGGGCGCGCTGACCGCCGGCGGTTTCGCGGGGGCGGGTGCCCTGCCGCCCGCCGCGGACCGGCCCCCTCCCCCTCCGGTGGCGCGCTGCCGCGCCGGACGACGCGTACACCGGCGTGTACGCCGACGACTACCACGGCCCGATGACCGTGCGGGTCCGTGACGGCGTCCTGACGATGGAGCTGGGACCGGAGCCGATGCGATTCCCGCTGCGCCATTACGCCGGCGACACCTTCAGCCATGCGACGACCGGCGAGCACGGCCGGGCTGTCCGGTGTCGTCTTCACCCCGGCGCCGGACGGCCGGGCCACCCGGGTGCGCGTGGAGCATCTCGACGCCGACGGCCTCGGCACCTTCACCCGCGTCCCCGGGGCCTCCCCCGGCGGGCGGACCCCCCGGGCCGGAGGCAAGTGACGGCCCGGGGGGCGCTTCCGCGGGACACCGGCGCACCCGCCCGAGCCGTCACTCGCGCTCCCGCGCGCACTCACGCGCGCACACCGGGAGGGCCGGGGCAAAGCGAGGAAATCCGTGTGCGGGGCGCCCCGGCTTTGATGGACTCGCCCCCGTGGCGGAACGGCGTCCGGACGCCGGCAGTGAAAGTGCAGGTGAGGGGGTGTGGGTCTGGGTCGGGCGGGTGTGTCCGCTGTAGACTGGATCTCACTCGGACGGGTCAACCGACGTGCTAGCAGGAAGA
>NZ_JBSFLB010000005.1:0-336012 GCF_053598835.1 Streptomyces sp. NPDC001070
GCGGGAGGACATGGCGCGTACGAGGGGATCGTCCGCATTGAGCACGGCGACGCCGCCCGCGGCGGCCTCCGGCAGCGCCTCGACCAGTTCGCCCTTGGCCAGGGCGATCTGCTCGCGGCCGCCGAACTCGCCGATGTGGGCGGTGCCGACGTTGAGGACCACGCCGATACGCGGTGGGGTGAGACCGGCGAGGTACCTGATGTGGCCGACGCCGCGGGCGCCCATCTCCAGCACCAGGTGCCGGGTGGAGGCGTCGGCGCGCAGCGCGGTGAGCGGCAGCCCGATCTCGTTGTTGAGCGAGCCGGGCGGCCACACGGTGGGCGCCAGCCGCTGCAGCAGCTGGGCGGTGAGGTCCTTGGTGCTGGTCTTGCCCGCCGATCCGGTCAGCGCCACGAGGGTCGCGCCGAGCCGTTCGATGACGTGCCTGGCCAGTGCGCCGAGGGCGAGCTGGACGTCGTCCACGACGATCGCGGGGGCGCCGACCGGCCGGGCGGCCAGTACGGCGACCGCGCCGGCCGCGACGGCCTGCTCCGCGTAGTCGTGGCCGTCCACGTGCTCGCCCCGGAAAGCGACGAACAGGCCGCCCGGTGTCACCTTGCGGGAGTCGATCTCCACGGACCCGGTGACGGGCAACGTCGGGTCCGGTATGTCGTACGTGCTCCCGCCGACCGCGTGTGCGACCTCGGCGAGGGTGAGTGGGATCACAGCTGGTCCTGGTCCTTCTCCTGCGCTGGTGTGCCGGCGGCCCGTTCGATGGCCGCGCGCAGCACTTCTCGGTCGTCGAAGGGGCGTACCACTCCGGCGATGTCCTGGCCCTGCTCATGGCCCTTGCCGGCCACCAGTACGGTGTCGTCCGGCCGGGCCAGGGCGACGGCGGTCGCGATGGCCGCCGCCCGGTCGGGTTCGACGACGACATGGCCCCGCTCGTGCGCGGGCACGCCCGCGGCTCCGGCCAGCATCGCGGTGAGGATCGCGAGCGGGTCCTCGGAGCGGGGGTTGTCGGAGGTCAGCACGGCGGTGTCGGCGAGCCGTGCCGCGGCGGCACCCATCGGGCCGCGCTTGGTCTCGTCGCGGTCCCCGCCGCAGCCGAGAACGATGTGCACGCTGCCCTTGGTGACCTTGCGCAGTGCGCGCAGCACCGAGTCGACGGCGTCGGTCTTGTGGGCGTAGTCGACGACCGCGAGGTACGGCTGGCCCGCGTCGACGCGCTCCAGCCGGCCCGGCACGCCCGGCACGGCGGCGACGCCCTGAGCGGCCGTCTGCGGGTCGATCCCGGCCACGGCCAGGGCGGCGATCGCGGCGAGCGCGTTGGCGACGTTGAAGGGGCCGGGGAGCGGCGAGGCGGCATCGATCCGCTCGCCGTTCGGGCCCACGACGGTGAAGGTGGAGCGCAGCGGCCCGGTCTCGACGTGCTCGGCGCGCCAGTCGGCGTCCGGGTGGCCGTCGGCGGAGAAGGTGGTGACCGGCACCTGGGACTCGCGGGCGAGCCGGCGGCCGTACTCGTCGTCGATGTTGACCACGCCGGCCCTGCTGCGCCGCGGGGTGAACAGCTGCGCCTTGGCCTGGAAGTAGTCCTCCATGCCCGAGTGGAACTCCATGTGCTCGGGGCTGAGGTTGTTGAAGACGGCGACGTCGAAGACCGCGCCGTCCACCCGGCCCAGCACCAGTGCGTGGCTGGAGACCTCCATGACCACGGCCTCGACCCCGCGCTCGCGCATCACCGCGAAGAGCGCCTGCAGGTCGGTGGCCTCGGGAGTGGTCCGCTCGCTCTTGATCCGCTCGTCGCCGATCCGCGACTCGACCGTGCCGATCAGGCCGGTCCTGCGCTCGCCACCGACCTGCTGTCCGAGCGCCTCGCGCCGTTCCATCTCGGCCCGCAGGCCGCCCTCGATGAGGTAGGCGGTGGTGGTCTTGCCGGAGGTGCCCGTGATGCCGATCTGCAGCAGCTCCTCTCCGGGCCGACCGTAGATCTCGGCGGCCAGGTCGCCCATCCGGGACCGTGGGTCCTCGACCGTCAGCACCGGCAGTCCGGTCGCGGCGGCGCGCTCGGCGCCCGCCGGGTCGGTCAGGATCGCGACGGCGCCCAGTTCGGCCGCCTGGGCGGCGAAGTCGGCACCGTGGAAGCGGGCGCCGGGCAGCGCGGCGTACAGGTCGCCGGGGCGGACGGCCCGCGAGTCGTGCGTGATCCCGGTGACCGGGGCGGCGCTCGGCGCGGGCGGTTCCGCGCCCAGCCGCGCGGCCAGTTCCGCGGGCGGCACGGGCCGGACCCGGGAGGGACGGGGCGCGCCCGGCTGCGTCTGTTTGCGGTGGGGGGACTGATCAGCGAGTGACACGGCGGTGAGAGTACCCGCCGGGCCGGGTTCCCGGCCAAAAGGCCCTCGCCGGGCTTCCGGCCTGCTGCTTTCTCCGGTACTTTCCGCGTGCGCGGGGCTACCGCCCGTACCCGCCGGGCTGGGGTCGTGTCCGTTCACGGCCGCCGTTCCTTCCTCCCGTGCGCGCCGGTCACGGCTTCGAGGGGTCCCACTCGACCGGCAGGCTCGGGGTCTTGGCACCGCTGGGCGCCACCTGCAGGGACTTCAGGGCGAATTCCATGACCCTTTTGAACACCGGACCGCAGATCTGGCCGCCGAAGTAGCTGCCGCGGGTCGGGTTCTGGATCACGCAGGACACGGTCAGCCGCGGGTCGTCGGCGGGAGCGAAGCCCATGAAGGAGGCCGTGTAGCCGCTGTAGGTGCCCGTTTCCGGGTCCACCCGGTTGGCCGTGCCGGTCTTGCCCGCGACGCGGTATCCGGCGATCCGGGCCTTGATGCCGGTACCCTGCTCGTCGCCCACGACGGACTCCAGCATCGTGGAGAGCGTCCTGGCCGTCTTCTTGGTGACCACCCTGGTCTTCGCGGGCTCCGGGGACGGGACGAAGCGGCCGTCCGGGCCGGTCGTACCGCGCACCAGGCTGGGCTCGATCCGCACTCCGCCGTTGGCGATCGTCGAGTAGACCGACGTGGCCTGCAGCGCGTTCAGCGACAGGCCCTGTCCGAAGGGGATGGTGTACTGCTGGGACGCGTTCCACTGGTCCGGCCTCGCCAGGATGCCGGGCGTCTCCCCGGGGAAGCCGACCCCCGTGGGCTGCCCGATGCCGAATTTCCTCAGATATGAGTAGAGGACGCGGTTCGCCTGCCTCTGGTTCTTGCCGAGGTGCTCGGCGGCCAGGATCGTGCCGATGTTGCTGGACTTGGCGAGCACGCCGTTGAGGGTCAGATGCCAGGTGCCGTGGTCCACGTCGTCGTGGAAGACCCGGTCGGCGCGGGGCAGGGTGCCGGGGACGGTGACGTGGGTGTCCGGGGCGGCCACGCCCTCGTCGAGGACCGCGGCCATGGACATCAGCTTGCTGACACTGCCGGGCTCGTACGCGTCCTGCAGGGCGGCGTTGCCCAGGGCGGTGGGGTCCGCCCTGGTCAGGTCGTTGGGGTCAAAGCCGGGGGCGTTCGCCATGGCCAGCACCTCCCCGGTGCGCGTGTCCTGGACGATCACGTAGCCGCGGTCGGCGTCGGACTCCCTCACCTGCTGGGTGATCGCCCGCTGGGCGGCCCACTGGATGTCCCGGTCGAGGGTCAGCTCCACGTCGGTGCCGGGCTCGGCGGCTCGCTCCTGCACATTCGCCGTGGGCACCCGGCGGCCGCCGGACTGGGCGTAGGTGACGGTGCCGTCCTTGCCGGCCAGGGCCTTGTCGAGCCGGCTCTCCAGGCCTCCGCCGCCGGCGCCGGAGGCGTTCACCCAGCCGATCACTCCCGCGGCGAGGTCTCCGGCGGGGTAGACGCGCTTGGCGTGCCGCAGCCGGAAGACCCCGGCGAGGTAGTTGACGCCGTCCCCCTTCTCCGCCTTGTCGGCGAGCGCACTCTGCAGGTCCTTGATCTGGTTCCAGACCTGCGGGGACTGCTGCCGGGCGATGATCTCGTTGCGGGACCCCGGGTAGTCGGCGAGCTGTTTCGCGATCTTCTTCTCGTCGCCGTCGACGATCGGCGCGAGCAGTTCGGCGGCGCGCGCCGGGGCGTCCTTCGCCTTGGCGTACTCGGGGGTGAAGAGCATCGGGTCGGCGGTGATGTCGTACGCGTCGACGGTGGTGGCCAGGTCGATCCCGTTGCGGTCGGTGATCGTGCCGCGCTCGGCGGCGAGGGTCACCTTGACGTTCCGGTTGACCTCGGCCTTGGCGGCGTACGTCGCGGCGTCCACGGCCTGCACCTGGAAGAGCCTGATGACGAACGTCAGCATCACCAGCGTCAGGGCGAAGCTGACCAGCCGCAGCCGGGGGCGCGGCCTGCCCAGCCGCAGCAGCGGGACGCCCGACGGGGCCACCGGGCGCGGGGGCCTGCGCCGCGGCGGCACGGCCTGGCGGCCGGCCCGGTCTCGGGCCCTGGCGTCGCGTTCGCGCCCGCCGGACGGCCTGCGCGCTCCGGGGGTGCGCCCGTGCGGCGCCTCGGATCCCTCGGCGCGGGGTGACGGCCTGCGGCCGCGCGGGTCACGGCCCGTCTCGCGGGCGGCCCGTGCCTCGCCGTCGCGCGGCCGGGCGCCGCGTGCGCCGGGACGTCCGGCCCCCGCCCGCTGACCGGGGGCCGGCCTGCGGCGGGGCTCTCCGGATTCGCCACCGCGTCCGCCGGCTCCGGCGCCGCCGTCGCGTCCTGAGGCTCCCGCCCCGGAGCCCCGTCCTGCGGCTCCGGCGCCGCCGTCACGGCCCCGGGGCACCTGATTGCGCCGGGGGGCGCCTCCGGTGCCCTCACCGCGGCTGCCGGGGGCTCCCCCGCCCCGGCCGGCGGCGGGGTTCCGACCGCCGCGCCCACGGCCCTGGGCGCCACGGCCCGGACCGCCGGCGCCGTTCTCCCGGTCGCCGCCGCGGTCGCCGCGGTTGCGCGGCGGCTCCCCGTCGCGGGTCACCACGCCCCGGCACCTTCCCGGCCGTCCGGGCGGGCGGATCGGGGCGGGCGGAGGGCACGGGGCCCCGGAGCGGTGGTCACGGGGTCTCCTCGGGGGTGGTGCTGGGCGCGGGCGACGGCGAGGGGCCCAGGGAGGCGGCCGCGGAGCCGCTGGGGGCGACCGTGGCGGGGGCGGTGCTCGGGGCGGGCGCCGGGACGTACGGGGCGGCGCCGGGGCTGCCGAGGACGGTGCCGTCGGGGGCGAGGAAGGCCGGGTTGCCCCCGGGGACCATGCCCAGCTCCCTGGCCTGATCGTCCAGCGCGTCCGGCGCCGAGAACTCGTCGACCTCCTGCTGCAGCGCCTGCTCCTCGTCGGTGTACTGCGTGGTCTTCTTCTGCAGTTCGCTGAGCTTGAAGGAGTCCCGGTTCACAGCCGAGTTGAGAAGCAGCAGGGTGATCAGGCCGCCGCCCAGCAGCAGCACGATGAGCAGGACGAAGGGCGAGCGCGCCGCCGACGTGCGCCGCCTCACGCCACGGCCTCGCGGATCCGCTGGGCGCCGCGCAGGCGCGCCGGGGCGGCCCGGCGGTTGGCGGCGATCTCGTCCTCCGTCGGCAGTTCCGCGCCGCGGGTGAGCAGCTTGAGCCGGGGCTGGTACTGCTCGGGGACGACGGGCAGCCCGGGCGGCGCGGTGTTCGCCGCTCCGGCCGCGAAGACGCCCTTGACCAGCCGGTCCTCCAGGGAGTGGTACGACAGCACGGCGATCCGGCCGCCGACGGCGAGCGCGGCGACGGCCGCGGGGACGGCCCGCTCCAGCACCGTCAGCTCCCCGTTGACCTCGATCCGCAGCGCCTGGAAGGTGCGCTTGGCCGGGTTGCCGCCGGTCCGCTTGGCCGCCTGCGGCAGCGCCTCGCGGATCAGCTCGACGAGCCGGGCGCTGTTGGTGAAGGGCTCGCGGGCCCGCTCGCGCACGATCGCGTCCACGATCTTGCGGGCGAACTTCTCCTCCCCGTACTCGCGCAGCACCCGCACCAGCTCGCCCGGCGGGTAGGTGTTGAGGACCTCGGCGGCGCTGACGCCGGTGGTCTGGTCCATGCGCATGTCCAGCGGCGCGTCCTGGGCGTAGGCGAAGCCGCGTTCGGCCTCGTCCAGCTGCATGGAGGAGACGCCGAGGTCGAAGAGGATGCCCTGCACCTTGGGCACGCCGAGCCGCTCCAGCACCTCGGGGATCTCGTCGTAGACGGCGTGCACGAGGGTGGCCCGGTCCCCGTACGGCGCGAGCCGCTCGCCGGCGAGCTTGAGCGCTGCGGGGTCGCGGTCCACGGCGATCAGCCGGACCTCGGGGAACCGCCGCAGCAGCGCCTCGCTGTGCCCGCCGAGGCCGAGGGTGGCGTCCACGACCACGGCGCCCGGTGCGTCGATCGCGGGCGCCAGCATGTCCAGGCAGCGGTCCAGCATCACCGGGACGTGGCGTGGCTCGGAGGGGGTGGTGCTCATGTAGCCCTTCTTCTCATGCTCGCGGGGACGTACCACTGGGTCCCCGCCCGCTCGTGGGCGGCCTTCTGGCACCGGGGAAGGAGTGCCAGCGGACCGGGGAGCGGGAGGAGGCCGAGCGTCACGTACTCGTACGTGAGTCATCAGGCTACGGGCGAGGTCACAGTAAGCCGGGAGGCACCTCCTGGGACAACGCCGAAAAGGCGTCTTCCTGACCCGCCAGATAGTCCTCCCAGGCCGCCGCGTCCCAGACCTCGACCCGGGTGTTCGCGCCGATGACCGCGCAGTCGCGGCGCAGTCCGGCGTAGTCGCGCAGGGGCTGCGGAAGGGTGACCCGGCCCTGTTTGTCGGGGACCTCGTCGTGGGCGCCGGCGAACAGCACGCGCATGTAGTCACGCGCCGCCTTGGAGGTGAGCGGTGCCCGGCGCAGCTCCTCGGTGAGGGCGTGGAAGCCCTCGACCGGCCATACGTAGAGGCAGCGCTCCTGGCCCTTGGTGATGACCAGGCCGTCCGCGAACTGCTCGCGGAACTTCGCGGGGAGGACCAGCCGGCTCTTGTCGTCCAGCCGTGGCGCGTACGTCCCGAGGAACATCCGCACCTCCCGCGCTTGGTTGGCGACCCACTTCGCGCCACTTTACTCCACCGGCCCCCACGGTCAACGAGAAGCCTGCCCCGGCACAGGGGCCCTGGTGGCCACCGGCGCCCGAATCACCCGCACGGGCGAGCGCGCGCGACGCCTGTGGGTTACCTCACAGTGCACCCGTTTGACCGAGATTTGTCGGGCCTCACAGCAGGTCGGAACAGGCCGCGCCCTCTACGGTCGTGTCATGTCGATAAACGCGCATCAGTCCGCAGCTCGCGCCACCACCGACACCGCGTCCGTCACCGACCGGCTGGTCGAGGCGAACCGGCGTTACGCGGCGCAGTTCCGTGACCCCGGCATGGACGCCCGCCCGGTGCTCAAGGTGGCCGTGGTCGCCTGCATGGACGCCCGGCTCGACCTGCACGCGGCGCTCGGCCTCGAGCTCGGCGACTGCCACACCATCCGCAACGCCGGCGGCGTCGTCACCGACGACGCCATCCGCTCGCTGACCATCAGCCAGCGCGCCCTGGGCACCCGCTCGGTCGTGCTGATCCACCACACCGGCTGCGGCCTGGAGTCCCTGACCGAGGACTTCCGCACGGAGCTGGAGGAGGAGGTCGGCCAGCGCCCGACCTGGGCGGTGGAGTCCTTCCGGGACGTCGACCAGGACGTACGCCAGTCGATACAGCGGGTCCGCACCTCGCCCTTCCTGACCCATACGGACGATGTGCGGGGGTTTGTGTTCGACGTGCACACCGGCCTGCTGCGGGAAATCACAAACGAGTAACGGAAGCGGAGTGACGCGGAGCATAGTTGAAGGAGAGAATGCTCTGTGTAACGGGGAGGGCCGGTCCAGGGATGGCCGTGTCCCCAGGAACGGGCCGAGGAGAACCGGGTGACGACCTATGACGCGCGAGCAAGCCTCAGCGATCTGACCGCCACGGCGGACCGCGTACGCCGGTCGGTGGAGAACGTGATCGAGGGCAAGCCCGAGGTCGTACGGATTGCGCTGACGGTGCTGCTCGCCGAGGGACATCTGCTGATCGAGGATGTCCCCGGCGTCGGCAAGACCATGCTCTCCAAGGCGCTGGCCCGGTCGATCGACTGCTCGGTGCGGCGCATCCAGTTCACGCCGGACCTGCTGCCGTCGGACATCACCGGGGTGAGCGTCTTCGACCAGCAGCGCCGCGACTTCGAGTTCAAGCCGGGCGCGATCTTCGCGCAGATCGTCGTGGGCGACGAGATCAACCGCGCGTCGCCCAAGACGCAGTCGGCGCTGCTGGAGTCGATGGAGGAGCGGCAGGTCACCATCGACGGCAGTACGTACCCGCTGCCGAGCCCCTTCATGGTCATCGCCACCCAGAACCCGGTGGAGATGGAAGGAACATATCCGCTGCCCGAGGCGCAGCGGGACCGCTTCATGGCCCGCGTCTCCATCGGCTACCCCAGCCTGGAGGCCGAGCTGGAGATGCTCGACGTGCACGCGGGGGTCAGCCCGCTGGACGACCTGCAACCGGTCGCCCACGCCCACGAGATCGTCAAACTGGTCGAAGCGGTACGGACAGTGCACGTGTCGGCCGCCGTACGGCACTACGCGGTGAGCCTGGTCTCGGCCACCCGGAGCCACTCGGACCTGAGACTCGGCGCCTCCCCGCGCGCCACCCTGCACCTGGTGCGCGCGGCACGCGCCGCGGCGGCCCTGGACGGCCGGGACTACGTGCTCCCCGACGACGTGCAGTCGCTGGCCTCCTCCGTACTGGCGCACCGTCTGCTGCCCACCGCGCAGGCCCAGTTGAACCGGCGCACCCCGGAGCAGGTCGTCGCGGAGATCGTGCAACGCACGCCGGTCCCCGACCCGTACGGCAGCCGATGACCCCAACGACGGGCGTGGGTGCTGGAGGTACCGCGTGACCGAGCGTGAAAGCGGCCTCCGGGCCGCCCTGGGCGGCCTCACCACCCGTGGCCGGTCCTTCCTCGCCGCGGGGATCGCGGCGGCCGTCTGCGCCTACGTCCTGGGGCAGCCGGACCTGCTGCGGGTCGGCCTGCTGCTGGCCGTGCTGCCGCTGGTCTGCGTGACGGTCCTGTACCGCACGCGCTACCGCGTCGCCGGCAGCCGCCGGCTGTCGCCCTCGCGCGTGCCGGCGATGTCCGAGGCGCGGGTGCACCTGCGGGTGGACAACGTGTCGCGGCTGCCGACCGGGCTGCTGATGCTGCAGGACCGGGTGCCGTACGTGCTGGGGCCGCGGCCCCGCTTCATCCTGGACCGGGTGGAGCCCGGCGGGCACCGCGAGGTGTCCTACCGGGTCCGCTCCGACCTGCGCGGGCGTTACCCGCTCGGGCCGCTGCAGCTGCGGCTGACCGACCCCTTCGGCATGTGCGAGCTGACCCGCTCCTTCAGCGCGTACGACACCCTGACCGTGGTGCCCCGGGTGGAGCCGCTGCCGCCGGTCAAGCTCAGGGGCGACTCCTCCGGCTACGGGGAGAGCCGCACCCGCGCCCTGGCGCTGGCCGGAGACGACGACGTCATCCCGCGCGGCTACCGCCACGGCGACGACATGCGCCGGGTGCACTGGCGTTCCACCGCCAAGTACGGCGAGCTCATGGTGCGCCGCGAGGAGCAGCCGCACCGCGCCCAGTGCACGGTGCTGCTGGACACCCGGGCAGAGGCGTACTTCGGCGCCGGGCCCGACTCGGCCTTCGAGTGGGCGGTGTCCGGCGCCGCGTCCGTGGCGGTGCACATGCTGGAGCGCGGCTACTCCGTGCGGCTGCTCACCGACACCGGGACCACCGTGCCCGGGTCCGAGGGCTTCGGCGGCACCGACTCCTCCGACGCGGCCGGTGCCCTGCTGGACACCCTGGCGGTGGTCGACCACTCCGACGGCGCCGGGCTGTCGCGGGCCCTGGACGTGCTGCGCACGGGCAGCGAGGGCCTGCTGGTGGCCTTCTTCGGCGACCTGAACGAGGAGCAGGCCGCGATGGCGGGCCGGATGCGGCAGCGGGCCGGCGCCGCCGTCGCCTTCGTCCTGGACAGCGCCGTGTGGGGGGCGCTGGACGTGGACGGGCCGGCCCGGCCCGCTGCGCCGCCGCACGGCGGGAACGGCGAGGAGCCGGAGGACGGCTCGGCACGGACCGTACGGATGCTGCACGAGGCGGGCTGGACGGTGCTCCCGGCCGCCGCCGGCGCCGCCCTGCCCGAGCTGTGGCAGCGCGCCGACCGGTACCGGTCGCGTGAGGAGGCGGGGACGCGATGATGAGCGGACGGGGACGGCTCGCGGTCTGCGCGGCGGCGGCGACACTGATGACCGCCTTCTCGTTGCTGCCGCTGGCGACGCCGAGCACCTGGATCCTGCAGGCGACCTTCCTGGTGCTTCTGCAGACCGGGGTGGGCGCGCTGACCCGGCGGGTGCCGCTGGCCCGGCCGCTGACCGTGCTGGCGCAGGCGGCGGTCACACTGCTGGTGCTGACCTTGATGTTCGCGCGCGAGCAGGCGCTGCTGGGGTTCCTGCCGGGGCCGGCCGCGTACACCGAGTTCGGCCACCTGCTCACGGCGGCCATGCAGGACGTGACCCAGTTCGCGATCCCGGCGCCGGTCACCCCGGGCATCCGCCTGCTGCTGCTGGGCGGTGTGCTGCTGATCGGGTTGACCGTGGACGCCCTGGCGGTGACCTACGGCAGCGCGGCCCCGGCCGGCCTGCCGCTGCTGGCCCTGTACTCGATCGCGGCGGGACTGGCCGGCGGCGACGGCACCCGCTGGCCGTACTTCCTGCTGGCGGCCACCGGCTATCTGCTACTCCTGCTCGCCGAGGGCCGGGACCGCATCTCGCGCTGGGGCCGGGTCTTCGGCGGTTCGGGGGGCGCGGCGCGCTCCGGGTACGCCGGTCCCCTGGGCGGGCCGTCCGGGCCGGCGATGGCTCCGGTGCGCACCGGGCGCCGCATAGGGGCGATGGCGCTCGGCATCGCCCTGGTGGCGCCCGCCGCGCTGCCCTCGATGGGCGTGGGTCTGCTGCCGATGGGGGGCTCGGGGACGGGCAACGGACGCGGCGGCGGCACGATCTCCGCGGTCAACCCGGTGGTCGCGCTCCAGGACAACCTCAACCAGCCCGACGACCGGGTGGTGCTGCGGTACCGGACGAACGCCGCCTCCAACTCGGACATGTATCTGCGGATCGTGGCACTCGACCGGTTCACCGGCGACAAGTGGGAGCCCTCGCAGCGCTCCCTCTTCGCCGTGCCGAAGGCGCTGCCCGCCCCGCCGGGGCTCGGTTCCGAGGTGAAGTCCTCGGAGGTCGTCACCTCGGTCGCGGCGGACAAGAACTACGTCCAGATGTGGTTGCCGCTCCCGTACCCGGCCACGCGCGTGCAGATCGACGGCCGCTGGCGCTACGAGCCCACGGGGCGCACCATCATCGGCGACCGGGGCCAGAACACCTCCGGCGCCCGGTATCAGGTGAGCAGCCTGCATCTGGAGCCGACCGCGCAGCAGCTGGCCGCCGCGCCGCCGGCGGACGAAAGGCTGCGGGCCGAGTACACGAAGGTGCCCGGCACGCTGCCCGACGTGGTGGCGAAGACGGCCCTGCAGGTCACCAAGAACGCCTCCAACGACTACGAGCGGGCCGTCGCGCTGCAGCGCTGGTTCACCTCCGGCGCCTTCCAGTACGACACCTCGGTGCGCTCGGGCACCGGCGTACAGGCGATCACCAGATTCCTGCGCAACAAGGAAGGGTTCTGCATCCACTTCGCCTTCACGATGGCGGCGATGGCGCGGACCCTCGGGATCCCGGCGCGGGTGGCGGTCGGCTTCACGCCCGGATCCCCGGAGTCGGGCGGCGCCTACGCGGTGGGGCTGAAGGACGCGCACGCCTGGCCCGAGCTGTACTTCGAGGGCGTCGGCTGGACGCGGTTCGAGCCCACGCCGACCCGGGGCACCCCGCCGGACTACACCCAGGATGCGGCCACCTCCGACAGCGGCCCCGCGGCACCCGACACCCCGGAGGCGAGCGCCGGTGCCGTCGCGAGCACCGGCCCGACCGCCCCGTCGGCCTGCCTGGGCAAGGACGCCCAGCTCGGCAACTGCGGCCCCCTCGGAGGGGCCTCGGGCAGCGGGGCGGGCGACGAAGGCATCTGGCCGCAGGTGGCCGACTGGACGCTGCGCGTCATCGCCTGGGCCGTGGTGCCGCTCGTGGTCCTGGTCCTCCTGCTGCCGCTGCTGTGGCGGCGCAAGCAGCGCCTCCAGCGGCTGCGCGGCGGCCACGACCCGGTGGCCCTGGCGGCGTGGCTGGAGCTCACCGGCCACGCCCCGGCCGCGACGGACGGGGAAGACGGGCAGCAGGACGCGGCCCGGCAGGGGCTGACCGGCCGCGAGCTGGACGACACGGGCGCCCGGGAGGGTGCCCGGACACTGGCGGCATGGCTGGAGCTGATCGACACCGCCTGGGACTACGGTCTGCGGCCCGACGAGTCCGAGACCCCGCGCCGGGTCGCGGCACGCCTCATCCGCGACGGCGGGCTGGAAGGGGCCCCGGCGGAGGCGGCGCAGCGCCTGGCGACCGCGGTGGAGCAGGCCCTCTTCTCACCGCGGCCGCCGAAGGCCACGGGCACGGCGAAGGACGTGCAGCTGGTGCGCCAGGGGCTGCGCCGGAACGTCGACCGCGTGACGCGGATCCGCGCCGTGCTCCTGCCGCGCTCCACGGTCCGGGTCGTGTGGCGGCTCACCGAGCGCTGGTCGGAGGCGACGGCCCGGTTCTCGGCCCGGCTGCGGGGTGCCGGCGATGCCGTGATGCGGCCGCTGCGGCAGCGCCGGGCCTCCTAAGCGGTTCCGGCCCGTTCGGGGCCCGTCCCCCGGCCGGGACGGGCCGCGAACGGCTCTGAACGGCCTCGAAACGGTTCCGGGCGGTTCCGGGCAGGTCCCGCCCGCGCCCGCGGCCGGGTCCGCCCGGCACGCGGGGCCGGGGACGCCCACACCTTCAGGACCCGGTGGGTGCCGCGAGGGCCACGCGGCGGAAGGCACAGCGCAAGGGGGCGGGGTTCCGGTCGGAACCCCGCCCCCTTGCGATGGTCGGTGTGTCAGTGGCCGTGTTCGTCGCGGCGGCGCTGCCACCGCTCCTCGATGCGGTCCATCATCTTGCGGCGCGGTTGGTGGCGCCTGCCTCGTCCGGGGACACCCGGTTGGGAGTGCCCTGCGGGAGCGGCCGCCGTACCGGGCTTGGCGGCACGGCGCCAGCCGGTGACCGCGAGAACGGCACAGCCCAGCATCACGAGGAAGCCCACAACGCTGATCCATGGCTGCTGGGCGATCATGCCTGCCATCAGCAGCCCGATGCCCACCAGGAAGCCCGCCACAGCCAGGTAGACCCGCCGCCTGGTGTACGTGCGCAGCCCGCTTCCCTCAAGCGCCGACGCGAACTTGGGATCTTCGGCGTACAGCGCTCGCTCCATTTGCTCGAGCATGCGCTGCTCGTGCTCCGAGAGCGGCACGGAGTCCTCCTCCTCGTCGGTCGCGGGGGAGCGACCAGTACGACCCTTCCAGGATAGGCAGGGAATCGCCCCCGTGAAACCCGCCCCACTACGCCAATCCGACGGTGGGTGTTTTCCCCGTCGAACGCCACGTCATGCCAGCATACGGCCCTGAACCGGGAATCGGGGGGCGTGTGACGGACTCCTCCCGCTGGGTGACCGGAAGGTGTAGGGGAAGCCGTCCCCCGCGGGGGCTCAGCCGCGCTCGGCCAGAACGTGCAACTGGGTCGCCACGGCGTGGAAGGCGGGCTGCTCTGCGGCGGCCAGCTCCAGGCGCAGCAGGGCGTCCATCGCGCCCGGTTCGGTGTCCACCAGGACGCCGGGGACCAGGTCGGCGAAGACACGTACGCCGTGCACGGCGCCGACCCGCAGTCCGGCGTCGGCGACCAGCGCGGTCAGTTCGTCGGCGGTGAAGCGACGGGGCATCGGATCGCCCTCGCCCCAGCGGCCGTCGGGGTCGTCGAGGGTGTGCCGGGCCTCGCCGAAGTGACCGGCGAGCGCGCGGGCGAGCACGGCGCCGTGACGGCTGGCCGCGAGCAGGCTGAGGGTGCCGGACGGGCGCAGGGTGCCCGCGGCGTTGCGCACGCCCTCGGCGGGGTCGTCCACGTACTCCAGGACGCCGTGGCAGAGCACGACGTCGTGGCTGCCGGCGGGCACGACGTCGAGCAGTCCGTGGGCGTCGCCCTGCACTCCGCGGACGCGTTCGGTGACGCCCGCCTCCGCGGCGCGGCGTTCGAGGGCGAAGAGGGCGTCGGGGCTGGGGTCGACGACGGTCACCCGGTGGCCCAGACTGGCCACCGGCACCGCGAAGTTGCCGGTGCCGCCACCGGTGTCGAGCACGTCGAGGACGTCCCGTCCGGAGGCCTTGGCCTGCCGGTCCAGCGCATCGCGCAGGACCTCCCAGACCACGGCGGTACGCAGGGCTGCGCGGGGCCGCAGCGGTTCGGCCCCTCCTGGACGGGACATGCGGACGGCTCCTCGCGGGCGGACGGGGCTGGGGTCCGGTCGGCCCAGCCTGGGACCCACTCTAGTGGGCGGCCGCCCGGCGGCCGATCAAGCGGGACGGTCGGCCTGCTGCCGGTACAGCGCGGGCTGCAGCGCCAGCAGTCGCTCCACCAGCCGCAGGAACATCCCCGTCGCGCGGATCAGATCGTCGGCCTCCCGGGGGGTGACGGCTCCCTGGATGCCGGCCTCGGCGCGGGCCCGCTGCCGGGCGCCCGCCTCGAAGAGGGCGCTCCATTCCGCGAGTTCGGGCGCGACCTCGGGCAGCACCTCCCAGGCGCTGCGTATCCGTTGCCGGCGCCGCCTGGTGGGCTCGGGACGGCCGCGCACCGCGAGGACGGCGGCGGCGGTGCGCAGAGCGGCCAAGTGGGCGGTGGCGAAGCGGTCGTTGGGGGTCTCGAGGACGGCGGCCTCGTCGAGCCCCCGCCGGGCCTGGACGAGCAGGTCGATTGCGGCCGCGGGGGCGGTGGCCTTGCGCAGCACGGGATGAACGTCGGTGGCACTGCCGCCGGCGACGGCGGCGCTGCGGACTGACGCGGTCATCACATACCTCCTGTCTTCGTATGACGTGTCCGACAGTTCCTGGCCTTCACCACTCATCGTGAAGCACACCACTGACAATCGCCCTGACCTGGGCAAACGGTCACGATGACCGGACAACGCCCCTGGATTCGCGGAGCAGTGAACCCCTGCGGTAGAGTTTTTGCACTGACTGGTCAGTTCAAAGAATGGGGGCGGGCGAGTGATCACCGCGCAGGGCCTCGGACTCGAGGGGCCACGGGGCTGGGTGTTCCGGGACGTCACCTTCACCGCGCCGGCGGGCAGTCTGATCGCCGTCGAGGGCGCCTCCGGCTCGGGCCGCACCTGTCTGCTGCTCTCGCTGACCGGGCGCATGCGCGCCACCGAGGGCACGGCCGAGGTCGCCGGCCACCGGCTGCCCAAGCAGCTCGCCGCGGTCCGCCGCGTCGCCGCGCTCGGCCCCGTGACCGGGGTCGCCGAACTCGACCCGGCGCTCACGGTCGGCGAGCACCTGCGTGAACGCGTGCTGCTGCAGCGGCGGTTCAGCGAGTCGCTGCGCGAACTGGCGCGGCCCCGCGCGGACCACGAGGCGGCGGCCCGGGTACGCGTCGACAAGGCGCTGACCGCCGCCGGGCTGGACCTCGCCGCGCTGCCGAAGGCCGAACGCACCGCCGCCCGGGACCTGGAGCGGCTAGAGGCTCTGCGCCTGGGCACCGCCCTCGCGCTGCTGGCCCGCCCGAAGGTGCTGGCGGTGGACGACACCGACCACAAGCTCGGCCCGGCCGAACGCGACCAGGCCTGGGCGATGCTGCGCGGCATCGCCGCGAGCGGCACGACGGTACTGGCCGTGTGCTCCGAGGCGCCCGGGGACGCCGTGGTGGTGCGCACCCAGGACCCCGCCGCCGACACCGCCGTGGACACGGCGGCGAACACCGATGACGAGACCGACGAGGAGGGGGCGGCCGATGCGCACGCCGAGGCTGGCAGCGCTTGAGCTGAGGAAGTTCGGCAGGGGGAGGCTGCCGCGCGCGGCCATGGTGTCGCTGCTGCTCCTGCCGCTGCTCTACGGCGCGCTGTACCTGTGGTCCTTCTGGGACCCCTACGGGCGGCTGGACAAGATCCCCGTAGCCCTGGTGAACGCCGACAAGGGCGCCATCGTGAACGGGGAACGGCTCGCCGCGGGCGAGTCCATCGTCGGCGGACTGCGGGACAGCGACACCTTCGACTGGCACGAGACCAGCGCGGCCGAGGCCGCCGAGGGCGTCGAGGACGGCACGTACTACCTGTCGCTCACCATTCCGTCCGACTTCAGCGCACGCGTCGCGTCGAGCTCCGGCAGGCGCCCGCAGACCGGCGCGCTCCAGGTGCGCACCAACGACGCCAACAACTACATCGTCGGGCAGATCTCCCGCACGGTCTTCTCCGAGGTGCGGTCGGCGGCCTCCACCAATGCGTCGCGCGGCTTCTACGACAAGATCTTCGTGGCCTTCTCCGACCTCCACGGCGAGACGGTCAAGGCCGCGGACGGCGCGGACGACGTCACCAAGGGCGCGGGCACGGCCCGCACGGGCTCCAAGAAGCTCGGTGACGGCATCTCGACCGCCGAGGACGGCGCACGGCAGCTGGCCGGCGGCCTGCACACGGCGAAGAAGGGCAGCCACTCCCTCGCGAGCGGCCTGGGGGCGCTCGACTCCGGCGCGGGCCAGGTCGCCGCCGGGACCCAGGCGCTGGCCGACAAGGTGAACAGCGCCTCCGACGAGCTGACCTTCGTCAAGAAGCACATCAAGGAGATCAACGCGGTGGCGCGGGTCGTCGCCCGGGGTTCGCAGGCCGCTCAGGGCGGCCTCGGAGACCTGCCGCGGCAGGCGGCCAAGGCGGCCAAGGACGCGCGGGCGGCCGCGGCCGGGATCCACGACACCTATGCCGAGCAGTGCCCGCTGGGCGGAGTCACGCCCGAGTGCCGGGCGGTGAAGAAGGCCGCGGACACCGCCGACGAGGTCGCGGACGTCGCCGCCCGCCTCGACACCTATGTGCGCCAGCACACCGCGACCCTGAACGAGCTGCGAGGCGACCTCGGCACGCTCCACTCGGCGGCCGTGAAGCTGTCCGACCCCGCGCTGGCCACCAAGCTGCAGAACGCCGTCGACGGCGTCAACCGGCTCAACGACGGCGCCCACAAGGTGGCGCGCGGCCTGGGGACCGCCTCGGCCGGCGCCGGCACCCTCGACTCCGGACTCGGGGACCTGGCCTCGGGTGCCGACACCCTCGCGGGCGGGATGTACCGGCTGTCGGACGGCAGCAACCAGCTGACGACCGGCCTGACCCGACTGACCGACGGCAGCGGGCAGCTCGCCGACGGCCTGCACGACGGCGCGTCCCGGATCCCCGACTACGACCGGAAGGAGCGCGCCGACCGCACCGAGGTGATGGCCGACCCGGTCCGGCTCGCCGCGCGGTCCCTGCACAAGGCGCCCAACTACGGTACGGGCTTCGCGCCCTACTTCATCCCGCTGTCCCTGTGGGTCGGGGCGATGGTCGCCTACATGCTGCTCCAGCCGCTGAGCAGGCGCGCCATGGCCGCGGGCGCCCCGGCCTGGCGGATCGCGGTGGCAGGCTGGCTGCCGGTGCTCGCCATAGGGATCGCGCAGACGCTGGCCCTGATGGCGGTGCTGCACTGGGCGATCGGTCTGCAGATGGCGCGGGCGGCCGGCACGATCGGCTTCCTCATCCTGGTGACGGCGTGTTTCGCCGCCATCGTGCAGTGGCTCAACGCGCGCTTCGGGCCGGCGGGCCGCGTGCTGGTGCTGGCGCTGCTGATGCTGCAGCTCACCTCGGCGGGCGGCACCTACCCGGTCCAGACGAGCCCGGACTTCTTCAACGCGATCCACCCGTTCCTGCCCATGACCTACGTCGTGGAGGGGCTGCGCCACCTGATCACGGGCGGCGGGCTCTGGCCGGTGTGGCGGGCCGTCCTGGTGCTGCTCGCCTTCACCGCGGGCGCACTGGCGCTCACCGCGGTGTCGGCCCGCCGCAAGCAGGTGTGGACCGTGGACCGGCTGCATCCGGAGCTGTCTCTGTGAGGCCGGACGGATCCGGCCGCCGGGACCGTAGAGAATCGTCGTCATGAACAGTGCACGACGCCAGGCCACCCGGCAGAAGCTCTTCCAGGCCGCGGTCACGCTCATCGCCGAGCAGGGCTTCTCCGCCACCACGGTCGACGAGATCGCCGAGCGCGCCGGGGTGGCCAAGGGCACCGTCTACTACAACTTCGCCAGCAAGAACGAGCTCTTCGAGGAGTTGCTGCGGCACGGCGTCGGCCTGCTCACGGCCTCCCTCCGGGAGGCGGGGGCCGGGGTCACCGCGCGCGGCGGCAGCAATGTGGACGCGATCGACGCGATGATCCGGGCCGGGCTCGCCTTCATCGCCGAGTACCCGTCCTTCACGCAGCTGTACGTGGCCGAGCTGTGGCGGACCAACCGCGCCTGGCAGGACACGCTCATGGTGCTGCGCCGGGAGGCGGTCGCGGTCGTGGAGCAGACGCTGCGCGACGCGGTGGCGGCGGAGGAGCTGAGCGACGAGATCGATGTGCCGCTCACGGCGGCGGCGCTCTTCGGGATGGTGCTCGTCGCGGCGCTCGACTGGCTGTCGTTCCAGCCGGAGCGGTCGATCGACGACGTGCACGCGGCCCTGTCGCGGCTGCTGCAGGGCCGGGTCGCCGGGCACGCCCGCGCCTAGGTGTACGCGGCCGGTACGACGGTGCGCCGCCCCGGCGCGGCCCGATCCCCCGTCGGGCCGTTCCAGGGCGGCGCTTCCCCCAGTGCACCCCCGATACGGCCGGGCGCCGCGCCGTTCCGCCGCCCCGTGTCGGCGGTGCCGGTGCCGTGCCCTTCCGTTGCCTCCACCTTGGCGTCCGCGCGGGCCCGCGCCCATCCGTACACGTACTCAAGTGGGGGTCTGAGTACAGGTACTCACTACTGGGCGGTATCGCTCAAAGGGTGCGGTGCTTTTTCGCGGGTCGGTACCATCACGGCCCATGTCGGTACTTCCGCTCGTGTTCACCAGCGGCTGGGCGAGCGGGATCAACGCCTATGCCGTGGTCTTCCTGCTCGGCCTGATGGGCGTCACCGGCGTCAGCGACGAGGTGCCCCCGGCCCTGGAGCGCACCGACGTGCTGATCGCCGCGGGGATCCTGTTCCTCTGCGAGGCGGTGGCCGACAAGATCCCTTACGTCGACACCACGTGGGACGCCGTGCACACGGTGATCCGGCCGGTCGCCGGGGGCGTGGTGGCGGCCCTGCTGGCCGGTCAGAACGGTTCGCTGCCGGAGCTGGCGGCGGCCGCGGTCGGCGGGACGACGGCACTGGTGAGCCATCTGGTGAAGGCCGGCGTCCGGATGGGGGTCAACACCTCGCCGGAGCCGGCGAGCAACATCGTGATCAGTCTCGCGGAGGACGTCGGCGTCGCCGGGATCATCGTCTTCGCGCTCTTCCACCCGGTGGCCGCGGCGAGCATCGCGGCGGTGCTGCTGGTGCTCGGCGTCATCACGGTGATCTTCATACTGTCCCGGATCCGCCGTTTCCGGCAGCGCTGGAAGGCCCGTCGCGAACGCCGCAAGGCCGGTAGCGACGTTGTCGGTGGCTGGGGCTAGAGTCCCTGACATGGCACGGATTGCGGTGATCGGCGCGGGAATGGGCGCCATGGCGGCCGCCGCCCGGCTCGCCACCGGCGGGCACCGGGTGGCGGTGTACGAGCGCGCCGCCACCCACGGGGGCGGGCTGCGGCGGCTGGAGCGCGCGGGCTTCGGCTTCGACACCGGCCCCGGACTGCTGCATCTGCCCGCGGTCTACCGCGACCTGTTCGTCAAGACCGGCAAGGAGAGCCTGGAGGACAGCGTCGCGCTCACCCAGGTCGATCCGGCGAGCCGGCACGTCTTCGCCGACGGCACGGCCGTGTCGCTGCCCAACGCGTCGCGCGGCGGGGTCGTCACGGCCCTCGACGCGGCGCTCGGGGCCGGCGCGGGCGAGCGCTGGAGCGAGATGCTGGTCCGGGCCCGGGACGTCTGGGACGCCACGCGCCGCCCGCTGCTGGAGGACGCGCTCGCCCCCGACCCGGCCCTGCTCCTCCGCGATCCGTATCCGGCGCCCGCCGTGCGGCGCGGTCTGTTCCGGCGCGGCGCGCCCACGCTGGCCGAGGTCGCCGCGCGTGAACTGGGCGACCCGCGGCTCGCCGCGCTGCTCGGCTCGTACGCGCTGGCCTACGGCTTCGACCCGCGTACGGTCCCCGGCAGCGCCACCGTACTGCCGTACATGGAGCAGACCTTCGGCAGTTGGTACGTGCGCGGCGGCATGCGGGCGCTGGCCGACGCGGTGCACGCGCGGTGCGTGGCGCGCCGGGTGGAGTTCCGCTTCGGCGCCGAGGTCGCGGGGATCACGGAGAAGGACGGCCGCGCGGCCGGGCTCGAACTCACCGACGGCACAAAGGTGGAGGCCGACACCGTGGTCGCCGGTGTCGCTCCGTGGCTGCTTCCCCCGCTGCTGTCGCGGGGCTCCGGGGGGTCCTGGCGCGGCGACCGACTGTGGGACGGCGTCGGCCCCGGCCCCGGCTGCGAGGGCCCCGGGCGGCTCACGGTCTGCCTTGCGTTGCGCGGGGCCCGGCCCTCGGACGCCGTGCACCGTACGGTCGTTCACGCCGCGGCCCCGGAGGCCGAGGCGGCGGCCCTGGCGCGCGGGGAGCTGTGCGACCGCCCGACGGTCACGGTGCTGCGCCCCGACGACGACTCGTTGCGGCCCGACGGCGCCACGGAGGCCGTCACGCTGAGCGTCACAGCCCCGCCCCACGGCCCTCAAGGGGTGGACTGGCGGGCACCCGGCCTGGCCGAGCGCGCCGCGGACGCGGTGCAGTCGGTCGCGGCGGCGGTCCTGCCCGATCTGACGGACCGCCTGCTGTGGCGGGCCGTGCACACACCCGCCGACACCGAGGACGAGACGGGCACCCCTGGCGGCCGGCTCCCCCGCCCTGCCCTGGCCGGCGCCGACGGGGCGCATCTGCACCCCGGCAACCGCCTGCTCGTCCCCGGTCTGTACCTCGTGGGCGGCTGGTCCCACCCCGGCGGCGGACTCGCCCACACCGGCATGTCCGGCGCCATCGCCGCGGACCTGATAGCGGGCGGTCCGGGCGGCAGCCGCTGACATACGCGTCCGGCGCCGCCGCGGACGAGAGGTCCTCGGCGACGCCGGGCTGCCGGACTTCCGGCTGGAGCGGGCCGGCAGCGGCCTAGTTGTAGCGGTAGGGGTCGTAGGGGTCGTACTGACCCTGCTGGCCCTGCTGCTGCCCCTGCTGCTGGTCGTAGGTGTTCTGCTGCTGCGGGATGTACGGCTGCTGCTCCCCGCCCTGCTGGGGCACCCAGACGCCGCCGGCCGGGGTGTCGTAGCCGTACTGCTGCGTGCCCTGGTTCTGCTGGTACGGGTCCTGGTAGCCACCGCCGTAGGTGCCGTACGCCGCCTGCTGGTCCCAGCCGCCGGGCTGCTGCTGTTGCTGCCCGTAGGCGTCGTACGAGGCGGCCGCGGGCTGCTGTTGCTGCTGGGCGCCGTTCCAGTCGCCGTAGCCGGTGGTGGCGCCGTAGTTCTCGTAGCCGGCGCCGGCGTAGGGCTCCTGGTTGTAGTTGGGCTGCCCGTTGTACATCGGGTACTCGCCGCTGTCCTCGTGCATGGGCACGGGCTGGTAGACCTGCGTGGAGTCCATCCCGGGCCCGGCGGGGCCCGCGGCGGCCGGCCCGGCGGCCGCGTAGCTGTCGTAGGACTGCCCGACGCCCGCCCCGGCAGGGGTTCCGGTGCCGGAGTCCTCGTACCCGGTCAGGCCGTCCGCGGGCGTCTCGTACGCGGTCATGCCGTCGGCAGCCGCCTCGTCTCGCTGCGCGCCCCGGCCCCTGCGGCCGCCGGCACGGCGCGGCAGCGGCGGTGCCTCCTCCTCGCTGTCCTCGTCGTCGGCGTCCTCCTTGGGAGAGCGCAGCGCCCATCCCTCGACGAAGCCGCGGCGGTAGGAGAGCGTGACGAAGGTCTGGCCGGCGCCGAAGGCGACGGCGCCCACCACGATGACGAGGACCGAGGGCAGGGAGACGCCCAGGACGACGCCAAGGAACCCCGCGAAGGCGAGCAGCCGCCACCTCAGCCGAGCCTTGTACTGCAGGAGCACTTCACCGAGCAGCCACAGCGCGACCACCCCGAAGGCGATGTAGAGCACTGTGTAGGCCATGAGCGCACTTCCTCACCGTTCACCGTCGTCGGCCCACCGGGGCGGCGGCTCCGCCCTCACGACCTCTGGTGCAGTCCCAGATTCTCGTAGATTTCCAACGACGCCGTGGAGTGATTAAGGGTAATGAAGTGCAGTCCGGGGATGTCCTCGGCCATCAGCCGCCGGCACATCTCCGTCGCGTACTCGACCCCGATCGCCCGCACCGCGGCCGGATCGTCCTTGACCGCGAGGATACGGTCCGCGAGCTCTTGCGGGAAAGGCGCGTTGCCCAGCTGGGCGAAGCGCTCGATCTGCCGCACGTTCGTGACCGGCATGATCTCGGGGATGATGGGCGTCTCGCAGCGTGCCTTCCCCACCCGGTCACGCAGCCGGAGATAGTCCTCGGCGTTGAAGAACATCTGGGTGATGGCGTAGTCCGCGCCCGCCCGGCACTTCTCGACGAAGTGACGCGTATCACTTTCCCAGTCCGTCGAGCGGGGGTGCATCTCGGTGAAGGCGGCGACGCCCACGCAGAAGTCGCCCGACTCCTTGATGAGCCGCACCAGTTCGTAGGCGTAGTCGACGCCTTCCGGGTGCCGCTGCCACTCCCCCATGGGGTCGCCGGGCGGGTCGCCGCGCAGCGCGAGCATGTTCCGGATGCCCGCGTCCGCGTACTGGCCGATGATGTTGCGCAGCTCGGCGATGGAGTGGTTGACCGCGGTCAGGTGCGCCACGGGGGTCAGGGTGGTGTCGGAGGCGATCCGCTCGGTCGCCCGGACCGTGCCCTCGCGTGACTTGCCGCCTGCGCCGTAGGTGACGGAGACGAAGGTCGGGCCCACCGCCTCGATGCGGCGGATCGCGTTCCACAGCGTCCGCTCGCCCTTCTCGGTCCTCGGCGCCATGAACTCGAAGGAGTACGAGCGCTCGCCGGAGGCGAGCAGCTCACGAATGGTGACCGCGTGGTCGGTCCTGGTGGAGGCGGTTCCGAGGGCCATGCGCCTCAGGCTAACGGCGAGGGCTGGGACGCCCCAACAGACGCCACCCGAATGTCCACCCCTTGGACATGCCGCGCTCGCGCCGCGAGACGCCCCGAGGGGTGCCCGGTCCTCACCCGGTGCCTGCTCCGCGCCTGTTCAGTGCCTGCTCGGCCCTCGCCCGGCCCTCACCCGGTCCGCGCTCAGTCCTCGTACGAGCGCACTCGCTTGGCCAGCTCGGCCGCCGCCGCGCCCGGGTCGCCGGCCTCGGTGACGGCCCGTACGACGACGATCCGGCGGGCGCCGGCGTCCAGCACCTGCTCCACGTTGGACAGGTCGATCCCGCCGATCGCGAACCACGGCCGGTCCGCGCCCAGGCCCGCCGCGTACCGCACCAGGCCGAGGCCGGGCGCGGGCCGGCCGGGCTTGGTGGGGGTGGGCCACACCGGCCCGGTGCAGAAGTAGTCCGCACCGGGCTCCACGGGGCCCTGGCCTTCGGCATGGGCAACCCCAGCCGCGACTGCGGCCTCGGACTCGGAGTGGCAGGACCGCCCGATGATCACCTCGTCGCCCAGCAGCGCACGGGCGGCGGCCACGGGCAGGTCGCCCTGGCCCAGATGGAGGATGTCCGCCCCCGCGGCATGCGCCACGTCGGCGCGGTCGTTCACCGCGAGCAGCCTGCCGTGCCGTCCGCACTCCTCCGAGAGGACCGCGAGGTACTCCAGCTCCTCGCGGGCCTCCAGGCTCTTGTCGCGCAGCTGGATGACGTCGACCCCGGAGGCCAGCACGGCGTCCGCGAACGCGGCGAACTCCGTCAGGCCGCCCTGGCGCTTGCGCGCGTCGGTGCACAGGTAGAGCCGGGCGTCGGCGAGCTGCGCGCGGGTGCTCGTGCTCATGCGGGCGGGTCCCCTCGGGTGGCTGCTGAGGTGGCGGGCCGGTCGGTCAGACGGCGAGCGCCTGGGCGCGGCGCTTCACCTCGGTGCCGCGATTCTCGCGCAGCGCCTGGACGGGGGTGCCGGGCAGGCTCTCGTCAGGGGTGAACAGCCACTCCAGGGCCTCTTCGTCGCTGAACCCGTCGTCCTTGAGCAGGTTGAGCGTGCCGGTGAGGCCCTTCACGATCTTCCCCTCGCCGATGAAGTCGGCGGGGACCATCAGCACCCGGTTCTCACCCCGGCGAACGGCGATGAGCTGGCCCTCCTTGATGAGCTGACGGACCCGGGTCACCTCGACGTCGAGGCGTTCGGCGATGTCGGGGACGTTCAGCCAGGAAGGGACGAGGGAGTCAATCTTTGCGTCGATCTCGGTCACAGGACAAGCGTGCCATCCCGGACGGGTGCCGTGGAACCGCTCAGGGCACCCATTGCTCCGTCCTGACGGCTCCGCTACGGGTCCGCCATGGGTCCGGCGACCGCCGGCCCCATGGCGGAACGGGGCGGGACAGGGCGGGACGGGACGGGACGAGCGCGGGATCAGACGAGCGCGGCCCTGAGCTGCACCGCCGGATCCGCGGCCAGGGCCTCGTCGAGGTGGACGCCGCGGGCGATGAGCTTGCGGGCCTGGGCCAGGTCGCGGGGCCGCCCCACGGCGAAGAGCGCGACCAGACGGCCTTCGCGCAGCCACAGAACCGACCAGGCGGGCCCGTCCGGGTCGCCGCGCAGCAGCATGTGGTCGCTGTCCACGTGGTGCCCGGCGTACTGCACGAAACGCCCGAACTGCTCCGACCAGAAGTACGGCACCGGGTCGTAGGCCTCGTCGCCGCCCAGGATGTTCGCGGCGGCCGTGCGCGGCCCCTGCACCGCGTTGTCCCAGTGGTGGATCAGCAGCCGCTCCCCGTACCGGGCCGAGGGGAAGGAGGCGCAGTCCCCCACGGCGTACACCTCGGGCACCGAGGTGCGCAGCCGGTCGTCGGCGAGGACCGAGCGGTCCGGTCCGAGGGCGACACCGGAGCCGGCCAGCCACCCGGTCGCGGGCCGGGCGCCGATCCCGACGACGACCGCCTCGGCGGCGAGCACGCTGCCGTCCGCGAGGCGCACGGCGCCCTGCTCGACGGAGGAGACGACCGCGCCGGTGAGCAGGTCGACGCCCGCCTCCGCGTACCAGCCGCGCATCCGTTCGGCGATCCGCGCCGGCAGCACCCCGGCGAGCGGCCGTTCGGCCGCCTCCACGACGGTCACCTCGCACCCCGCGTGGCGGGCCGCCGTCGCGAACTCGGCCCCGATCCAGCCCGCGCCGACCACGACGACCCGATGCTGGTTCTCCAGCACCGGCCGCAGCGCGGTGGCGTCGTCCAGGGTGCGCAGCACGTGCACGCCGGGCGTGCCCTCACTGCCCGGCAGCATGACCGGTTCGGCGCCGCTGGCGAGGACGAGCTTGTCGTACCCGACCGGGCCGCCGTCCGTGAGCAGTTGCCGCTCGCTCGGCCGCAGGGCGGTCGCGTGCCGCCCCAGCAGCAGCTCGACGCCGATGCCGGGGAAGTCGACGTCCAGCAGCGGGCCCTCGTCGGCGCCGAAGAGCACGCCCTTGGAGAGCGGCGGCCGGTCGTACGGGGGGTGCCGCTCCGCGCCGAGCAGCGTGACCGTCCCGCCCCACCCCTGCTCGCGCAGGGACACGGCGGTCTGCACTCCGGCCATCCCGGCCCCGACGACGACGACGCGCTGCTCGCTGCTGCTGGTCACGCGATCACGGTAACGCCGCGGGGGCGCCGCCCGGCGGTACCGGTGCCCTACTCGCTGCCGATGGTGCGTACTAAGGTGGCAGGAGAGCACTCGCGGGAGCCCGGCGCACCGGGCTGAGAGGGCGGCTGGGCGGCCGCCGACCGTACGAACCTGATCCGGGTCATGCCGGCGAAGGGAGGAGCGGGAAAACCATGCACCGTCATGACGTCGTCGTGATCGGCGGCGGGATCATCGGACTGGTCACCGCCTGGCGGGCGGCCCAGCGCGGCCTGCGGACGGCGGTCGCGGACCCCGAACCGGGCGGCGGCGCCGCGCAGGTCGCGGCCGGGATGCTGGCGCCGGTCACCGAGGTGCAGTACGGCGAGCAGGCCCTGCTCGACCTCAACCTCGCCGCGGCGCGCCGCTATCCGTCCTTCGTGGCCGAACTGGAGGAGGTCACGGAGCTCGGCCTCGGCTACCGCACCTGCGGCACCCTCGCCGTCGCCCTCGACGCCGACGACCGCGCGCAGTTGCGCGAACTCCATTCCTTCCAGGACTCGTTGGGCCTTGAGTCCGAGTGGCTCAGCGGCCGCCAGTGCCGCCGTCTGGAACCGATGCTCGCCCCCGGTGTGCGCGGCGGGCTGCGGGTGGACGGCGACCACCAGGTCGACCCGCGGCGTCTGGCCGCGGCGCTGCTGCGCGCCTGCGAGCTGTCCGGGGTGGGGTTCCGGCGGTCGCGGGTGGCGCGGGTGGACGTCGCGGGCGACCGCGCGCGGGGCGTCGTCCTGGAGGACGGCACGCGGCTCGCCGCCGGGCAGGTCGTGCTGGCCGCCGGCAGTCTCAGCGGCCGGATCGGCGGACTGCCCGACCGCGTGCTGCCGCCCGTGCGTCCGGTGAAGGGGCAGGTGCTGCGGCTGCGGGTACCGCGGGCGTACGCGCCGTTCCTGTCCCGGACGGTACGGGCCGTCGTGCGCGGCGGGCACGTCTACCTGGTCCCCCGCGAGAACGGCGAACTGGTCGTCGGCGCCACCAGCGAGGAGATGGGCTGGGACACCACGGTCACCGCCGGCGGGGTCTACGAACTGCTCCGCGACGCCCACGAATTGCTGCCCGGCATCACCGAACTGCCCCTGACCGAGACGCAGGCCGGACTGCGCCCCGGCACCCCCGACAACGCCCCGCTGCTCGGGCGCGGCGCGCTCGACGGCCTGGTGCTCGCCACCGGGCACCACCGCAACGGCGTGCTGCTCACGCCGCTGACCGGCGACGTGATGGCCGAGATCCTCACCGGGGCGGACACCCCCGCGCAGGCCCGGCCCTTCTCCCCCGACCGGTTCACGTCCACACCCCAGGAGCAGTACGCATGACCGCGCCCCTCTTTCTCTCCGTCTCCGTCAACGGCGAGGCGCGGGTGGTCGCCGCGGGCGTCACCCTCGACGGCCTTGTCGCGACCCTGACCGCCTCCCCGTCCGGTGTGGCGGCCGCGCTCAACGAGACCGTCGTACCCCGCGCCCAGTGGCCCGTGACCCCGCTCCGCGACGGCGACCGGGTCGAGGTCCTCACCGCGGTCCAGGGAGGCTGACCCACCATGGCCGACGACCCGCTGACCATCGGCGGCACCGCCTTCGACTCCCGCCTGATCATGGGCACGGGCGGAGCGCCCAGCCTGGAGATCATGGAGCAGGCGCTGCTCGCCTCCGGCACCGAGCTGACCACGGTCGCCATGCGGCGGCTGGACCCCACGGTCAAGGGCTCCGTGCTGTCCGTGCTCGCCCGGCACGGCATCCGCGTGCTGCCGAACACCGCCGGGTGCTACACCGCGGGCGAGGCCGTCCTCACCGCCCGACTGGCGCGGGAGGCGCTGGGCACGGACTGGGTGAAGCTGGAGGTCATCGCCGACGAGCGCACGCTGCTGCCGGACCCCGTGGAACTGCTGGAGGCGGCGGAGACCCTCGTGGACGACGGCTTCACGGTGCTGCCCTACACCAACGACGACCCGGTGCTCGCCCGGAAGCTCGAGGACGCGGGGTGCGCGGCGATCATGCCGCTCGGCTCGCCGATCGGGTCGGGGCTCGGCATCCGGAACCCGCACAACTTCGAGCTGATCGTCGAGCGGGCGACGGTGCCGGTGATCCTTGACGCGGGGGCCGGTACGGCCTCGGACGCGGCCCTGGCGATGGAGCTGGGGTGCGCGGCGGTCATGCTGGCCTCCGCGGTCACCCGGGCGCAGGAGCCGGTGCTCATGGCGGAGGCCATGCGGCACGCCGTCGAGGCCGGACGCCTCGCGTACCGCGCGGGGCGCATCCCCCGCCGCCACTACGCCGCCGCGTCCTCCCCCGCTGCGGGACTCGCCACGTTCGACCCCGAACGCCCCGCCTTCGGTTCCCCCTGACTCCCGCGGTACCCGCCGCTCACCCCGCCACCGCACCGGTCACGGGCCGGTTGCGGAACCGCACGAGTGGGGCACAACTTGGGCGCTTAGCCCAGAAGGGTCATCTTGGCACCGTAAACTGCACCGTCGTGGATACGACGCTTCAGGACCCGCTCGTCGGGCAGACGCTCGACGGCCGCTACCGGGTGGAGTCCCGGATCGCGGTCGGCGGCATGGCGACGGTGTACCGGGCGCTGGACACCCGCCTGGACCGTGTGCTGGCCCTGAAGGTCATGCACCCCGCCCTCGCCGCCGAGTACGGCTTCGTGGAGCGCTTCATCCGCGAGGCGAGGTCGGTGGCGCGCCTGGACCACCCGAATGTCGTGCAGGTCTACGACCAGGGCATGGACGGCACGTACGTCTACCTCGCGATGGAGTACATCGCGGGCTGCACCCTCCGCGACGTGCTGCGGGACCGCGGCGCCCTGCCGCCCCGCGCCGCGCTGGACATCCTGGAGCCCGTGCTGGCCGCGCTGGGCGCCGCGCACCGCGCGGGCCTGGTGCACCGCGACATGAAGCCGGAGAACGTCCTCATAGGGGACGACGGCCGCGTCAAGGTGGCGGACTTCGGCCTGGTGAGGACCGCGGACACGCACACCACCTCCACGACCGGCGTCCTCGGCACGGTCTCCTACATGGCGCCGGAGCAGATCGAGAGCGGCACGACCGACGCCCGCACCGATGTGTACGCGTGCGGGGTGCTGCTCTACGAGGTGCTGACCGGCGGCAAGCCGCACACCGGCGGTACGCCGATGCAGGTGATCTACCAGCACCTGAACGAGGACGTCCCGGCGCCGTCCGCCGCCGTCCCCGGGCTCGCCCCGCAGCTGGACGCGCTGGTGGCCGACGCGGCCGCCCGCGACGCGGCCCGGCGCCCCGCGGACGCCGCGGAGCTGCTGGGACGGCTGCAGGCGGTCCGCCAGAGCATGACCGCCCAGCAGCTGGACGTCGTTCCGCCCGGCGCGCGGACCCCCGCGCCCGGCCCCGCCGTCCCGGCCGGTTCCGAGGAACGCACGGCGGTGGTGAACCGCACCGCGCGACTGGAGCTGTCGCCCGAGCCGCCCCGGCCGCAGCCCCGGCCCGCGGCCCGTTCCCGCAAGCGCCCCGGGGTGGTCGCCGTCGTGGCGACCCTGCTGGTGATCCTCGGGGTCGGCGCGGGCGTCTGGTACATCAACGACGGCCAGTTCACCAGGACGCCCGCCCTCGTCGGGCTGACCCGGGCCCAGGCGGAGCAGCAGCTGCGCGACGCCGGGCTGGGGGTCAAGGTCGTGGAGGCCTTCGACTCGACGACGAGCAGGGGCAGGGTCGCCTCGACCGACCCGGGGACCGGTGAGCGCATCCGGGACACCGGCACGGTGACGATCACCGTCTCCAAGGGCCCGGAGCGGGTGAAGGTGCCCGACGTCGTGGGCCGGACGCTGGCGGAGGCGAAGCGGGCGCTGAAGACCGCGGGCCTGACACCGGCCACCGTGACCAGGGAGTTCAGCGACGAGGTGCCGCAGGGCCGGGTGATCTCCACCGACCCCGGCTCGGGCGCGAGCAGGCGGCCCGACTCGGGCGTCTCGCTGGTGGTGAGCAAGGGTGTGCCGGTCGACGCCCCCGACGTGGTCGGGCAGCCGCTGGAGGACGCCCGTCTGCAGCTGGAGGACGCCGGGCTGCGGGTGAAGGTCGACCCGCGGCGGGTCTACTCCGACCAGGCGGACGAGGGCGCGGTCGCCGAGCAGAGCCCCGGCGCGGACACGCAGCTGGCGGCCGGCGACACGGTCACGCTCACGGTCTCCAAGGGCCAGGAGATGATCGAGGTCCCGGACGTCGTGGGCCTGGACGCCGACAAGGCGAAGGCGAAGCTGGAGGGCGCGGGCTTCGACGTACGCGTGATCCAGTTCTTCTTCACCGGCAAGGTCAACAACCAGTCGCCCGGCGGCGGCACCGAGGCACCGAAGGGCAGCACGATCACACTGTGGGTGCGCTAGCCACCACCACCGACGGCGGCGCTGCCGCCGCCCGCAACCCGGTCGGCGGCCATGTCGCCGTCGCCGGCGGCCTGGCCACCACGGGGCTGGCGGAGGCCGCACGGATGGGCGCCGAGACCGTGCAGGTCTTCGTCGCCAACCCGCGCGGCTGGGCGACCCCGGCGGGCAGCCCGCGGCAGGACGAGGAGTTCCGCGAGCGCTGCGCCGCCGAGGGCATCCCCGCGTACGTCCACGCGCCCTACCTGATCAATTTCGGTTCGCACACGGAGGCGACCGTCGACCGCTCGGTGGACTCGCTGCGCCATTCCCTGCGCCGGGGCCGGGCGATCGGCGCCCTGGGCGCGGTCGTGCACACCGGTTCCGCGACCGGTGGCCGCGCCCGGGCCACCGCGCTGGCGCAGGTGCGGGAGCGGATGCTGCCGCTGCTGGAGGAGCTGACGCACGACGACGACCCGTGGCTGCTGCTGGAGCCGACCGCGGGGCAGGGCTTCTCGCTCTGCTCGCTGGTGGAGGATCTGGGCCCGTACTTCGACGCCCTGGACCACCACCCGCGGCTGGGCGTCTGCCTGGACACCTGTCATGTGTTCGCGGCCGGTCACGACCTCGCGGCGGCCGGCGGGGTGAAGTCCACCCTCGACGAGCTGGTGGCGACGGTCGGCGAGGGACGGCTGAGGCTGATCCACGCCAATGACTCCAAGGACGTCGCCGGCGCCCGCAAGGACCGCCACGAGAACATCGGTGCCGGTCACATCGGGGCCGCCGCTTTCGGGGAACTGTTCCGCCACCCCGCGACCGAGGGCGTCCCGCTCATCGTGGAGACGCCGAACGGCGGCCCCAAGGGCACGGGCATGGCGACGGACGTGGCCGTGCTGAAGTCCTTGCGTCCGGCCTGACGGAATACCCCCGGGGGGTATATCGTTGGGGCTGTCGGAATGCACCACGCCGCCGCACTCACCTCTGGGGGACGCAGGATGCAGCACGTCGAGCACTCCCACCACGGACACCACCACACGGACCACCAGGACCACCTCGGCGCGCCCCGCCGCACCGAGAAAACCGATCACACCGGGCATGCCGGTCACCACACCGCCGGCCCCGCCTCCTGGGGCACCGCCGTCCAGGCCACCCTGCACTGCCTCACCGGCTGCGCCATCGGCGAGGTCCTCGGCATGCTGATCGGCACCGCGCTCGGCTGGCACAACGTCCCGACGATGGCCCTGGCGATCGTGCTGGCCTTCGTCTTCGGCTACTCGCTGACCATGCGCGGCGTGCTGCGGGCCGGGCTGGACCCGCGCAGCGCGCTGCGGGTCGCTCTCGCCGCCGACACCGTCTCGATCGTCTTCATGGAGCTCGCGGACAACGGCACGATCCTGATCTTCCCCGGCGCCATGGACGCGACGCTGTCGGACGCGCTGTTCTGGCTCAGCCTCGCACTGTCCTTCGCGGTGGCCTTCCTGGTGACCACGCCGGTCAACAAGTGGATGATCGGCCGCGGCAAGGGTCACGCGGTCGTCCACCAGTACCACTGACCGGCGGTGGAGGGGCGACTCCCGGCCCGTCAGAGCTCCGGCCCGTCGCCGGGCTCCTCCTGGTACGAGTAGCGCTGCTCGACCCAAGGGTCACCGATGTTGTGGTAGCCGCGCTCCTCCCAGAAGCCGCGGCGGTCGGACGTCATGTACTCCACGCCCCGGACCCACTTGGGCCCCTTCCAGGCGTAGAGGTGGGGCACGATCAGCCGGGCCGGGAAGCCGTGCTCCGCGGTCAGCGGCTCACCGCCCCGGTGGGTCGCGAATATCGACTTGGGGTCGGCGAAGTCCGCGAGCCGCAGGTTGGAGCTGAATCCGTACTCGGCCCACACCATGACGTGCGTGACCTCGGGCGCGGGCGGCGCCAGCCGCAGGATCTCGGCGGTGGCGACGCCGCCCCACTCGACGCCGAGCATGCTGAACTTGGTCACGCAGTGGAAATCGGCCATGACCGTCGTGTACGGCAGCGCGGAGAACTCCTCGTGGTCCCACGCGTGCTTGCCGCCGTCCGCCGTGGCACCGAAGACCTGGAACTCCCACCGGTCGGGCTTGAACCTGGGCACCGGACCGTAGTGGGTCACCGGCCAGCCGCGCTGAAGCCGCTGCCCCGGGGGGAGCTCCCCTTCGCGGCGTTCCGACTGACCCATGCATCCATGGTGACAGACCGCATGCAGTGCTACCGACCAGCACCCGGATAAAGCATGACAACTCGGGCCACCGGAGTAAGTGTGAACTTACTGGATCGCTCTCACCGGCGGTGCGAAGATGCGCCCATCGTGTGGATTCCTCCCGAAAGGACGGGCTTGCCATGCAGGGCGACCCCGAGGTCATCGAGTTCCTGAACGAGCAGCTGACGGGCGAGCTGACGGCGATCAACCAGTACTTCCTGCACGCGAAGATGCAGGAGAACCTCGGCTGGACGAAGCTCGCCCAGTACACCCGGCACGAGTCCTTCGACGAGATGAAGCACGCGGAGGTGCTGACCGACCGCATCCTCTTCCTCGAAGGGCTGCCGAACTACCAGCGGCTCTTCCACGTCCGGGTGGGCCAGACCCTCACCGAGATGTTCCAGGCCGACCGCCAGGTCGAGGTCGAGGCGATCGACCGGCTCAAGCGCGGCATCGAGGTCATGCGGACCAAGGGCGACATCACCTCGGCCAACATCTTCGAGGACATCCTCGCCGACGAGGAGCACCACATCGACTACCTGGACACCCAGCTCGACCTCATCGAGAAGCTCGGGGAACCGCTCTACATCGCGCAGCTGATCGAGCAGCCGGACAGCTGACCGGAGCCGCGGTTCAGGCGGCGGTGACCGCCGCGGCCGCCGCGACCGGCACCGGCATCACGGGCGGGACCGGCACGGGGACCGGCAGCGCGGAAGGCGCCGCGGGAACCTCCGCCGGCGCCGCGACGGGCGCCGCGGGCGCCTCGGTGCCGAGCTTGGTACGCGTCGCACAGGCTTCGCCACGGCCGAGAAGCGCCTGTATCCGGCGCACACAGGAACCGCAGTCCGTACCCGCCTTGCAGGCGGAGGCTATCTGGCGAGGTGTGCAGCGGCCGGCGTCCGCATGCTGCTTGACCTGCTCTTCGGTGATGCCGAAGCACGAGCAGACGTACACGCGGTTCACCTCTCTCTTGGTCCCGGACTGAGGTTAACCTAACCTTACCCGCCAGGCGAATGGCTGAAAACCGACGAGGGGCGCGGATCGATGTGATCCGCGCCCCTCTTCCGTTTCCTCGGCTCTACTGGCCGCGGTACATCTCCGCCACCAGGAAGGCCAGGTCCAGGGACTGGCTGCGGTTGAGCCGGGGGTCGCAGGCCGTCTCGTAGCGCTGGTGCAGGTCGTCGACGAAGATCTCGTCGCCGCCGCCCACGCACTCGGTCACGTCGTCGCCGGTCAGCTCCACGTGGATGCCGCCGGGGTGGGTGCCGAGGCCGTGGTGCACCTCGAAGAAGCCCTTGACCTCGTCGAGCACGTCGTCGAATCGGCGGGTCTTGTGGCCGGAGGCCGCCTCGAAGGTGTTGCCGTGCATCGGGTCGCACACCCACGCGACCCGCGCGCCGGAGGCTGTGACCTTCTCCACCAGGTTCGGCAGCAGGTCGCGCACCTTGCCGGCGCCCATACGCGTGATGAACGTCAGGCGGCCGGGCTCGCGGGCCGGGTCCAGCCGGTCGATCAGCGTGAGCGCTTCCTCGGGCGTGGTCGTCGGGCCGAGTTTCACGCCGATCGGGTTGCGGATCTTCGACGCGAACTCGATGTGCGCGTGGTCGAGCTGACGGGTGCGCTCACCGATCCAGACCATGTGCCCGGACACGTCGTACAGCTGCCCGGTGCGCGAGTCCACGCGGGTGAGCGCCGACTCGTAGTCCAGCAGCAGCGCCTCGTGGGAGGCGTAGAACTCGACGGTCTTGAACTCCTCCGGGTCCGCGCCGCACGCGTGCATGAAGTTCAGCGCTCTGTCGATCTCGCGGGCGAGGGCCTCGTAGCGCTGCCCGGACGGCGAGGACCTCACGAAGTCCTGGTTCCAGGCGTGCACCTGGCGCAGGTCGGCGTAGCCGCCGGTGGTGAAGGCCCGTACGAGGTTCAGCGTCGCCGAGGACGCGTGGTACATGCGCTTCAGCCGCTCGGGGTCCGGCACGCGGGCCGCCTCGGTGAACTCGAAGCCGTTGACCGAGTCACCGCGGTAGGTGGGGAGGGTCACCCCGTCCCGGGTCTCCGTCGGCTTCGAACGCGGCTTGCTGTACTGGCCGGCGATCCGGCCGACCTTCACGACCGGCACGGACGCGGCGTACGTGAGGACGGCGCCCATCTGCAGCAGCGTCTTGAGCTTGCTGCGGATCTGGTCGGCGCCGATCTGGTCGAAGGCCTCGGCGCAGTCGCCGCCCTGCAGCAGGAACGCCTCACCACGGGCCACAGCCCCCAGGCGGTCGCGCAGCTGGTCGCACTCGCCTGCGAAGACGAGCGGCGGATACGACTCGAGCTCCGCGATCACTTCGCGCAGAGCCTCGGGGTCGGGGTACTCAGGCTGCTGCGCCGCGGGCAGTGAGCGCCAGGTCTGGCGCCCGGCGTGGGTTTCAGCGGTCACGGTCACGCAGTCCACATTACGTGGTCGTGTCCGTTCCTTTGCGCATCGGACCAGAGGATGAGACGACCGAGTGACCCCCTTGGACCCCGGTCCACCCCGCCCGACCTCGCTCTCCGCGGCCGCGACCGCCCCCGCACGGGGCCCGCGCCCCGGTGCGTCGCCGGCGGCCCCGGCGGTGCGCCCCGGCACGGCCGCCCCGTCGGCGTCCACCCAGTGAGACGCCCCGCGTGGTTCACACAGGCGGTGGTCTTCCGGCACTGTCCGCGGTGCGGGGAGCGCAACCTCGTCAAGGACGGCGGCTTCACATGTGCCCTGTGCGAAGCGCCGCTTCCGCCGCGGCCCGGCCGCTGAGGAGGAGCGCCCGGCCGAGGCAGCCCAGCGCGGCCGTGCACAGGAGCGTGCGCAGCAGGTTCCAGCGGACCCAGGCCGACTCGAACGCCGCGCGCACGGCGGCGGGATCGGCGATGCGGCCGGGGTCGCCCGCCGCGTCCAGCCGGTTGTTGAGCGGGATGCTGACGCCGAAGGTGATGACGAGCACCGCCAGGTAGAGCGCGGCCGCGGCGACGACCCACGGCAGGAGGACACGCCCGCCGTCGCGGAGGCAGAGCACCACCGCGGCGGCGGACAGCGGCAGGGCGCCGCCGAAGGCCAGGAGGAACCAGCCGTTCTGGATGGCGACGTTGATGCGCTGCATCGCCTCCACCAGGGTGCGGTCGCCCGACCTGGCCAGGCCCGGCATGACGGCGACGGAGAACGCGAAGAACAGTCCGGCCATGAGGCCGACGGCGACGGTGGCCGCGAGAAGGACGGCGTCTCGGGAGGTCATGCGACCAGTGAAACGGCCCGCGCCGAGACGGAACATGGCCGAAGAGCGCGATCCCATACGTGAACGTCCACGCCCGAAAACCAGGTGCGTCCGCTGTCCGGGCCCGGATAGCGTGCGGCACATGGGTTGCACCTACTACATCAAGCTGCGCCGGGCATAGCCGCGGCGCTCTTCGCCGCGGCATCGGGTCCATCGTCGGAACCTCTCATGTCGCGGAGTGCACACCCATGCCTCACCACCGGTCCATGGTGGGCGGCCGGCACGAGCTCGGCCAGAACTTCCTCACCGACCACACGGTCATCGCCTCCATCGAGGCACTCGTCGCCGCCACCAGCGGACCCATCGTGGAGATCGGGCCCGGCGACGGCGCGCTGACCGTCCCCCTGAGCAGGGCCGGCCGCCCCCTCACGGCCGTCGAGATCGACCCCCGGCGCGCGCTGCGCCTCCAGCGGCGGCTGCCGCCGGGCGCACGCGTCGTCAACGCCGACATCCTGCGCTACCGCTTCCCCCGGGAGCCGCATGTGATCGTCGGCAATCTGCCCTTCCACCTGACGACCACGATCCTGCGGCGCGTGCTCGCCGCAGAACGCTGGGAGTCCGCTGTGCTCCTCGTCCAGTGGGAGGTGGCCCGCCGCCGCGCGGGCGTCGGTGGTGCCAGCATGCTCACGGCCGCCTGGTGGCCCTGGTACGGCTTCGCCCTCCACTCCCGCGTCCCCGCAAGGGCCTTCCGCCCGGCACCGTCCGTCGACGGCGGCCTGCTGACGATGACCCGGCGGCCGGCACCGCTCGTCCCGGACGGCCGCCGCGCCTACCAGGCCTTCGTCCGGGACGTCTTCACGGGCCCGGGCCGCGGCCTGCGCGAAGTCCTTACCCGTACCGGGCACTTCGACCGCACGGCGCTGCGCGACTGGCTGCGGGCCGAGCGCGTGCCGCCGTACGCCCTGCCCAAGGACCTCACGGCGGAGCAATGGGCGTCACTGTGGGGGCTGGTGCGGTGAGCGGGACGCTTCCGGGAGGCGGCGGCTACAGCCGCTCGATCTCGGCGAGGTCGATGTCGACGGCGAACGGCACGGAGACCTTGAGGCGTTCGTGGTGGATGCCGGTCGCGACGTAGGTGCCCGTGGCCGGCTCCAGTTCGAAGACGTAGACGACGGGGAGCCGGCCCTCGCCCTTCTCGACCCGCCAGAAGTGCGGGATGCCCGCCTCGGCGTAGAGCTGCGGCTTGCGCTTGCGGTCGCGCTCCTCGGAGTCGGGTGAGACCACCTCGACCACGAGCACGGCGTCGGCCGCCTGGTACCCCGTCTCGTCGGCCCCGTCGCTCGCGGCCTCGGCCCGCACCAGAACGAGGTCCGGCTCGGGGCGGTTGCGCCTGTTCAGGACGACGCTCATCTCCCGCCGCACCCGGAGGGTCTCCGGGACCGTCGCCCGCAGGCCCTGCTCCAGCAGGTACATCGCCAACGAGTGAAAGCTCTTCTGCGGGCTCACGAAAACCAGGCTCCCGTCGATCAACTCCGTGTGCGGCGGGAGGTCGGGAATGCGGTCCAGGTCGTCCGAGGTGAAGCCGCCACGCGGCGGAATCGCCCAGGCCGGCAGCGGTTCGGCGGTCATGATTCCTCCCATGGACGGGATTCTGGACGCACCCCCGAGCGTACCGGCGAGGCTCGTCCCCGCGATGCCCGGAAAGCGTGAGACACGGGCACCGCATCGCGGACGCATGCGTTAGGGTGCGGAGCATGTACGCGCAGCAGACGCACCTGCAGTGGTGGTGGACCGCAGATCCGGCGGCCCACTAGCAGCGCGTAGGCACAGGCAGACGCTCAGGCCGCCCCAGGGGCGGCCTTCGGTGTTTCTGCGGCCGTCCCTTCCCTTCGCCGAAGACCGGAAGGAACCCGCCGTGGAGAACCAGGATCCCCCGACCACGCCCTCCGCCGCCGCACTCGTCGCGCGGCTGCTGGACCCTGCCTGCCCACCGTTCGCACTGCTCAGGCGCAGGGCGCCGGGCCGCGCCGCGGACACCGTCGAAGTGCTGCTCGGGCCGGTCTCGACGGCCGGGCGGCTGACGGACATCGCGCTGCCCACCGGGGCCCCCGAGGGAGCGCGGCCGGAGGTCGACGCGCTGGCCCTCGTCCCGTACCGGCAGATCAGGGAGCGCGGCTTCGACGTGCGCGACGACGGGACGCCCCTGGTGGTGCTGCGGCCGCTGGAGGCGTACGAGCTTTCGCTGCCCGAGCTCATGGCGGCACTGCCGGCGCACGCGGTGCGGGTGGACGGCGGCGCGTTCGACGTCGACGACGAGACGTACGCCGGGATCGTGGAGCGCGTGATCGAGGACGAGATCGGACGCGGCGAGGGCGCGAACTTCGTCATCCGGCGCACCTTCCGGGGCGCGATCCCCGGGTTCGGCGCCGCGGACGCGCTGGCGCTGTTCCGGCGGCTGCTCGACGGCGAGCGCGGCGCGTACTGGACGTTCGTGGTGCGGACGCCGGAACGCACGCTGGTCGGGGCGAGCCCCGAGGTGCACGTGCGGATGGCCGGCGGCACGGTCGTGATGAACCCGATCAGCGGCACCTACCGCTACCCCGCCCAGGGCCCGGACATGGAGGGGCTGCTGGCCTTCCTGCGCGACGCGAAGGAGGTGGAGGAACTGACGATGGTGGTCGACGAGGAGCTGAAGATGATGTGCACCGTCGGCGACCTCGGCGGCGTCGTCGTCGGCCCCCGGCTGAAGGAGATGGCGCACCTGGCGCACACCGAGTACGAGCTGCGCGGCCGCAGCACCATGGACGTGCGGGACGTGCTGCGCGAGACGATGTTCGCGGCGACGGTGACCGGATCACCGGTGCAGAACGCCTGCCGGGTGATCGAGCGCCACGAACCGGGCGGCCGCGGTTACTACGCGGGCGCCCTCGCGCTGATCGGACGGGACGCGGGCGGGGCGCAGACCCTGGACTCGCCGATCCTCATCCGCACGGCGGACATCGACGCCGGGGGTGTGCTGAAGGTCCCGGTGGGCGCGACGCTGGTGCGGCGCTCCGACCCGTACGGGGAGGTCGCCGAGACGCACGCGAAGGCGGCGGGCGTGCTGGCCGCGCTCGGGGTGGGGCCGGGACGGGCGGACGGCCGGGCGGCGCAACGGCCGCGGCTGGGCGACGACATCCGGGTGCGGGCCGCCCTGGACGGACGGCGCAGGAACCTGGCGCCGTTCTGGCTGCGGATGCGGACCGCGCAACAGCCCGGCGCGCTGACCGGGCGCGCCCTCGTGGTGGACGGCGAGGACACCTTCACGGCGATGCTCGCGCACGTACTGCGGTCGTCCGGGCTGGGAGTGACCGTGCGCCGCTACGACGAGCCGGGGCTGCGGGGAGCCGTCCTGGCGCACGAGGGCCCGGTCGTCCTCGGTCCGGGGCCGGGCGACCCGGCCGACACCGGCGACCCCAAGATGGTCCTCCTCCGCGGCCTCGCCGCCGAGCTGGTGCGCGGTCACCGGCACGGCCTGCTGGGGGTCTGCCTCGGCCAGGAGCTGATCGCCGCCGAGCTCGGGCTGGACGTCGTCCGCAAGGACGTCCCCTTCCAGGGCGCGCAGACGTCGATCGACCTGTTCGGGCGGCCCGAGACCGTGGGGTTCTACAACTCCTTCACCGCGCGCTGTGACGACGCGACGGCGGAGGAACTGGCGATGCACCGGGTCGAGCTCAGCCGCGACCCCGCCACGGGCGACGTGCACGCGATGCGCGGCCCGGGCTTCGCGGGCGTCCAGTTCCACCCGGAGTCGGTGCTCACCCTCAACGGCACCGCGATCGTGGCGGAACTGCTGGCGGGCGTGACCGTCGCCGGGTAGCGGCCGGCCGTCGGGTGCGGGGGCGGCGCCCCCGCACCGCCGAAATCGTTGGCCGGACGAGCGCGGGGACGCCGCGCTGTCGGACGCCGTGGCGGTGACGGTGACCTACCGGCGGGACGGCACGGCCCTGGTCCGCACAGCCGCCTGCAACGTGTGACGCGCTGCGCCGGGGGGCCGGTCAGACGGCCGCCGCGGGGAACGGGTGGGTGCGGGGGGAGGCGGCGCGGGGGCGCCGGGGACGGACGGCCGCAACCGGCTCCGGGACCGACTCGGGGACTGGTGACAGGAGCGGGCCGACCAGGCCCAGCACCGCGGCCAGCATCTCCGGGCCGTCGGCGGTGCCGTCGACCACCAGGTCGGCCAGCGCCCGGGAGGGCGCGACATGGGCGACGTGACGCTCCCGCCCGCTCTGCAGGTAGTTCAGCAGGGACAGCCGCGGGTCCTGCCGCTGGATCTCGATCTTGCGGAGGATCTTGCGGGCCAGCCGCACGTCGTCGGGGGTGTCGACGTACACCCGCCAGTCCGCCCGTTCCCGTACCGAGGGCAGGGTCAGGGCGAAGAGGCCCTCGACCACCACGAGGCGCACGCCGGGCCGGGCCAGCGCCGCGTCGATCGCGGCGCTGACGGCGGCCTCGTCGATGGAGCCGGGATGGTTCCAGTCGAGGATGGCGTGCCCGCCGGCGCTGACCGTCCACACGCCCCTCAGGGGGTCGTGCGCGGGCACGTAGTAGTCGTCCAGATGGACCAGTGCGATGCTCTCGGGACACTTCAGCGACAGGGCTTCGGCAAGGGTGGACTTGCCGGATGCGGTGCCGCCTGCGACCGCCAGTACACCCGTCATGCCGGGCGCTCCTCATGTGCTCAAGGGGGATAAACGAAGCGGCCGGACAAGCCGGGTGCAGGGAATGTACGGCCGCGTGATCGCCCATGGCAAGCGGGGAAAGCGCAGACGGCGCCGGGGAAACGACGTGTTTACCCGAAGAAGACTCCCGCCTCGGCGTAGAGCCGGGGATCGACCGTCTTGAGGTGCGTCGTCGCGTCGCGCAGCGGCACCCGGACGATGTCCGTTCCGCGCAGGGCGACCATCTTCCCGTAGTCCTGGTCGCGGACCGCTTCGATGGCGTGCAGCCCGAAGCGGGTGGCGAGCCAGCGGTCGAAGGCGCTGGGGGTGCCGCCGCGCTGGATGTGGCCGAGCACGGTGGTGCGGGCCTCCTTGCCGGTGCGCCGTTCGATCTCCTTGGCGAGCCACTCTCCGACGCCGGACAGGCGCACGTGGCCGAAGGAGTCGAGCGACTCGTCCTTCAGCACCATGTCGCCGTCCTTGGGCATCGCGCCCTCCGCGACCACGACGATGGGCGCGTAGCGGATCTTGAAGCGGCTCTCCACCCAGGCGCAGACCTGGTCGACGTCGAAGCGCTGCTCGGGGATGAGGATGGCGTTGGCGCCGCCTGCGAGGCCCGAGTGGAGGGCGATCCATCCGGCGTGGCGGCCCATCACCTCGACGACGAGGACGCGCATGTGCGACTCGGCGGTGGTGTGGAGGCGGTCGATGGCCTCCGTGGCGATGTTGACGGCGGTGTCGAAACCGAAGGTGTAGTCGGTGGCCGCCAGGTCGTTGTCGATGGTCTTCGGTACGCCGACACAGGGGACGCCGTACTCGTCCGACAGTGCGGTCGCGACCCCGAGGGTGTCCTCGCCGCCGATCGCGATCAGTGCGTCGACCTCGTACTTGACGAGGTTCTCCTTGACGCGGCGCACGCCGTTCTCCGCCTTGAGCGGGTTCGTGCGCGACGAGCCGAGGATCGTGCCGCCGCGCGGGAGGATGCCGCGCACGGCGGGGATGTCGAGCGGCACGGTGTCCCCCTGGAGGGGGCCGTGCCAGCCGTCCCTGAAACCGGTGAACTCGTATCCGTACTCCTGGACACCCTTGCGCACGATGGCACGGATGACCGCGTTGAGCCCGGGGCAGTCTCCGCCGCCGGTCAGCACGCCAACTCGCATGATCCATCCCTTCCCGTTCGCACCTTTTGCCTGCGTCGAAGACGCTAGCGTGACCGGCGTCACAGATGGGATGGGCCGTTCGGTGAAATCCCTTGATCCACGGGGATGTTGGCCCGCCGATTTCACCCTTCCGGAGGGCGCGCGCCCGAAGACGCGAGCGCGCCCCCGGGCGGTCGGGCCGTCGGGGCTACTCCTCGTCGAGGCCGCGTTCGATGGCGTAGCGGACGAGCTCGACGCGGTTGTGGAGCTGGAGCTTGCCGAGGGTGTTCTGGACGTGGTTCTGGACGGTGCGGTGGGAGATGACCAGGCGCTCGGCGATCTGCTTGTAGCTGAGCCCCTTGGCGACCAGTCGCAGGACCTCCGTCTCGCGGTCCGTGAGGCGGGGCGCCTCCGGGGTGTCGGCCGCCGCCGGGGCGGGGTCGGAGGCGAGACGGCGGTACTCGCCGAGGACGAGGCCGGCGAGGCCCGGGGTGAAGACGGGGTCGCCGACTGCGGTGCGGCGGACGGCGTCGAGCAGTTCCTCCCGGCCGGCGGACTTCAGCAGGTAGCCGGTGGCGCCGGACTTGACCGCCTCCAGGACGTCCTCGTGCTCGCCGCTCGCCGAGAGCACCAGCACCCGCAGGGCCGGGTTGTCGGCGATGACGTCCTTGCAGACCTGGACCCCGGACAGGCCGGGGAGGTTGAGGTCGAGGACGAGCACTTCGGGCATGGCCGCCTTGGCGCGCCGCACCGCCTCCGGGCCGTCGCCCGCCGTGGCGACCACCACGTAGCCGGCCTCGGTGAGGTCGCGGGCGACCGCGTCCCGCCACATGGGGTGGTCGTCGACCACCATCACCTTCACGGCCATGACCCCAATCTCCTCTTTCACTTCGTGAGCCTCAACTCGACTTCTGTCCCCTGGCCCGGCACCGACACCAGTTCCGCCGTGCCGCCGAGGTCCCGCAGCCGGCCGCGGATGGACTGGGCGACCCCGAGCCTGCCCTCCGCCTCGGCGGCGGCGAGGCGGCCCGCGGGGATGCCGGGGCCGTCGTCGCGGACGCTGACCAGGACGGCGTCGGGTTCGTCCTCGACCAGGATCCAGGCGTGGGCGTCCTCGCCCGCGTGCCGGCGGACGTTCTCCAGGGCGGCGCCCACGGCGGCGGCGACTTCGCGTGCGGCCCGCGCCGGGACGAGGACGGGGGTGCCGGGCGCGGAGACGGTGACCCGGGTGCTGCCGTACGGGGCGAGCAGGGCGCGCAGATCGCGGGGGGCGTCCTCGTCCCCGTCCTCGTCCCGGTCGCCGCGGGGGGACGGCAGCGCGGCGGCGCCGTCGGTGACCAGGGCGCGCAGCGCGGCCTCCTGCTCCCCGGCCATGCGGCCCAGGGCCTCGGACTCGCCGCCGATCTCGGCGCCGCGCCGCTGCACCATGGCGAGCACCTGCAGCACGTTGTCGTGGATGTCGCGGGCCAACCGCTCCCGCTCGCGGGTGGCGGCCTCGATCTGCAGGGCGCGGGCGAGGGTGCGCTCACTGGCGCGGGCGACCTCGACGACGTAGCCGATGGCGATGCTCGCGATGGCGACCAGCAGCACGTTGTGCACGGTGTCGCGGGCCGGTGCCCCCCGTTCGACGATGTTGGCACCGCCGACCAGGCAGGAGGCGGCCGCCGCCCAGCGCCAGCCGCCCTTGATGGCGAAGGCGAGCACCGAGCCGGCCGTCCAGATCGACGGGAGCGTGGGGCCTCCGTCGAGGATGCGCTGGTGCGACTCGACGAGCGGGGTGATGAGGATGCCGGTGAGGGCGATGCCGAGGTCGGCGAAGAGGAAGGGCCTGGTGCAGCGCTGCGGCGAGCTCACCTTGCCGGTCGTGGCCAGCGTCCACACCGTGAGCACGGCCATGTAGGCCGCGCCCGCCAGCGGGTGCGCGTGCTCGCGGTAGGCGAGGGCGTACAGGCCGATGGCGTACGCCGCGGTCAGCAGCCGGTAGCCGGTCAGGGCGCGCCACAGCGGCTGCTCGACCGACATGCGTGCGACGCTCGGCGCCCGCCCCGCGGCTCCCCCGCGGGTTCTCTCCACGGCTTTGCCGCCGGATCCCCCTCCGGCTCTGTCGTCCCCGGCTCTGTCCCCGGCCATGGGCCGTCCCCCCGTCCCCCCGTTTCCCCCGGGTTACGACTCGCTCTGCTGCCTCTTCGCCGCCTCGGCGATCTGCCGCTTGGCGGCGGTCGCGTAGATGTCCACGTACTCCTGGCCGGAGAGCTTCATGATCTCGTACATCACCTCGTCGGTGACCGAGCGCAGGATGAAGCGGTCCTGCTCCATGCCCATGTAGCGACTGAAGTCCAGCGGCTTGCCGATCCGGATGCCGGGGCGCATCAGCTTGGGCATGACCTGCCCCGGCGGCTGGATCTTCTCCGTGTCGATCATGGCGACCGGGATCACGGGTGCGCCGGTGGCGAGCGCGATGCGGGCCAGGCCGCCGGGCTTGCCGCGGTAGAGGCGGCCGTCGGGCGAGCGGGTGCCCTCGGGGTAGATGCCGAAGAGCTCGCCGGCCTCGATGACCTTTATCCCGCTGCGGATGGCCGCCTCGCCCGCGCCCCGCGCGCCGGAGCGGTCCACGGGGAGCTGGCCGACGCCCTTGAAGAAGGCGGCGGTGAGCTTGCCCTTGATGCCCGGCGTGGTGAAGTACTCCGCCTTGGCGATGAACGTGACCTTGCGGTCGAGCACGGCGGGCAGGAAGAAGGAGTCCGAGAAGGACAGGTGGTTGCTCGCCAGGATCGCCGGCCCCTGCTTGGGGATGTGCTCCAGCCCCTCCACCCACGGCCGGAACGCGGCCCGCAGGGGATGGCCGATGGCGACCTTCATCACGCCGTACAACAACCGATGACCTCCTGTGTCTGACGGGAAGACCTTAACGCCAGATCCGCCGGTGCTCTCCCCCGGCGTCGGCCGTCCGCGTACTGTGAGGTATCGCTTTTCGCGCATTCCACCGAACAGGAGACTTACGGTGCCGCTGATGCCCGGAGCCGAGCCCTACCGCCACGACGGCGGCGAGGTCGGTGTCCTGTTGTGCCACGGATTCACCGGCACACCGCAGTCGCTGCGGCCGTGGGCCGAGTACCTCGCCGAGCGGGGCCTGACCGTGTCCGTGCCGCTGCTGCCGGGGCACGGCACGCGCTGGCAGGACATGCAGCTCACCGGCTGGGAGGACTGGTACGCGGAGGTGGACCGGGAATTCCGCGCGCTCTCCGAACGCTGTGACCGGGTGTTTGTCTTCGGAATGTCCATGGGCGGGGCCCTGACGTTGCGGCTGGCCGCCCAGCACGGCAGCGCGATCAGCGGCATCACGCTGGTCAACCCCTCGGTCAAGGCGGACAGTCATCAACTGAAGGTCGTTCCCCTGCTGCGGCACTTCGTGCCGTCGGTGCCCGGCATCGTGAGCGACATCGCCAAGGAGGACGCGGCGGAGGTCGGCTACGACCGCACCCCGCTGCGCGCGGTGTACTCGCTGAGCCGTTTCTGGACGCTGGTACGGCATGAGCTGCCGCAGGTGACGCAGCCGCTTCTGCTGCTGCACAGCCGCGTCGACCACGTCGTGCACCCGTCGAACTCCGCGGTCGTGCTGAGCCGGGTGTCGTCCACGGACGTCACGGAGACGGTGCTGGAACGCAGTTATCACGTCGCGACGCTGGACCACGACGCGGAGACGATCTTCGAGCAGTCGTACGCCTTCGTCGAGCGGCTCTCGGGCGCGGGAGAGCAGGCGGAGAAGGAGGACGCGGCCAGTGGGTGAGCACGAGGAGGAGCGCCGCCAGGTCCCCGAGGGCGGCGAGCCGGAGCGCGCGCCGCTCGACGAGGAGGCGGCGTGGGCCCAGCTCGTCGCGGCGTACGAGAACGACCCGGCGCCCGGGACGGGTTCCTGGCCGGCGGCCGAGGACGTCCCCGAGGCGGACGGGAAGTCCGGCGCCGGGGACGCCGACGGCAAGGGCGACCGGGACGGGAGCGAGGGCGTGGCCGACCCGGCCGCCCTGCCCTCCGCCCCGGACGCGACGCGCATCGTCATCCACCCCGTGCTGTCCGGTCCCCGTGACTTCGAGCTGGACGAGGACGAGGACGAGGGCCACTACGTGCCGCCCGAGCCGCCGCCGCTGCCGGAGGCGGACGTGACGACGAAGTTCGCCTGGCTCGGCGCGCTCGGCGGGCCGCTGCTCATCTTCGGGTTCGTCCTGTTCCAGGAGCCGCTGCCGTGGTGGGCGGTCACCGTCGGCATCGGCGGCTTCCTCGGCGGCTTCGCCACCCTGGTGACGCGGATGCGTCCGGGCGGCGACGAGGACGACGATCTGCCGGGCGGCGGCGCGGTCGTCTGACCGGCGCGTTCCGACGATCCGGCGGGGTTCCACGCCTCCTTCGGCCGCGACTTCATCTTCGACGCCCGGACGTACGAGTTCCTCGGTTTCCGAGGATGTCCGCACCTCCGGGGGCCGGATCTTCGTCCAGCTCTCCTGCCTCGGCAGCCGGGCGATCACCGACCGGGCGAAACAGAGCCCCTGAGCCCGCGTCGCCGTCAGGCGGACGCGGGCACCCTGAGGGCGGCCAGGACCGGGAGGTGGTCCGTGGCCGCCCTCAGGTCGTCCGGGGTGATGCCGGGCAGGCCGTGCGGGACCCCGCAGCCGAGGACCTCGATGCCCGGGGTCGCGAAGATCGCGTCGATCCGCTGGTGCGGGTCGTGCGGGGTGGAGGTGTACTCGCCGCCCCAGGGTCTGGTCGCCCACGCGTCCTGCAGATCGCCGGCCAGCCTGCGGAAGGTGCGGCCGTGCGGGCTGTCGTTGAGGTCGCCGCCCACGATCGCGTACGGCTCTCCCATCGCGGCGATGCGGTCCAGCAGCATGCCGCCCTGGTCGTAGCGCTCGCGGGCCTGGAGCGAGAGGTGGCAGCTGAGGACGGACAGCCGGGCGCCTCCGACGCGCACGACGGCGGTGGCGAAACCGCGCCGGTGCAGGCCGGGCGTGCGGGGCAGCAGGACGTCCTCGGTGCGCTCCACGTGCACCCGCAGGGACGACAGGAGCAGCGGTCCCGTGGCGGTGGCCCCGCCGGTCACGGCGACCAGCCCCGAGCCGCGAGCGAGACGCGCGACGGCCTTCCGCCAGCGGAAGAAGCGCGGCGCCTCCTGGATCAGCGCGAGGTCGGGGGCGCAGGCGCGGATCACCCGGGCGAGCGCGACGGTGTCGTCCCGCATCGAGCGGATGTTGTAGCTCAGCACGCGGATGACGGCGGAGCCGTCCGGCTCCGTGCGGGACGCCGGCAGATCCGGCAGCGGGCCCTCGCTCACGGGCTCACTGTAGCGGCGCGGCCGCCGCCGCACGGGTCACGAGGGCGGGTGCCCGCCCCGAAAGGCGACTGCCCCCGCACCCCTGTGCGGGGAGTGCGGGGGCAGCGGTGCCGGGCGGGTGACCGCCGGGGCCGGAACCGGCGGGCTCTAGCCCTGGCGGGCGAGGTCGGCAGCGCCGACGAGGCCGGCCTTGCCGCCGAGCTGGGCGGCGAGGACCTGGGCGTGCGGACGGTACTGGCCGCCGACCAGCCAGCGGCGGAACGACTTGCGGATGGGCTCGAGGACGAGCTCGCCCTCGTCCGAGACTCCGCCGCCGACGATGAAGGCGGAGGGGTCGAAGAGCGAGGCCAGGTCGGCGAGGCCGGCGCCGGCCCAGCGGGCCAGCTCGCGGAAGGAGTCGACGGCGACCTTGTCGCCGCCGCGCGCGGCCCGGCTGATGTGCTGGCCCTGGATGCCCTCGGGGGTGCCGTCGCCGAGCGACAGCAGCAGCGTCGCGTTCTCCGGCTGGGCGACCGCCCGCTGCTTGGCGTACCGCACCAGCGCCCGGCCGGAGGCGTACTGCTCCCAGCAGCCCTGGCTGCCGCAGCCGCACAGCAGGCCGTCGGGCACCATGCGGATGTGGCCGAACTCGCCGGCCACGCCGAAACGGCCGCGGCGCAGCTTGTTGCCGATGATGATGCCGCCGCCGAGCCCGGTGCCGAGGGTGATGCAGATGACGTCGTCGTGCCCCTGGCCGGCGCCGAAGCGGTACTCGCCCCAGGCGGCGGCGTTGGCGTCGTTCTCGACGACGACGGGGAGGCCGACGCGCTGCTCGACCTTGTCCTTCAGCGGCTCGTGACGCCAACGGATGTTGGGCGCGAAGAGCACGGTGGCGCGCTTGTCGTCGACATAGCCGGCGGCGCCGATGCCGACGGCCTCGACCGTGTGCTGCGCGCTGACGTCGTGCACCGCGGTGGCGATGGCGTCGACGACCCCCTCGGAGGTCTGCGGGGTCGGCACCTTGACGATCTCGAGAATCGAGCCTTCCTCGTCGACCACGCCGGCCGCGATCTTGGTGCCGCCGATGTCGACGCCGATGGTGAGTCCCATGTGTCCCTCAGTATTCGGTCGATCCCCGCTGCGTCCAACCGTACCGGAGGGCGAGGTGCGCCCTGTTCGGCCCCGATGCCTCGGTTCGCGGTCGTGTCGTGGCTTTCACTCCAGGTCGATGCGCTCGCTGGACGACGTGTCACCGCCGGAGGTCCACCGGCGCTCCTGCCCGCTGACCGCGGCGCGGTAGGCGGCCAGGATCTCGGCGCCCGCGGCGGCGAGATGGTCGAAGACCTCGGGGTTGCGTTCGACGATCGGCTCCACCGCCTGCTTGACCTGGGCGATCAGCCCCTGCGCGGCCATCTCGGCGGCGGGGCTGCGCAGCAGTGAGAGCCGGTCGCCGACCGCTTCGGCGAGACGGCGCAGCTCCTCGCCGGCGCTGCCGGCGGTCTGTCCGTTCCGCTGCCTTCGGCGGGCGTTCTCCGCGGCGATGTCCTCCGCACTCGCCTTGGCCCAGGCGTCGGAATCGGTGTCGGGGCGGTCCGCACGGTCCGTGGATTCGCTCATGGTGGCTCCGTAAGGCTCCGGCTTGGTACCCACGACGGTACCTGAAGGGAGGCGGCGCTTTCAGGGGTCAGCGGGGCCACAGACCGGGATCGGGGGCGAACCGGACCTGGAGCGCGCCGTCGCGGAGGGCCGCCCCGGCCACGGTGCAGCGGCGCAGCGCGGAGGGCAGCGGGAGGATGCGGCGGTACCCCTCGGCGTCGACGACGAGTTCGTCGCCGCGGCGCACGAGGTCGACGGTGTCGCGGGTCGCACCGGGCAGCGGCAGCCGCCAGACGAAGTGGCCCTCGGCGGCGAGCCGGTCCTCGGTGGTCCACGGCGGCGTGGCGGCGCCCTCCCGCACGTCCGCGGGCGGAGCGGCGGCGAGCCGGGCGAGGTCCTCGGCGCCGCGCGGTTCGCGGCCGAGGTGCGGCAGTTCGTGGAGCTCGGTGGGTGTGCCGGCCAGCTCGGCGCGGAGGGCGCGCAGTTCCTTGCGGCGGTGGCCGGACAGTTCGGCGAGCCAGGGATCGGGGGACTCGGCGGGCAGCAGGCGGTTGGCGACGACGGCCTCGAGGCGGTGGCCGTACAGGGCCAGTCCGGTGCGGGCGCGGCGTACGGCGTCCGCGGCGTGCGTGCCGGGGGCGACGACGAGCCGTACGGTCGTGGCCGCGTCCTCGACGACGGCCTGGGCGGCGGCCAGTTCCCGGTCGGCGCGGGCGGCGGCCTCGTACGCCCAGGCGCCGGGCGCGGGTACGCCGGCGAGCTGGGCGAGGACCGGGCGCAGGGCGCGGGCGGCCTGCCGCTCCTGGGGCACCAGCCGGGCGATGTACCGGCGCAGTTGCGCGGGCAGGGCCAGCGCGGCGAGGGCGTCGTGGACCGGCGGGAGGTCGACGACGACGAGGTCCCAGCCGCCGGCGGTGTCCCGCAGGGCGCGCAGCAGCGCGAAGGCCTCGGCGCCGGGGAGCTCGGTCAGTTCCTCGGGGTCGAGCGGTGCCGCGCCGAGCAGGTCGAGCAGGGAACCCAGGCGCTGCTGGACGGCCCCGGCGTCGGCCCGGAAGGCGGCGGCCGCGTCGAGGCGCGCGGCCCACAGACCGGGAACGGACTCGACGGGGGCGATGGGCAGCGGTACGGCGTCGTCCCCCGCCGTCCCGGCACCGGCCGCGCCCCGGGGCGGCCGGTGGCCCAGCACCCTTTCGAGCGATCCGTCGCGGTCCGTGGAAAGCACCAGCACGCGCCGCCCGGACGCGCTCGCGGCCACGGCCGTGGCGGCGGCGACCGTCGTGCGTCCGGCGCCGCCCGTCCCGGTGACCAGAACCGTGCGCACGTCAGCCCTGGGACTCGACGCGCTTCTTCAGGCCGGCGAGGGCACGGTCGATGATGACCTTCTCGGCCTTGCGCTTGATCATGCCGAGCATGGGGATCTTGACGTCGACGGTCAGCTGGTAGGTGACCTCGGTGCGCTTGCCGTCCTCGAGCGGGGCCAGGATGTAGGCCCCGTCGAGGGTGCGCAGCATCTGCGACTTGACCAGCGTCCAGTGGACCTCGTTGTCGCCGACCCAGGTGTAGGCGAGGGTGTGGTCGTCCTTGATGGCACCCGCGTCCAGGAGGAGCCGGACCTGCTCGGCGCGGCCGTCGCCGGCGGCGGAGAGGATCTCGGCCTCCTTCACCTCGCCGGTCCACTCCGGGTACCGGGCGAAGTCCGCGATGACGCCCATGACATCGGCCGGTGCCGCGTCGATCGTGATGCTCGACCTGGTGTGTTCCGCCATCGCCGTGGCCCCTCCGGGACGTCGCGTCGTGTAGTGCTGTTGTGTGTCTGCCGGTGAAGGCTACCGCCTGGTCGGGCGGCCGTAGACCGCCGGGGGCGTCACCATTGCAGCGCCCATGGCGTTCGGGTGGAGTTGAAGTGGCCGACGTTGACGCATTCGGTCATCCCGAGCCGCATCCGCCGCACGAGCGGCTGGTGGACGTGGCCGAACAGCGCGTACCGGGGGCGCACCCGACGGATCGCCTCCAGCAGCGCCTCGCTGCCGCGTTCGAGGCGCCGGGCCACGGTGTCGTAGCAGAGCTCGGGGACGGCTGGCGGGATGTGCGAGCACAGCACGTCGACCTCGCCGAGGGCCTCCACCTTGGCGGCGTAGGTCTCGTCGTCGATCTCGTACGGGGTGCGGTAGGGAGTGCGCAGCCCGCCACCGACGAAGCCGAAGACCAGGCCGCCGATCTCCACGGTGGTGCCGTCGAGCACCGTGGTGCCGGGCCGGGCGTACTCGGGCCAGAGCCCCGGGATGTCGACGTTGCCGTAGGTGGCGTACGTCGGCTCGGGGAAGGCGGCGAACAGCTCGGCGTACTGGCGGCGTACGGCGGACTCGATGGCGGTGCGCCGGTCGGTGCCGAGGCCGTCCCACAGTTCGCGGTCGAGGGCACGGGCCTCGTCCCAGCGCAGGGCGGTGCGCAGGCCCACCATGCGGGAGGCGTTCTCGGCGCCGAAGAGGTCCGGGAAGATGCCCCGGGAGTGGTCCGCGTAGTCGAGGAAGAGGATCAGGTCGCCGAGGCAGATCAGCGCGTCGGCCCCGTCTCCGGCCTTGGCGAGCGCTTCGGAGGCGCCGTGGACGTCGCTGACGACATGGACCCGCATGGCGATCACTCTAGGACGCGACGGCCGGGGTTGGGGAGGGCACACCGGGACCCTTGTTACCTGCGGGTCACCTGTGGCCTCGACTAGGCTTCGGACCAGTAGATCCGCAGTGTGCCGCCGCGGAGCTCCGGCGTGTGACGACGATGTGACACACAAAACATCTACACGGCACCCCCTACCGCAGAAGCTTTACCGGTGGGTAACGTCCGGGCAGACCGTTCCATGCTTCAACCATGCAGTGGACGCAGCCAGCACCGCCGCCGGCGCCGATGAGGAGCAGCAGTCTTGCGCGAGTTCAGCCTTCCGGCTCTCTACGAGGTCCCTGCGGACGGCAATCTGACGGATCTCATCCGCCGCAACGCCGCTCAGCATCCCGATGTTCCCGTCATCGCGCGGAAGACCTCGGCCGGTGAGTGGGCGGACGTCACCGCCACGGCGTTCCTCGCCGAGGTACGTGCCGCGGCCAAGGGCCTGATCGCCTCGGGTGTGCAGCCCGGCGACCGGGTCGCCCTGATCTCCCGCACCCGGTACGAGTGGACCCTGTTCGACTTCGCCGTCTGGAGCGCGGGAGCGGTCACCGTCCCGGTCTACGAGACCTCCTCGGCCGAGCAGATCGAGTGGATCCTGAGCGACTCGGGCGCGGTCGCGGCGATCGTGGAGACCGAGGGCCACGAGAAGTCGGTGGAGTCGGTGCGCGACCGGCTGCCGCAGCTGAAGCACGTGTGGCGGATCGAGGCGGGCGCCGTGGAGACGCTCGGCGCGGCGGGCACGGACATCGCCGAGGCGATGGTGGACGAGCGCGGCGCCCACGCCAAGGCCGACTCCCCGGCCACGATCGTCTACACCTCCGGCACCACCGGGCGTCCCAAGGGCTGTGTGCTCACGCACCGCGCGTTCTTCGCCGAGTGCGGCAACGTCGTGGAGCGCCTGAAGCCGCTCTTCCGCACCGGTGACTCCTCGATCCTGCTCTTCCTGCCGCTCGCCCACGTCTTCGGCCGGCTGGTCGAGGTGGCCAGCGTCATGGCGCCGATCAAGCTGGGGCACGTCAGCGACATCAAGAACCTCACCGGTGAGCTGGCCGCCTTCCGGCCGACGCTGCTGCTGGGCGTGCCGCGCGTCTTCGAGAAGGTCTACAACTCCGCGCGCGCCCAGGCGCAGGCCGGCGGCAAGGGGAAGATCTTCGACAAGGCCACCGAGGTGGCGATCGAGTACAGCCGCGCGCTGGACTCGGCGAGCGGCCCGACGCTGGGCCTGAAGTTCAAGCACAAGGTCTTCGACCGGCTGGTCTACAGCAAGCTGCGCGCCGTGCTCGGCGGCCGCGCCGAGTACTCGATCTCCGGCGGCGCCCCGCTGGGCGAGCGGCTGGGCCACTTCTACCGCGGCATCGGCTTCACGGTGCTGGAGGGCTACGGCCTCACGGAGTCCTGTGCGGCCACCGCCTTCAACCCCTGGGACCGTACGAAGATCGGCACCGTCGGACAGCCGCTGCCCGGCTCCACGGTCCGCATCGCCGACGACGGCGAGGTCCTGCTCCATGGCGAGCACCTGTTCGCCGGCTACTGGAACAACGAGGCGGCCACGGCCGAGGCGGTCACCGACGGCTGGTTCCACACCGGCGACATCGGGACGCTGGACGAGGACGGCTACATCACCATCACCGGCCGCAAGAAGGAGATCATCGTCACGGCGGGCGGCAAGAACGTCGCCCCCGCGGTGATCGAGGACCGCATTCGCGCCCACGCGCTGATCGCCGAGTGCATGGTGGTCGGCGACGGCAAGCCCTTCATCGGCGCGCTGGTCACCCTGGACGAGGAGTTCCTGCCCCGCTGGGCCGAGCAGCACGGCAAGGCCGGCCGCACGGTCGCGGAGCTCCGCCAGGACCCGGAGCTGCTGGCCGAGGTGCAGTCGGCGATCGACGACGGCAACGCGGCGGTCTCCAAGGCGGAGGCGGTGAAGAAGTTCCGCATCCTGGCAACGCAGTTCACCGAGGAGTCCGGGCACGTCACGCCGTCGCTGAAGCTGAAGCGCAACGTGGTGCTGCGGGACTACGCGGACGAGATCGCCGCGATCTACGCCAAGTGAGCCGTCCCTGACGGGCTCTCACCTTCGTTGACGGTGGCCGCCGTACGCCTCGCGCGCACGGCGGCCGCCGGCGTTCCTAGGTGATGCCGTCCTGTGCCAGGACCCTGGCCATGGTGCGCTCCGCCAGGGCGGTGATGGTGACGAACGGGTTGACCCCGATGGAGCCCGGCACCAGCGAGCCGTCGACGACGTACAGGCCGTCGTAGCCGTTGGCGCGGCCGTAGGAGTCGGTGGCGCTGCCGAGGACGCAGCCGCCGAGCGGGTGGTAGCAGAAGTCGTCGGCGAAGGCGCGGGTGTCGCCGAACAGGTCGTAGCGGTAGATGGTGGCGTTGGCCCGGTTGATCCGGTCGAAGAGGGTCTTCGCGGAGTTGACCGAGGGCTGGTTCTGCGAACGGGTCCAGTCGAGCACGGCCTTGTCGCCGCCCGGGTCGTAGACGAAGGTGCCCCGCTCGGGGTTCTTGGTGATGGCGAGGTAGAGGCTGACCCACGTCTCCAGACCGGTGGGGAGCGGGGCGATCTCGGCGAAGACCGGATTGGCCGCGTTGTTCCAGTCGTTGATGCCCATCACGGGGATGGTCGACTGGTGGGCGCCGGTGGGGTTCCACAGGTAGTTGGCGCGGCCGAGCATGATGTTCCCGTTGCCCGCCCAGCCCTTGCCGACGGCGGGGCTGAGGTTCGGCAGGGCGCCGGTCTCCCGTGCGCGCAGCAGCAGTTCGGTCGTGCCGAGGCTCCCGGCGGCGAGGAACAGCCGGCGGCAGCCGACCTCACGGGTGGAGACGACGGTGCCGGTGAGGTCCGTCTGCGCCACCGTCAGCACATAGGTGCCGTCGGGGTTCCTGTGGATCGCCGTCACACGGCTGAGCGTCTCGATGGTGACGTTGCCGGTGCCGAGGGCGGCGGCGAGGTAGGTCCTGTCGAGGCTGCGCTTGCCGAAGTTGTTGCCGTAGATGACCTCCTGGGCGAGGGCCGACTTGGTGGCGGTGCCCGCGGCCTCGCGCTGCATGTAGCCGAAGTCGTAGACGTTGGGCACGAAGGTGGTGGCGAGCCCGGCCTTGGCGGCCTGGGCACGGGAGACGCGGGTGAACTGGTACCACTCGGCGCTCTCGAACCAGTCCGGCGCGATGGTGTTGACGCCGAGCATGCGGTTGGCGAGCGGGAACCACGTGCCGTACATGGCGTCCGCGTCGACCTGCGGGAGGACCTCCTGGAAGTAGGCGCGGTCGGGCGTGACGGCCATGCCGCCGTTGACGAGGGAGCCGCCGCCGACGCCGCGGCCGACGTAGACGGACATGCCGGGGTGGTCGACGCGATCCAGGACGCCGGGGTAGGGCGTGATGTCCTTGTTGACCACGTCCAGCCACAGGAAGCTGGCCAGGGGTGCCGCGGTGCGGGTGCGGAACCACATCGAGCGGCGGTCCGGCGAGGCGGTGCTGCAGAAGACCTTGCCGTCGGAGGCAGGCGCGTCCCAGGCCCGCCCCATTTCCAGTACGAGGGTTCTCACGCCCGCCTCGGCCAAGCGCAGCGCCGCGACCGCGCCTCCGTATCCGGAGCCGATGACGACGGCGGGTGCGTAGTCGGCAGCGTCCCCGGCCGCCGCGGCGGTCGGGGAGAGGTCGATGCGGGTGAGACCCATCACAGCGGCCGTCTGCAGGGCGGCGATACCCAGAATGTGACGGCGCGTCAGATTTGATGTCATGGGCGAATCATGGGCGGAATGGCGGATTCCGCCCATACCGTGCGCTCATGGTCTTTTACAAGAGGGCCTTCAGCCGCTCCGCGAGCAGATCCCACCGCCAGGCGTCCTCGACCCACTTGCGCCCGCGCTCGCCCATCCGGCGCCGCAGCTCCGCGTCGCCCAGCAGCGCCAGTATCCGCTCGGCGGCCTCCCCGGGCTCCCCGCCGCGCACCACCCAACCGGTCTCGCCGTCCAGCACCGCGTCCGGCGCGCCGCCGGAGTCGCCCGCGACGACCGGCAGGCCGGTGGCCGAGGCCTCCAGGTAGACGATGCCGAGCCCCTCGACGTCCAGTCCGCCGCGGCGCGTGCGGCACGGCATGGCGAAGACGTCCCCGGCGCCGAAGTGCGCGGGCAGCTCCTCCCAGGGCACCGCCCCGGTGAACCGCACCGAGTCCGCCACCCCGGTCCGCTCGGCCAGCCGCTTCAGCTCGTCGGCGTAGGGACCGCCGCCCACGATCAGCAGGACCGTGTCCGGCTCCGCGGCCAGGATCAGCGGCATGGCCTGGATCAGGGTGTCCTGGCCCTTGCGCGGCACCAGGCGGGAGACGCAGACGACCACCGGCCGGTCCGTCAGCCCCAGCCGGGCGCGCACGGCCTCACCGCCGGAGGCGGGGTGGAAGGTCTTCTCGTCGACGCCCGGCGGCAGCTGCACCATGCGCGCGGCGGCCTCGGGCGTCAGCGCCCGCGCGATCCGGGACCGGGTGTACTCGCCCAGATACGTGATCGTGTCCGTGCCCTCGCCGATCCGCCGCAGCAGCCCGCGGCTCGCGGGCAGCTGCGCCCACCCCGCCTCGTGACCGTGGGTCGTCGCCACCAGGCGGCGCGCCCCCGCCTTCCGCAGTGCGGGCGCCATCAGCCCGAGTGGAGCCGCCGCCCCGAACCACACCGAGGCGCAGCCGTGTTCACGCAGGAGCGCGGCGGCCCGCCGGGTCACCCTCGGGGTCGGAAGCAACATCGTCGTACGATCACGTACGACCGGGAAGGGCTGCTCGGCATCGAACGCGGCGACCTCGGAGCCGTCCCGCCAGGTCGACGCGTACACCACCACCCGGCCGGGATCGAGGCGCAGCGCCATGCTGTGCACGAACGCCTGGATGCCACCGGGGCGTGGCGGGAAGTCGTTGGTGACGATCAGGGTCTTGTCCATACGTCGCCGAGGGTATCCGGTGCGGTCCGCGGCAACCGAGCGCGGCCCCCTGCGCGTCTATGGTCCACACGCCTGTCCACAGGTGAGACCGGCATCATGCATCATCACAGCAGAACCGATTCGACGAGGTGGACATGGCAGGCGTCAGCGGCAAACGGCTCCCGATCGGGCCGGTCCTTGCCTGGGTGGCCACCAGGGTCGTGCTGCTGCTCTACGTCTTCAAGGTGCTCAGCCTGTCCCCACTGGACGTGACCACCGACATCTCGGGGATCTACCACGGCTGGTACGAGGTCCTGCGGTCCGGCATCTTCCCCCACCACGACGTCACCTGGCAGTACCCGCCCGCCGCCGCGCTCGCGGTGCTCTCCCCCGCTCTGCTGCCCTTCCTCGACTACGCGACCGCCTTCTTCTGGCTCGCCTGCGCCGCCGACGCCGTCGCCTTCGCGGTGCTGCTGCGCGGCTCGCGCGGCGAGGGGCGGCGCGTGGCCGGCGCCTATGTGTGGGTGCTGGGCGTACCGCTGCTGGGGCCGACCGCGTACGCGCGCTACGACGTGATGGTCACCGCCGTCGCCATCGCCGCGCTGCTGGCGACGGTGCGCCGGCCCAAGGTCGCGGGCGCGCTGATCGCGTTCGGCGCGATGCTCAAGGTCTGGCCGGTGCTGCTGCTGACCGGGGTCCGCGACCGCCGCGTCTGGACCGCGGCCGCGGCCGGTGCGGGCCTGCTCGCCCTGGGCTTCTGGCTGTGGATGCCGGGGGCCTTCGCCTTCCTGCGCTTCCAGGGCGAGCGCGGCACCGAGGTGGAGTCCCTCGGTTCCCTGGTCTTCCACATCGCCCGGCACCACGGCTGGCAGGGACAGGTGCTGCTCAACTACGGCTCCGTGGAGTTCCTCGGTCCCTACGTCGGCCTGGTCAGCAACATCGCGCTCGCGCTGACCGCCCTCGCCTTCGCCTGGCTGCTGCTGTGGCGACTGCGGGCGCGTGCGTACGGCCCGGAGACGCCCTTCGACGCCGCCTTCACCGCCGTGCTGCTGTTCACCACGACCAGCCGGGTCATCAGCCCGCAGTACATGATCTGGCTGATCGGCCTGGCGGCCGTCTGCCTTACGCTGCGGGCCAGCGTGATGGCGGTCCCGGCCGTGCTGGTGCTGGCGGCGACGGTGCTCACGCTCTACGAGTTCCCCGTGCGCTTCTCGGACGTCGTCGGCAGCACCGACCTCGGCATCACGCTGCTGCTGCTCCGCAACGGCCTGCTGGTCGCCGCTTCGCTCATCGCCTGCCGCCGGCTGTGGGTGGCCTCGGCGCGGCCGCGGCCGCTCCCGGAGACGCCGGCGATGCCGCTGCCCGAGCCCGGCCAGGACGCCGAGAAGCTGCTGACCTGGTGAAGGCCGCCGTCACGGCCAGGCACTGCAGCCCCGCGGCCACCGCCAGCGCCGCGCTCACCCCGGCCAGGCCCAGGCCGGCCGGGCCGGACAGCGCGTAGGCCAGCGGCAGCTGCACCGCTGTGCCCACCGCGGTCACCCGCACCAGCAGCGCGGCCCCGCCCCCGCCCTGGAAGACCCCGCCCAGCGCGATGAAGCACGCCAGCAGCACCAGATAAGGCCCCAGCGTGCGGAGGAAGAGCGTCCCGGCCGCCACCACGTCCGGCTCCGCCCCGAACGCGGCCATGATCCACGGCGCCGCCGGCAGCAGCACGACCGCCGCGGCCAGTCCCAGCCCGCCGCCCAGCAGCAGCGCCTGGCGGCCGATCGGGCGCCGCCCGTCCCGGCCGGCGCCCAGGTGGTACGCGGTGTGGATGGAGGCGGCCTGGCGCACCGCGTAGAAGCCCATCGTCGCCACGTACATCGCCTTGGTCGCGATCCCGAAGGCCGCGACCTGCGCCACGCCCAGCCGTGCCACGATCGCCACCAGGGTCAGCGAACCGGCCATGCGGATCAGGAAGTCCGCCGCCATCGGCGCCCCGGTCCCTGCCGTACGGCGCAGCGCGAGCGCCACCGGCTCGGCGGGCGGCACCGTCGCGGCCTCCCGTACCAGGGGGTTGCGGCGCAGCAGCGCGAGCCCTGCGGCGAGCGCCGACGCCCGGCCCGCGACGGTGGCCACGGCCGCGCCGCGCACCCCGAGCGCGTGGATCAGGAACGGGTCGAGGAGCAGGATCAGCCCGTTCGCCAGCACCGCCAGCCGCATCGGGGTGCGGGTGTCGCCGGCGCCCTTGAACACGCCGTCCAGGGTGTTCTGGGCGGAGAACACCGCCATGCCCGGCAGCGACACCGCGAAGTACTCGGCCGCGAGCCGGACCGCCCGCGGGTCGCCGTGCCCGCCGAGCAGCAGGACCGCCAGGGGCTCCCGCAACAGGAAGCCGCCGGCGGCCACCACGGGCGTCAGCAGCGCGCACAGCGCCCACCCGCCGCGGACCGCCGCCCGCACCGCCGCCGGGTCCTGTGCCCCGGCGGCCCGGGCGATCAGCACCGTCGCCCCCTGCGCGGCCGTCAGCACGACCCCGAGCAGCACGTTCTCGGTGTTCGTGGCCACCGCCACGGCCGCGACGGCCGCTCCCCCGCCGCCGAGCCGGGCCACCCACAGGACGTCGATGATCCCGGCGACGACACCGGCCAGCAGCTCCAGGTAGACCGGGCCGGCAAGCGCGACCAGGCGTGCGCGGTGCGTCATGGATGTCCCCATCCCTCCCCCTTGACGCCATCTCGATTCGAGGTACCACGATTAGAGGTATCATCATGGCATCGCACGGGCAAGGGCGAACGCGTGATCGAGGAGGCGGCGAGCGGTGCTGGAGCTGACGATCCTGGGCTTCCTGTACGAGGAGCCCCTGCACGGCTATGAGCTCAAGGAGCGCATCGCCGCCCTGAACGGCCACGTCCGCCCGGTCAGCGACGGCGCGCTCTACCCCGCCATCAACCGGCTCGCCGCGGCCGGTCTGCTCATCGAGCACACCGAGCCCGGCGTCGGTGCCGCCCCGCGCCGCGTGCTCTCCCTCACCGACACCGGCCGCGCCCGGCTGCTCGCCCGGCTCCGCGACCCCAAGCCGATCGAGATCACGGACTCCACGCGCTTCTTCGCGGTGCTCGCCTTCCTGAGGCACCTACCCGACACTGCGGCCCAGGCCGGGGTGCTGCGCCGGCGGCTGGAGTTCCTCGAGACGCCGGCCAGCTTCTTCTACGACCGCGGCAAGCCGGTGCGCGCGGAGGAGGCGGAGGATCCCTTCCGCCGCGGCATGCTCCGCGTCGCCCGCGCCACGGGTCGTGCGGAGCGCGAGTGGCTCACGGAGGCCCTGGCGGACCTCACCGCCTGAACCCGGGCACCGAGGAGTCGTCGGGGTGCCCCGACGCGGGCGCGGGGAGGCGCTACCGCGCGGCGGAGCCGAAGGCCCGGGCCGCGGCGATGCGCTGGACGGGGGTGGGGTGGGTGCCGAAGAGGGTGTGAAGGAGCCGCGGGGGCTCGGGGTCGGAGACGTTGGCGACGGTGAGCCTGCGCTGCATGGCGATGAACCGCTCCGCGTCGCCGGTGAGTTCCAGCGCGTGCGTGTCCGCCCGCCGCTCGACACGCCGGCTCAGCGCGCACCCGAGGGGACCGGCGCAGGCCGACAGCACCGCGGCCACCGCCGCCAGCAGGAACAGCCCGCGCGGATCGCCGGTGCCGTAGGAGGAGGCGGACATGACGGCCGCGAGCACGCACACCCCCGCCCCCGCGCCGGCGGCGCCCAGCAGCGTGCCGCGCAGCACGTCGCGGTGCTTGACGTGCCCGAGTTCGTGGGCGACGACGAGCTCGACCTCCCCCGCAGGCGCCGTGTCCAGCAGGGTGTCGTAGGCGACGATGCGCCGGGTGCGCCCGAAGCCGGAGACGTACGCGTTGAGCGCGGTCGTGCGCCGGGACGCGTCGGCGACGAGCACCGCCCGTACGGGGATCCCGTCGCGCTCGGCCAGCGCCAGCAGCGCGTCGCGCAAGGACCCGTCCTCCATCGGCCGGAAGCGGTTGAAGAGCGGTTCCAGCACCACCGGGGCGAGCCAGGACAGGACGACGGCCGCGCCGACGGCGCCCAGGGCGGCCCAGGCCCAGCCGAGGCCGTAGTAGCCGTACAGGGCGCCCAGCACCAGCGGTACGGAGACCAGGAGCCCGCGCAGGACGTCGACGGCCCAGCCGCCCCAGCCCTGGGTGACGAGCCCGTAGCCGCGCCGGACGACGCGGACCCGGGCCGAGAAGGGCAGGGTGACCGCCTGCTGCAGCAGCACCAGCAGCAGGCCGCCGGCCAGGACACGCAGCGCCCAGGCGTCGCCGAACACCCCCGTGAGGGCGGCGCCGGCGGGGGTCAGCCCCAAGGCGAGCAGCAGCGCGAGCCCAGCGAGGCGTCCGCCGAGCAGGGGCGGCAGTTGCGCGCGGCGCAGCGCCCTGCCCCGCGCGGTCTCCTCTTCCGTGAAGTCGTCCGTGACGTCCGCCGTGGCGTCGGCCGTGAGGCCGCCCGTAGCGTCGCCCGAGACGTCGCCGCCGGCGTCATCGCCCGTGCCGCTCATGCCAACTCCCCCTTGACGTAAGCGCGCCAGCGCGCGGTGAAGGCGTCCTCGCCGATGCCGAGGACACCGTGCAGATCCGCACCGGAACGGTACAGCGCGACCAGCCGGCCGGCGCCCCATGTGCCGGCGATGAGCCGGCAGGCCAGCCAGGCGCCCTCGTACGCCTGGGCCTGCGCGGGCGCGCCGGGCGCGAAGTCGGCGTCGGACGGCAGATGCACGGGCGGCCCGGCGGCGGTGACGTCGCGGCGCAGTTCCGGCGCGAGGGTCGCCGCCGAGCGGCCGGAGTCCCGGTAGGCGACCCAGTCGGCGAAGCCCTCGGACAGCCACAGCGGGGTGCGGGAGGTCGTCGCGGCGCGTGTGGCGACGTGGGTGGTCTCGTGGGTGAGCACGACCTGGCGGCCGAAGCCCGACAGCCCCGCGAAGGCCTCGGGATTGACGACGATGCGTCCCGCCGGTGCGGTGCCGTGACCGCCCGCCTCCCCGGTGGTGACGGCCGCGACGCCCGCGTAGGTGTCCGCGGGGGCGTCGAGCAGTTCGCCCATGCGCCGCAGGGAGGCGGGCACTTCGAGCACGACCCGCCCGGTCCATCCCCCGGTGCCCCAGGCCCGGCGCACCTGCGGGACCGCCCGGTCCGCGTCGGCGGCGTACCCGGTGAGCGACGCCCGGTCGCCGGTGCCGAGGACGATGCTGCGGGTGCCGCGGACGACGTGGAGCCGGCCCTGCTCCCACAGCTGACCGCCCGGGTCGCCGTCGCCCGCGACCCGCCAGCGGCCGGCGCCGTCGGGGCGCAGGAGCAGCGACTCGTCCGAGACGACCGGCGCGCTGTCGTAGCCCTTGAGGCGGTAGCGGAGCTGGACGCCGGCCGTCACGGGGTCGGCGCCCTTGATGGAGACCAGCCGGTACGACCAGGAGGCGAGCGGGAGCCCCGCGAGGTTGCGGAAGACCTCCCGTTCGGCGGCCCGCCGGGAGGGCGTCACTTCGGCCAGGTAGGCCTTCTCGTCGTGCCGCAGGACCGCGTCCGCCCGCCGGTCCAGCAGTTGCCGGACGGCCGGGTCGCCGGGGCGCCCCGTGCCACCGGCCCGCCCGCCGTCCACGGGCCCGCAGCCGGCGAGGACCACCGCCGCGCAGCACAGCGCGGCGGCCACGGCGCGGGTCGGCGAACGGAAAGGGGCCACGCCGCCGATCGTACGGTCCCGGCGGGGGCGGTCACGTGGGCCGGGTCACCGCCGCGATCGGCAGCATGCCGACGGGGTCGTAGCGGACCCGGGCCCCGGGGTAGGGCGCGTGGATGACCTGGCCGTCGCCGATGTACATGGCGACGTGGCTGGCGTCGCCGCGGTAGATGACCAGGTCGCCGGGGCGGGCCTGGCTCAGCGGCACATGCCGTCCGGCGTGCAGTTGCGCCTGGGAGGTACGGGGCAGCCCCACGCCCGCCTGCCGGTACGCCCAGACCATGAGGCCGGAGCAGTCGAAGGAACCGGGCCCGGTGGCGCCCCAGACGTAGGGGGCGCCGACGGCGGAGCGTGCGGCGGCGACGGCCGTGGCGGCGCGTACGGAGAGAGGGCCGAGATCGGGGATGTCGACCATGCGGCCGGAACGGGAGGCACGTGCCTCCAGGCGGCGGGCGAGCCGCGCCCGCTCCTCCGGGGAGAGGGAGTTGACCAGGCGCGCGGCCGCCATCAGCTTGCGCTGCACGGCCTTCTTGCGGGCCGTGAGGCTGCTGCGGGCCCGCTCGAGTTCGCCGAGCCGTTCGGTGGCGCGGGCGCGTTCCTGGTCCAGGAAGCGCTGGGCGGAGCGGAGTTCGCCGAGGCGCGCGTTGCCTCGGCTGCTGATGCGGTCGAGGGTGGCGGCCCGGTCGAGGTAGGTCTCGGGGTCGGGGGAGAGCAGCAGGGCGAGGGTGGGGTCCACTCCCCCGCCGCGGTACTGGGCCCCGGCGAGCGTGCCGAGGTCGTCGCGGAGCCGGTTGACCCGCTCCTGGCCGCGCGCGGCCCGGTCCTGGAGGACCTCCACCTCGCGTCGGAGCCGCCCCGTGTTCTCGCGGGCGGCGTTGAACTGCTCGGTGGCCCGCTCGGCCTGTGTGTAGAGCTGATCGATGCGGGCGGCGACATCGACGGGGGTGTCCGCCGGGTCGGCGGCCGCCGTCGGCGCGGTGACCGCGCCCGCCATCGCGGCGGCGGTGGCCGCCGCCGCTGTCAGGACCGTGGTCCTGGAGCTCTGCGGGGCCCGGCCGGGCTGCGGGTTGCGTCGATGGGATGGCACGTCGGCTGACAGTAGTCAGCCGGACACGGGGAGTTCAAAGACCGCGTACCGCCGGGCGGCCGGGCGGTGCTCCGCTTGCGCAGGTCACCGCCCGGCCGTCACCGTACGAGATCACCCGATAGGTTCAACGCGTTGGGCGCCGGATCCGTGGGTCAGATGCGGACGCCGAACTGGAACGGCATGTTGTTGATCGACTCGTAGCGGACGACCGTGCCGGTGCGCGGCGCGTGCAGGACCATGCCGTTGCCCGCGTAGAGGGCGACGTGGTGCTGGTCGCCGTAGAAGATGACCAGATCGCCGGGCTGCAGCTGGCTCATCGACAGGTGCGCGCCGGCGCCGGCCTGGGCCTGCGAGGTCCGCGGTATGCCGACACCGGCCTGGGCGTACGCCCAGGAGGTGAGGCCGGAGCAGTCGAAGGAACTCGGGCCGGTGGCGCCGTAGACGTACGGCGAACCGAGCTTGGTCTTGGCGGCCGCGAGAGCGGCGGCGGCACGCGAGGAGGCGGCGGTGTCGTTGCCCAGGTCGACACGCTCGTTGGAGCGGTTGGCGCGGGCGTCGGCGGCGGCGAGGGCCGCACGCTGCGAGGCGGTGAGGGAGTTGAGGAGCTTCTGCGCCTCGGCCAGCTTCGCCTGGACTTCCTTCTTCTTCTTGCCCAGCTCGGTGCGGGTCTCGTCGAGCTCGTTGAGCTTGCTCGCGGCCTCGGCCTTCTGCTGGTTGAGCGTGCGCTTCTTCTCCGCGATCTGCCTGAGCGCGTCGGCCTGCTTGGTGCTCAACTGGTCGAGCGTGGACGCCTTGTCGAGGTAGGTGTCCGGGTCGGAGGAGAGGAAGAGCTGGAGCGACGGGTCGATGCCGCCACTGCGGTACTGGGCGCTGGCGAGGGTGCCGAGGTCGTCCATGAGGTCGTTGAGCTCGGACTGCTCGCGAGCGACCTCGTCCTGCAGGTCCTCGACCTGCTTCTGCAGCTTCCCCTGCTTTTCCTTGGCGCCGTTGAACTTCTCGGTCGCCTGCTCGGCCTGCTCGTAGAGCCCGTCGACCTTGGCCTTGACGCTCTTGACGGACGGCTTCGCCGGGGCGGCCTGGGCGGCTTGCGCGGACAGGGCGACGGCTGCGGCGGCGGTCGCGGTGAGCACGGTGACACGTGCGCGACTGGCTTGCTTGGGACGACGGTGGGACGCCACTCGGGCGAGCTCCTTCTTCCTCCAGCCGCCTGCCGCGTGCATTGGGAACAGCGTTCCCCGGCTCCGAGCGTCGGCGTCCCCCGTCGTACGACCGGCACTTCAGATCGGCGGGACCTCCGCCGCCATCCGGGCTGGATGATCGACTGGGCAGAGGTTCGAGGCACGACCCTAGTGACCATCTTGTGATCGGATCAAATCTCTGAAGAAAAAAAGTCGCTCAGCCACGTTTTCTTTACATACATCGCACCTGCAGTGATGACGAGTTGACGCAGCGTCCCCGAAAAGCGCCTCACACGCCTCACGGTGTGCTCCAGGTCACACCCGGGCAAGTCGCTTCAGCAGCAAGGTGGATGCGACCGGACGGGCGCCGGCACGGGCCACACCGTCAGCAACTTCGCGATCGGAAGAAACCACCACAATCGGACGACCGGGAGGTTCCGCCCGAACCAGACGGCGGATCAACTCGTCCGCGGTCTCACCGGCCTTGCTGAACAGCACCCGTACCCCGCGCGGTGGCGCCAGCAGCACCGGGGCGTCCAGGTCGGCACCGTCGAAGACACAGGTGACCTCGGAGCCGCTCTGCGCCGCCAGCACCGCCAGGCCGCCCAGCAGCCGCAGCCGCTGCTTCTCCAACGGCAGCGCCGGATAACCCGTCTTGGTCACGTTGTAGCCGTCGACCACCAGATGCGACTGCGGCAGCGCCAGCAGCTGGTCCAGCAGCGCCGGGTCGTCCTCGGACAGGGCGCGCCGCGCGATGTCCTTCGGGCTGATCGCCCCCGGCGTCACGGCGTCGACGGTGTCCGCCGGCCGGGCCCCCAGGGTGTCACGCGGCGGCAGCGCCAGCTCGCGGCGCAGCCCCGAGGCGGCGTCGAGCACCGTGTCGAGGAGCAGCCGCAGCCGCATGTCCCCCGTGCTGCGGCCCTCCCGGGCCGCCCGGCGGGACGCCTCGACGGACTGCTCGGCCTCGGCGAGCCGGGCCCGCAGCCGGCGTGCCTCGCCGTCCGCCGCCGCCTTCTCCGCGGCGGCGGACGCACGCGTCTCGTCCAGTTCGGCCTCGACCTTGCGCAGCGCCGCCTCGGCCCGCTTCACATCGCTCGCCGCGCTGCGCAGTTTGCGCTGCAGCGACTCGGCCTCCTTGCGGGCCGCTTCCAGCTCGGTACGGATCCGTACGCCCTCGGTACGGGCCTGGGCGCGCGCCTCGTCCAGCTCGGCCTTCAGCTGCCGCAGCTCGCGCTGCGCCTCCTCGCCCGCCCGTTCGGCGCTGACCCGCTGCGCCTCCTCGCCCGCCGCGGCGACCAGCTTGGCCCAGCCCGTGGGGCGCAGCAGATAGGCCGCGGCCGCCACGTCGAGCGGATCGACCGCGGGCGGCGGGGTGCCGGCGTCCAGCGCCTCGCACAGATCGGGCTCGGAGTCGCGCAGCCGGGCCGCCACCCGCTGCCGGAAGGCGGGATCGCCCTCCAGTGCGGTGGCGAGCGCGGTCGCGGCGAACTTGGCGCGGCGGCTCGGGGTGAACCTCGCGTACGGGCGCAGCACCGAGGGCAGCTCGTTAGGCGTCAGACCGCCGAACGCGTCCGCCGCCAGGGCGACCACGCGGTGGCGCACACCCTCGGGGAGCGGACGGTCGAGCGACTCACCGTGGACGGAGTCCTCGGGGGCAGGCGCAGCCTCGGGCGCGGCCGCTGCGTCCCCGCGGCCCGGGTTACCGCCGGTCCCGTCCACCAGTCACTCCCGTCCAGTCCGTGGGCGCCTCCCCGGCCTCCTTCAACCTCTCTGGCCGCGCCGCATTCTTCTATTGTCCCCGGCGGCGCTCAGGCCTGCGTCGCGGCCGCCGCGTCGGGGCGGTCGACCAGCTCGATCTGGTCCACGGCGTTGCACCAGCGGCAGCGCACCGACTCGACGGTCTCGCTCAGCACCTCGCGCTCCTCGACCGTGGGCTCGCCCGCCAGATCCAGGTGGACGTACTCCACGACCTTGCTGGAACGAGTGACGTCGAACCGGGTCAGATTGCCGCAGAGGGTGCAACGCCAACGGGTCGTGGCGGTCGGCAGGGGAACCGGCATCGATCGTCTCCTCGGTCGCGCGAATGCGTTCCGGTCACCCTACGGCCTCGGTGGTCCCCCGCGCTGCGGCGAGGCACCCTATGACCGTTACACCCGTTCCGTCATGATCGGACCATGGTCATCCCGGTGTACGACAAGAACCCCGTCCGCCGCACACCCGTGGTGACGTACGCCCTGATCGGGCTGTGCGCACTGGTCTTCCTCATCGGGCCGTCCTCAGGGCTCAACCCCCTCTACGGCACCGGCCACGAGCAGATGTGCGCCCAGGCGCACTATTTCGCCCGCTGGGGTGTCATCCCCGCCGAACTCTGGCACGGCCGGATCCCCCCTGGGGAGGTACCGATGCCCGCCGGCTGCCCGGCGCTGCGGTCCTTCGCCACGTCGCCGTTGCTGTCGGTGGTCACCGCGCTGTTCGTCCACGGCAGTTGGGTGCACCTGCTCGGCAACATGCTCTTCCTCCATGTCTTCGGCGACAACGTCGAGAACCGCATGGGCCGTTTCCGGTTCCTCCTCTTCTACGTCGCCGCCGGCTATCTGGCGACGTACGGCTACGCGCTCGCGCACGCCTCCTCCACCCAGACCCTGGTCGGCGCCTCCGGTGCGATCTCCGGGGTCCTCGGCGCCTACCTCTACCTCTACCCCCGGGCCCGGGTGACCAGCGTCTTCCCCTTCCTCTTCTTCCTCCCGCTGCGCTTCCCGGCCTGGATGGTGCTGATCTTCTGGTTCGTCCTGCAATGGCTCGCCGGCGAGGTCCACCAGACCGGTCCCGGCGTGGCCTACCTCGCCCACATCGCCGGCTTCGTCTTCGGCTTCCTGTGCACGTGGGTGTGCTACCGCGCAGCGCCTAAGCTTGAGCCCGCAGCCAGGGCGACCCAAGGAGACCTACAGCCGTGATCACCGCGATCGTGCTCATCAAGACCAGCGTCGACCGTATCCCCGAGATCGCGGAGTCCATCGCCGCGCTCGACAGCGTCAGCGAGGTCTACTCCGTCACGGGTACGTACGACCTGGTCGCCATGGTGCGGGTGGCCCGGCACGACGAACTGGCGGACGTCATCCCGGGCCGGATCAGCAAGATCCCCGGCGTCGAGGCCACGGACACGCACGTCGCGTTCCGCACGTACTCCCAGCACGACCTGGAGACGGCCTTCGCCATCGGCCTCGACGCCTGATCCGGCGCCCGGCCACGGGACCGGGCGCCGGGGCTAGGCGTGGCCCCGGTCCGGGACGCAGCGGCCGTCCTCGGTGCGGTAGCGCCACTTGGCACCGTCCGTCACGAGCTCCCGCACCGCGCCGACGAACCGCTCCACGTGCTCGTCCGGGGTGCCGGCGCCGAAGGAGACGCGGATCGCGTTCAGCGATCTCTCGCCGGGGGCCGCGTCGGGGGCACCGCACTCGCCCGGCTCCTGCGGCGCGCCGCCGAGGAGGGTTCGGACCAGCGGGTGCGCGCAGAAGAGGCCGTCGCGCACGCCGATCCCGTACTCGGCGGAGAGGGCCGCCGCGAAGTGCGAGCTGTTCCAGCCCTCGACGACGAAGGAGATGACGCCGACCCGGGGGGCGTCGTCGCCGAACAGCGAGAGCACCTTCACCTCGGGCACCTCCGCGAGTCCGGCCCGCACCCGGTCGACCAGCGCCTGCTCGCGCTCGACCAGGCGCTCGAACCCCGCCTCCGTCAGCGCGCGGCAGGCCGAGGCGATCGCGTAGGCGCCGATGACATTGGGCGAACCGGCCTCGTGCCGGGCGGCCGTGGTGTGCCAGTGGACGTCCACCCCGCCGTCCTCGCGCCGGGCGACCCGCCGCGAGGCACCGCCCCCGGCCAGGTAGGGCTCGGCCTCGCGCAGCCAGTCGGCGCGGCCGGCGAGCACACCCGAGCCGAAGGGCGCGTACAGCTTGTGCCCGGAGAAGGCGACCCAGTCCACGTCGAGTTCCGCGATGTCCACCGGGTGGTGCGGGGCGAGCTGCGCCGCGTCCAGCACGATCCGGGCACCGTGGGCGTGGGCGGCCGCCGCCAGCTCACGGACCGGCCACAGCTCACCGGTCACATTCGACGCACCGGTCACACAGACCAGCGCGGTCCCGTGCGGCTCCCGGCCGGCCAGCTCCCGCTCGAGCGTCGCCACGGCCTCTCCCGGAGTACGGGGAGCGCTCAGGTACGTGACGTCGGCGTCCCGCCACGGCAGCAGGGACGCGTGGTGCTCGGTCTCGAAGACGAAGACGCTCGTGCCGTCCGGCACCGCGGCGGCCAGCAGGTTCAGCGAGTCGGTGGTCGAGCGGGTGAAGATCACCTGGTCGCCGGGGCGGCAGCCGAGGAACTCCGCGACCGTCGCCCGGCTCTGCTCGAACAGGTCCGTCGACAGCTGCGAGAGGTACCCCGCCCCCCGGTGCACGCTGCCGTAGTAGGGCGCGTAGGCGGCCACGTCGTCCCAGACCCGCTGCAGCGCGGGCGCGCTGGCCGCGTAGTCGAGGGCGGCGTATCCGACCTCGCCCCCGGCCACGAGCGGTACGAGGACGTCGCGTCCCAGGACGGGCAGCGGGGCGTGCAGGGCCGAGGGGACGGCAGGGCGCAGCGACATGGCGAAGTCTCCTGTGAGCAGGCAGAAGTGAAGGAACGTCAGTGATGACGGAACAGCCCTCGGCACAACGGGCCGCGGCCCGGGGAGGGGGAAACAGGGCCTACGGGCCCTAGCGCATTCGGTTGCTCACGGAAGAACTCCTCTGACCGCGCTTGCCACAGACCTCGCTGCCTGCGGCCTGGTCATCACCCGGGGCACCCCGCCACGGAAGGAGGGTTGCCGGACAGCGGGCCGGGGCCGTTTCGCTGTCACTCGTGACCTGCGCAGCATCATGCCATACGGCCGGCCCGCCGCAAGCCGGGGTCCGTATCGCGGACGGCCGCCCCGGCCCGGGTCCACCGGCCCCGGCAGCGCGAAGGGCCGGGGCAACGGCCCCGGCCCTCCCGCGTCGTCCCCGCGCGCTACGCCTGCGTCGCCGCGGCCCACCGCTCGAGCGTCCTGGCGGCCGCGCCCGAGTCGATCGACTCCGCCGCCTTGGCGATCCCGGCCGCGATGCGGTCGGTCAGCGGACCCTCGCCCGCCTCCAGCGCCACCAGCGCGGCCGCCGAGTTGAGCAGCACCGCGTCACGGACCGCACCGGTCTCACCGGCCAGCAGCCGCCGGGCGACATCGGCGTTGTGCGCCGCGTCCGCGCCGCGCAGCGCCTCGATCGGCGCCAGCTCGATGCCGACGTCCCGCGGGTCGAAGGACACCTGCTCGACCTCGCCGTCCCGGACGACCCAGATCCGGGAGGTGGCCGTCACGGTGAGCTCGTCCAGCCCGTCGTCACCCCGGAACACCAGCGCCGAGGATCCGCGGCGGGCCAGCACACCCGCGATCAGCCCGGCCATCCGGGTGTCGAAGCAGCCCACGGCGGAGGCGCCGACACGCGCAGGATTGGTCAGCGGGCCGAGGAGGTTGAAGGAGGTGGGGACGCCCAGGTCCCGGCGCGCCGGGGCGGCGAACCGCATCGCGGGGTGGAACTTCGCCGCGAAGCAGAAGGTGATCCCGGTTTCCTCGGCGACCTCCGCCACCCGGTCGGCGGGCAGGTCCAGGTTGATGCCGAGCTTCTCCAGGACGTCGGAGGCGCCGCTGGCGCTGCTGGCCGCGCGGTTGCCGTGCTTGACGACCTTGGCGCCCGTACCGGCGATGACGATGGCCGACATCGTCGAGATGTTCACCGTCCTGGCCCGGTCGCCGCCGGTGCCGACGATGTCCACGGCGGGGCCGGCGATGTGCAGCGGCTCGGCGTGCGCGTACATCGCCTCGACCAGGCCGGTAACCTCCTCGACGGTCTCCCCCTTGGCCCGCAGGGCCACCATGAAGCCGGCGACCTGGGCGTCCGAGGCCTCGCCGCTCATGATCCGGTTCATCGCCCAGGCCGTGTCGGCGGCGCTCAGGTCCTGTCCGTTCAGCAGGGCACCCAGGACGTCGGGCCAGGAGCCGCCCGCCACTGATGCGCCTCCGGCGGGGTTCACAACGCTCATGGTCCACACTCCGGGTGGTCTGACGTGCAACGGAAATCCTTCGGCCCCAGCCTATCGGCGCCGGGGAACGGGAAAGGGCCCCGTCCATCGGATGGACGGGACCCTGCCCGGTGGCACAGCTTCAGTGATCAGTGGTGACCGTGGCCGCTCGTGATCTCCTCGAACTCCTCGGCCGTCGGCTTGGGGATCTGGGTCCCCTCGCCGTAGTAGCCGCGCGACAGCTTCGCGCGCAGCTTCGCGGTACGGCCGATCTTCTTCTCCACGCCGTTCTCGTCGACCTCGGGGCCGATCTCCAGGGGCCTGGGCTGGTCGTGCTGGGTGAGCTTGAACAGCGCGCCCTGCTCCAGCGGCTCGTGGATCTCGATGAACTCACCGTGCGGGAGCCGCTTGATGATGCCGGTCTCGCGACCGTGCAGCACCTTGTCGCGGTCGCGCCGCTGCAGACCGAGGCAGATCCGCTTGGTGATGAAGAAGACCAGCACCGGCAGCACGAAGAACGAGATCCGGACCACCCAGGTGATCGCGTTGATCGACAGGTGGAAGCGGGTGGCGAAGAGGTCGTTGCCACCACCGACGAGCAGGATCAGGTAGAGGCTGATCCATGCGGCGCCGATACCCGTACGGACGGGACGGTTGCGCGGCCGGTCGAGCAGGTGGTGCTCGCGCTTGTCACCGGTGACCCAGGACTCCAGGAACGGGTAGACGCCCATGAAGCCCAGGACCAGCGGGAAGACCATCAGCGGGATGAACACGCCCAGGACGAGCGTGTGGCCCCACAGGTTGATCTCCCAGCCCGGCATGATGCGGATCAGGCCCTCGGAGAAGCCCATGTACCAGTCGGGCTGGGCGTCGGTCGACACCTGGTCCGGCCGGTAGGGACCGTAGGCCCACACCGGGTTCACGGAGACCAGCGCGGACATGGCCGCGATGACACCGAAGACCAGGAAGAAGAAGCCGCCCGCCTTGGCGGTGTACACCGGGAACAGCGGCATGCCGACGACGTTCTTCTCGGTCTTGCCGGGGCCGGGGAACTGGGTGTGCTTGTGGTACACGATCAGGATCAGGTGGGCCACCAGCAGGCCCGCCATGATGCCCGGGATCAGCAGCACGTGGATCGTGTAGAACCGCGGCACGATGTCGTGGCCCGGGAACTCCCCGCCGAACAGGAAGAACGAGATGTACGTGCCGACGATCGGCACGGACAGCACGGCGCCTTCCATGAAGCGGATACCGGTGCCCGACAGCAGGTCGTCCGGCAGCGAGTAGCCCATGAAGCCGTCGAACATGCCGAGGAACAGCAGCAGGAAGCCGAAGAGGTAGTTGACCTCGCGCGGCTTGCGGAACGCGCCGGTGAAGAAGACGCGCATCATGTGCACGAGCATCGCGGCCACGAAGACGATCGCCGCCCAGTGGTGGATCTGCCGGACCAGCAGACCGCCGCGCACGTCGAAGCTGATGTGCAGGGTCGACGCGTACGCCTCGGACATCTTGATGCCCTGCAGCGGCGCGTAGGAGCCGTCGTAGACGACCTCGTTCATCGCCGGGTGGAAGAACAGCGTCAGGTAGACGCCGGTCAGGATGACGATGATGAAGCTGTAGAGGGAGATCTCACCGAGCATGAAGGACCAGTGGTCCGGGAAGATCTTCCGCATGTTGGCCTTGGCGAGGCTGTAGAGGCCCAGCCGGCCGTCGGCCCAGTCGGCGACGCGCTCGCCGGCGGGCGCCTTGCCGCGCGGCTTCGCGCTCGCGCTCTCGTTGGTGCTCATCCACGCTCCCAGAAGGCAGGGCCCACAGGCTCTTCGAAGTCGCCCAGCGCCTCGAGGTAGCCCTCGCCGTTCACACTGATCCGCAGCTGCGGCAGGGCGTGACCGGCAGGGCCGAAGATCACCCGGGCGCCGTCGGACAGGTCGAACGTCGACTGGTGGCACGGGCAGAGCACGTGATGCGTCTGCTGCTCGTAGAGGCTGATCGGGCAGCCGACGTGGGTGCAGATCTTGGAGAACGCCAGGATGCCCTGGTGCGCCCAGTCACGGGACTTCTTGTCCTTGATGTCCTCCGGCTGGATCCGGACGATCATCAGCGCCGCCTTGGCGACCTGCTCCTGGAAGTCCGCCTGATCCTCCTCCAGGCCCTCGGGCACGGCGAAGGTCAGGGAGCCGACGGCGACGTCCTCGGCACGCAGCGGCTTGTTGGTGTTCTGGTTGATCAGCAGCTTGCCCTTGGACCACAGCGTGTGGCGGAGTTTGTCCTCGGGCAGCGGACCGAGGTCGCGCAGCAGGAACAGACCCGACAGCGGCACCAGGGTGAGCGCGCCGAGCATGGTGTTGCGGATCAGCTTGCGGCGGCCGATCTGGCTCTCCGCCGTGCCGTCGGCGAAGTCGGACATGACCTTCGCCTTGACCTCGGGGCTCGCCTCGATCGGGTGACGCTCGTCGGCGACCTCGACGTCCGACATCAGCGTGCGGGCCCAGTGGACGGCGCCCGCGCCGATGGCGAAGAGCGAGACGCCCAGGGTCATGCCCAGCGCGAAGTTCAGCGCGCTGATGTGGCCCAGCGGCCAGATGTAGACGATCTTGTCGATCGGGAGGACGACGAAGCTGGCGATGAAGCCGAGCGTGGCGAGCATCGACACGGTGAACAGGAACGCCACCGTGCGCTCGGAGGACCTCGCGGCCTTCTCGTCGATGTCCTGGCGACGCGGCTCGTGCGCCGGGAGACCGGGGTCCGCGAACGGGTTCTCCACCGTCGCGACCTGGCCGCCGCCCTCGTGTGCCGGCCTGTCCGGCAGGTTCTCTTCTGACATGTCCTGACTCATGACTTCTTCGCCTTGGTGGTGTGGGCCGCGAGCCAAATGGCGCAGACGATCAGGGCACCGAGGCCGAAGATCCAGCCGAACAGACCCTCGGTGACCGGGCCGAGGCTGCCCAGCGACATACCGCCGGGGCTCGGCGAACCCTCACCGTTGACCGCGTTGAGGTACGCGATGATCTCCCGCTTGTTCTCCTCCGGCATCGTCGTCTCGGGGAACGACGGCATGTTCTGCGGGCCGGTGAGCATGGCCTCGTACAGGTGCTTGTTGCTGACGCCCGCCAGCGTGGGCGCGTACTTGCCGTGCGTCAGCGCACCGCCCTTGCCCTGGTAGTTGTGGCACTGGGCGCAGTTGGTGCGGAACAGCTCCCCGCCGCGGGCCATGTCGGCGCCGGCCGGGTTGTACTGCTCCTCGGTGGGCGTGACCGGGCCGGGACCCAGCGAGGCGATGTATGCCGCGAGCTGGTCGATCTGCTTCTGGTCGTAGATGACCTTCTTGCTCGGCACCTGGGCGCCGGGCTGCTGGGCCGGCATGCGGCCGGTGCCGACCTGGAAGTCCACGGCCGCGGAGCCGACGCCGACCAGGCTCGGGCCGTCACTGCCGCCCTGGCCCGACGTACCGTGGCAGCTGGAGCAACCGACGGCGTACAGCTTCTTGCCCTCTTCGATCGCGAGGGACTGCGAGCTGTCGTCGGCCTGCGCCTTCGGCGCCGGCGCGAGCGCGGCGTACAGCCCCCCGATGGCCGTGAGCGCGACAAGTAGGACGACGAGCGCCGCCAGCGGGTGGCGCCGTCGTGCGGAGAGCTTTTTCACGGATTACCCCGGTGTCAGGATCTCTTGCGTCGATGGTTCTGGATGTCGTGACCGTCTGCCGCAACTCGAGCGGCCGTCCGACTACTTGATCAGGTAGATCGTGGCGAAGAGGCCGATCCAGACGACATCGACGAAGTGCCAGTAGTAGGACACGACGATGGCCGCGGTGGCCTGCTCGTGGGTGAACCGCTTTGCCGCATAGGTCCGTCCGAGGACCAGCAGGAAGGCGATGAGACCACCCGTCACGTGCAGACCGTGGAAACCGGTGGTCAGGTAGAACACCGAGCCGTAGGGGTCGGAGGAGAGCGAGAGGCCGTCCTCCTTCACCAGGTTGGTGTACTCGAAGATCTGACCGCCGATGAAGATCGCGCCCATGATGAAGGTCACGATGAACCACGCGCGCAGCTTCTTCACATCGCCGCGCTCGGCGGCGAAGACACCCATCTGGCAGGTGAAGGAGGAGAGCACGAGGATCGTGGTGTTCGCCGCCGAGAACGGGACGTTCAGGAGGTCGGCGTGTGCCTTCCAGTACTCGGCACCCGTCACCGAGCGAAGGGTGAAGTACATCGCGAAGAGGGCCGCGAAGAACATCAGCTCGGAACTCAGCCAGATGATGGTTCCGACGCTGGTGAGGTTCGGCCGGTTGACCGACGGGTGCGCGTGCCCGGTTTCTACTGCTGTTGCTGTCGCCACGACCGACATTATGTCGGTCGCTTATCTCGCGCTCACTCCGGGGGGTGCCATTCGGTGTGTCAAGGCCCTTGAGGTAGGGAAAGGCATCGCCCGAAGGGGCTAACCCTCCTCGAAGCCCCCTGCTCGGGAGTAGGGTTCGGCCACAGGCAGGCGACTCCACGACGGCGAGGAGGCACGGATGCAGACGACCGCGACGGTGCTGGTCTACAGCGACGACAGGAACACCCGGGAACAGGTCCGTCTGGCCGTCGGCCGCCGCCCTGCGAGCGATCTCCCGCCGGTCGAGTACCTGGAGTGCGCGACCCTCCCGGCGGTGCTCAGCGCGCTGGAGAACGGCGGCATCGACGCGTGCGTGCTGGACGGCGAGGCCGTCCCGGCCGGCGGCATGGGCGTGTGCCGTCAGGTGAAGGACGAGATCTTCCGGTGCCCGCCGGTGCTGGTGCTCATCGGGCGTCCCCAGGACGCCTGGCTGGCCAGCTGGAGCCGGGCCGACGCGGCGGTGAGCCACCCCGTCGACCCGGTCGAGCTGAGCGCCGCCCTGGCGGGGCTGCTGAGGCAGCGGCTGTCCATCGACGCGTAGGGCCCTGCTTCCGGCTCCCTGGCGCGATGCCCCGGGGAGCCGGAGGCAGGGCCCTGGCGGCGTCACATCTCCGGCCGCAGGCGGGCCTCAGGGGCGTCGGTACGGTCCGCCACGGCCGGGTCGGCGCCCTCGCGCGTGCCTGCCGCGCTGCCCTTGCGCCACTGGCTCCAGGTGAGGTTCCAGTCGCCGAAGCCGTTGCTGAAGGCGGGCATGTCCTCACCCAGGCTGTGGACGACCGAGACCAGGTCGCCGCGCCGCACGTTGTCGAAGAACCAGTGCGCGTTCTCGGTGCTCATGCCGACGCAGCCGTGGCTGACGTTGGCGATCCCCTGCGAGCCCACGGACCAGGGCGCCGCGTGCACGTACTCACCGCTCCAGGTCACCCGGGTGGCCCACTGGACGGGCAGGTCGTAGGAGTCGGAACTGCCCGAGGCGATGCCCACGGTCTCGCTGCGCATCCGTACGTTGGCCTCCTGACCGAGCACCACCTTGATGCCGTTGCGGGTCGAGAAGCCGGGCTTCCCGGTGGTGACCGGGATGGTGCGGACGAGCTTGCCGTTGCGCTTGAAGGTCATGGTGTGCGTGGCCGCGTCGGTGACGGCCTCGATGCGGTCGCCGGTCCTGAGCGTCAGCGGCTTGACCTTGCCTCCGTAGAGGGACCCCTTGACGTGGACGTCGTTCAGCGTGCTGCGGACGTCGATACGGGCGTGCGCCGGCCAGTAGGTGCGCGGACGGTAGTGCAGGGTGCGGTCGTCGACCCAGTACCAGGCGCCCTCGTCGGCCGCCGGGGAGGCGTTGACGTGCAGATTGCGCTCGACCATGCTCCGGCTGAGGCGGTCCTTCACGGGCGCGCTGAGCTCGGCCGTGATGGGCTGGCCGACGCCGTAGGTGCCGCTCTCCGGGCCGAAGGTGACGTTCAGGCGGCGCTTGGTGCCCGAGGTGTCGACGGCGAGCGTCTTGCGGCCCTGACGGCCCTTCGTGTCCTCGGTGGTCACCTGGACGACGTAGTGCGACGCGGCGGAGAGCTTGGAGGTGCTGCTCCAGCGCCTGCCGTCCGCGGACAGGCGGCCGCTCACGTAGCGTCCGGAGCTGTCCGTGGCCGTCACATCGGTGATGCGGTTGCCGTCACCCTTGACGGTGATTTCGAGCGGCTTCTTGGGGTCGGCCTTCTTCGACCCGGTGATGCCCCCGGTCCACACGACCTGGCCAGCGGCGTCGTAGGGGACCGTGGCGAGGGGATCGCCGTTGTCCGAACAGGAAGCCAGCGGCGCCGACAGTGTCACTGCTGCGATCGCGATCGCCATGCGGCGCGGAGAAAAGTGACCCATGGTCACCACGCTAGGCAGAGATGATCTCCCGCCGCCCGCCGAGCGCGTACGAACGGGCGATGGCCCGGACCCCCTTCCGGGTGTCCGGGCCATCGCCGTGTCGCGGGTGGGCGCGCGGAGCGCTCACTGGGTGCGGTTCTCACCCCGGTAGTACTCGAAGACCCAGCCCCACAGGCCGACGAGGATGAACGGCGACGCGAAGTAGATCAGCCACCAGCCGAAGATGATGCCCAGGAAGGCCGTGGCACCACCGAAGGCCAGCAGCAGCGGCTGCCAGCTGTGCGGGCTGAAGAAGCCCAGCTCGCCGGAGTCGTCCGCGACGTCCGCGTCCTCGCGGTCCTGGGCTCCCGTGTCCGCGCGGCGGGCGGTGAAGGCCAGGTAGAACCCGACCATCACGGAGAGGCCGAAGGAGAGGAAGAGCGCCGTGGTGCCGACCGGCTCCTTGGACCACAGGCCGTAGACCGTGGCCATGCCCAGGAAGAAGACGGACAGCCACAGGAACAGCTTGCCCTGGAACTTCACTTGCCGCTCTCCTTCTCATCGCCGCCGGACACGGCCGGGGCCGCGCCGACGTTCTCCAGCTGGTCCAGAGCGGCCATCTCCGGGTGGTGGAGGTCGAAGGCCGGGGATTCGGACCGGATGCGGGGCAGCGTGAGGAAGTTGTGCCGCGGCGGCGGGCAGGAGGTCGCCCACTCCAGCGAGCGGCCGTAGCCCCACGGGTCGTCGACCTCGACCGGCTTGCCGTACTTGGCGGTCTTCCACACGTTGTAGAGGAACGGCAGCATTGACAGGCCCAGCAGGAAGGAGCTGATGGTCGAGATGGTGTTCAGCGTGGTGAAGCCGTCCGCGGCCAGGTAGTCCGCGTACCGGCGGGGCATGCCCTCGGCACCCAGCCAGTGCTGGACGAGGAAGGTGCCGTGGAAGCCGAAGAACAGCGTCCAGAAGGTGATCTTGCCCAGTCGCTCGTCGAGCATCTTGCCGGTGAACTTCGGCCACCAGAAGTGGAAGCCGGAGAACATCGCGAACACGACGGTGCCGAAGACGACGTAGTGGAAGTGGGCCACCACGAAGTACGAGTCCGAGACGTGGAAGTCCAGCGGCGGAGAGGCCAGGATGACGCCGGTCAGACCGCCGAAGGTGAAGGTGATCAGGAAGCCGATCGCCCAGAGCATCGGTGTCTCGAAGCTCAGTGAGCCCTTCCACATCGTGCCGATCCAGTTGAAGAACTTCACACCGGTCGGTACGGCGATCAGGAAGGTCATGAAGGAGAAGAACGGCAGCAGCACACCGCCGGTGACGTACATGTGGTGGGCCCACACCGTCGCCGAGAGGCCGGCGATGGAGATCGTCGCCGCGATGAGGCTGACGTAGCCGAACATCGGCTTCCGGGAGAAGACCGGGATGACCTCACTGATGATGCCGAAGAACGGCAGCGCGATGATGTACACCTCTGGGTGCCCGAAGAACCAGAACAGGTGCTGCCATAGCAGGGCACCGCCGTTGGCCGCGTCGAACACATGGGCGCCGAACTTGCGGTCGGCCTCCAGGGCCAGCAGCGCGGCGGCCAGCACCGGGAAGGCGAAGAGCACCAGCACACCGGTGAGCAGCACGTTCCAGACGAAGATCGGCATACGGAACATCGTCATGCCGGGGGCGCGCATGCAGATGATCGTGGTGATGAAGTTGACCGAGCCGAGGATCGTGCCGAAGCCGGAGAAGGCCAGACCCATGATCCACAGGTCACCGCCGATGCCCGGCGAGCGGACCGCGTCCGTCAGCGGGGAGTAGGCGAACCAGCCGAAGTCGGCGGCGCCGTTCGGGGTGAGGAAGCCGGCGACCGCGATGAGCGAGCCGAACAGGTAGAGCCAGTAGGCGAACATGTTCAGCCGCGGGAAGGCGACGTCGGGCGCGCCGATCTGCAGCGGCATGATCCAGTTCGCGAAGCCGGCGAAGAGCGGCGTCGCGAACATCAGCAGCATCACGGTGCCGTGCATCGTGAAGAGCTGGTTGAACTGCTCGTTGGACACCACCTGGGTGCCCGGGCGGGCGAGCTCGGCGCGCATGATGAGCGCCATCACGCCGCCGATGAGGAAGAAGAAGAACGACGTCGCCAGGTAGAGCGTGCCGATCGTCTTGTGGTCGGTGGTGGTCAGCCACTTGACGATGACATTGCCGGGCTGCTTCGTGCGGACCGGCATCTCGTCCGCGTACGCGTCGTGGGCGGCGGCCGCACCGTGGGGTTCGTTGAGAATGCTCACTGGGTCTTGGTCTCCGCGTTCTTGGCGTTGCCGGTGGTGGCAATGCCTGCCGGGACGTAACCGGTCTGGCCCTTCTTCGCCAGGTCCTGGAGGTGCTGCTTGTAAGCCTCCGGCGAGACGACCTTGACGTTGAAGAGCATCCGGGAGTGGTCCACGCCGCACAGCTCGGCGCACTTGCCCACGAAGGTGCCCTCCTTGTTGGGGGTCACCTGGAAGACGTTGGTGTGGCCGGGGATGACGTCCATCTTGAACAGGAAGTTCACCACCCAGAAGGAGTGGATGACGTCACGCGAGGTGAGGACGAACCGGACCGACTCGCCCTTGGGCAGCCACAGGGTCGGGCCCGGGTTGCCGGTGTCCTGGTCCTTGGAGGCGGGCGTGCCGAAGTCGTAGACACCGTCGGCGCCCGCGGGCGCGTCCAGCTTCTTCGCCGGGATCGAGGAGAGCTCCGGGGGCACCGTGCCGGCCTTGGGGGTCGACGGGTTGCCGTCCACGTCCTCGACGTAGTTGAAGGCCCAGCTCCACTGGAAACCGACCACGTTGACGACGTGGTCAGGGGTCTTCGAGGTCTCCAGGAGCTTGGACTCGTCCCGGGCGGTGAAGTAGAACAGCACCGAGATGATGACCAGCGGGACCGTGGTGAAGAGCGCCTCGATCGGCATGTTGTAGCGGACCTGGGGCGGGATCTCCACCTTGGTGCGGCTGCGCCGGTGGAAGATGATGCTCCAGAGGATCAGTCCCCAGACGAGCACGCCGACCGCGAGCGCGGCGGCCCAGGAACCCTGCCAGAGCGACAGGATCCGCGGTGCCTGCTCCGTGGCGGGGCTGGGCATGCCGAGGCGGGGGAAGTCCTCGTATGTGCAACCGGTGGCGGTCGCAAGGACCAGGCCCGCGGCCAGCGCCTGCGGCAGAATCCGCCGCATCGGGCGCCGCGACGAGCGGTCGGAGCCGTAGGGACTCACGTAGCGCCTTCCCGAGAGTCTCGCCCGCGCGTCCGGATTCCCGGCCTGTGCTGGTCGGTCGCCCTGGCGCGGGCAGTGGTGTGGATGTTTATGCGGACCAAACCCTACTGGACTCGATTTTGGGGCGCGCGGGGAGGGGGGCCAACGCGCCGGGGCGGCCCCCGAAGGGGTGCCGGGCACCGCTCCGCACCTGCGGAGGGCCCCGTTTCGGGGCCTTTTGACTGGTCCCCAGACGACCTCCGCGGCGGCTGGGCGTACCGTGCACAACGTGCCCTACTTCGATGCCGCGTCCGCCGCACCACTGCATCCCGTCGCCCGGCAGGCCCTGCTCGCCGCGCTCGACGAGGGGTGGGCGGATCCCCTCCGGCTCTACCGCGAGGGGCGCCGCGCCCGGTTGTTGCTCGACGCCGCCCGGGAGGCCGCGGCCGACGCCGCCGGGTGCCGTCCGGACGAACTCGTTTTCACTCCTTCGGGTACGCGTGCCGTGCACACGGGGGTGGCCGGGGCGCTCGCCGGGCGCCGCCGGGTCGGCCGGCACGTGGTCGTCTCGGCCGTCGAGCACTCCTCCGTGCTGCACGCGGTCGAGGGCGCCGACGTCACGGAGGTCGGGACGGACCGCTCGGGTCTGGTCGACGCCGACGCCTTCGGCTCCGCGCTGCGGGAGGACACCGCGCTGGCGTGCCTGCAGTCCGCCAACCACGAGGTCGGCACGGTGCAGCCGGTCGAGGAGGCCGCCGAGCTGTGCCGGGCGGCCGGGGTGCCGCTGCTCGTGGACGCCGCCCAGTCGCTGGGCTGGGGGGCGGTGGCGGGCGGCTGGTCGCTGCTGACGGCGAGCGCCCACAAGTGGGGCGGTCCGTCCGGGGTGGGCCTGCTCGCGGTCCGCAAGGGCACCCGCTTCGCCGCCCAGGGCCCCACCGACGAAAGGGAGTCGGGGCGCGCGCCCGGTTTCGAGAACCTCCCCGCGATCGTCGCCGCGGCGGCCTCCCTGCGGGCGGTGCGCGCGGAGGCGGACGCGGAGGCGGCACGGCTGTCCGCGCTGGTCGACCGGATCCGGGCCGCGGTGCCCGAACTGGTCCCGGACGTCGAGGTGGTGGGCCACCCCGAGCTGCGGCTGCCGAACGTGGTGACCTTCTCCTGCCTCTACGTGGACGGCGAGGCGCTCCTGCACGAGCTGGACCGGGAGGGCTTCTCCGTCTCCTCCGGGTCGTCGTGCACGTCCAGCACGCTGACGCCCAGCCATGTGCTCAAGGCGATGGGCGTGCTGTCGGAGGGGAACGTCCGGGTCTCGCTGCCGGCGGGGGCGGAGGCGGGCGACGTCGACCGCTTCCTCGAAGTGCTGCCGGGGGTCGTGCGGACGGTACGGGAGCGGCTCGGGGCGCCGACGCCGGCACCCGCGCGCGGGGGGCGGGTGACCGGGGCGGCGGACGACGAGGTCGGCGGGCCCGACCTCGTCGTCGACTCCCTCGGCAAGCGGTGTCCGATTCCGGTCATCGAGCTGGCGAAGGTCATCGGCGACGTGCCGGTCGGCGGCGTCGTCTCAGTCCTCTCCGACGACGAGGCCGCCCGGCTCGACATCCCCGCCTGGTGCGACATGCGCGCCCAGGAGTACCTCGGCGCGCACCCCGCCGCGCGCGGCACGGCCTACTGGGTCCGCCGCCTTTCCTGACCTCGGCGTCGCCCACGCCCGGGGCGCGGTCGGCCCGTCCGCCGCGGGGTACGGGGCCCTCCCGGCGGCGGCCGGAGCGAGGGCGGACCGGCCCTGACGGCGCGGCGCCCACCGCTTCTTCCCCGGCTCCACGGCCGGGCAGTGCCTCACGCCCGCACGCAGGTGGGCGGGACCGGGCCGGCTCTTCCCCGGCCCGTGCCGGGCCGCCCCGGCCTCTGCCCCGGCCTCGGCCTCGGGCGCCGGCCGCAACCCGGGAGACAAGTGCGCCCGGCTCCCCCTGGCCCTTCGAGGGCCGGGGGAAGCCGGGCGCCTTGCCCCGCCGACGTCGTCAGCGCGTCACCGCAGGTGCGCGCGGACCTCTTCGGCGGCGTCGTCGCCGTAGGCCTTGGTGAAGCGGTCCATGAAGTGGGCCCGGCGCAGCTGGTACTCCTGCGTGCCGAGGGTCTCGATCACCAGCGTCGCGAGCATGCAGCCGACCTGCGCCGCCCGCTCCACGCCGACGCCCCACGCGAGGCCGGAGAGGAAGCCGGCGCGGAAGGCGTCGCCGACGCCCGTGGGGTCGACCTTGGCGTCCTCCTCCGCGCAGCCCACGACGATCGGCTCCTCGCCGGACCGCTCGATGCGGACGCCGCGCGAGCCCAGCGTGGTGACGCGGGTGCCGACCCGGCCGAGGATCTCCTCGTCCGTCCAGCCGGTCTTGGACTCGATCAGGCCCTTCTCGTACTCGTTGGAGAAGAGGTAGGCCGCGCCGTCCAGCAGTATCCGGATCTCGTCGCCGTTCATGCGGGCGATCTGCTGCGAGAAGTCCGCCGCCCACGGGATGCCGCGGGTGCGGCACTCCTCGGTGTGGCGGAGCATCGCCTCGGGGTCGTCGGCGCCGATGAGGACGAGGTCGAGGCCGCCGACGCGGGCGGCGACGGCCTGCAGCTCGATGAGGCGGGCCTCGCTCATGGCGCCGGTGTAGAAGGAGCCGATCTGGTTGTGGTCGGCGTCGGTGGTGCAGACGAAGCGCGCGGTGTGCAGGACCTCGGAGATCCGGACGGACGCGGTGTCGACGCCGTGCCGGTCGAGCCAGGCGCGGTAGTCGTCGAAGTCGGAGCCGGCGGCGCCGACGAGGATGGGCCGGACACCCAGCTGGCCCATACCGAAGCAGATGTTCGCGCCGACGCCACCACGGCGTACGTCGAGCGTGTCGACCAGGAAGGAGAGGGAGACCGTGTGCAGCTGGTCGGCGACCAGCTGGTCGGCGAATCGGCCGGGGAAGGTCATCAGGTGGTCGGTGGCGATGGAGCCGGTGACTGCGATACGCACGGCTGGGATGCTCCTGCGGAGGCGGGCGGCGGACGGGACCTGTCCACGCTACCGGCTGGGCCGGTGGGCGCCGACACGGTGAAACTACCCGATAGTAGGGCTTTCTCCCGTGACCCCGGGTGCCTAGGGTCGTGTCTATGACCACTCCTCTTCCCGCTGCCCCCCTCGGCGACCCGGAGTCGCTCGCCGAGCTCATCGGCGACTGCCGCAAGATGGCCGAGCACTGGGAGGTCCCCGCGAAGGCCGAATCCGCGCGGGTCACCCCGTCGAGCCTGCACGGGATCACCGTGCCGGCCGCATCGGCGCACGTCGTCGAGGGCATGGCCGAGTACGCCGACTGATCGGAACCGCGAAGCGCTCCGGCCCGTCCAAGTGACGTCCCCCGGTTGAAGGACCGGGACGTCAGCAGCTGCACGCAGTTGTACGGAGCCGAAGGAGCCATCGTGGAGAGCGAGCCGACACGACCGCGCCGCCGGCACACGTCGCCCTGGGTGATGTCGGCGGTCGCCGTCGCCGTGCTGGCCGCCGGGGGCGGCGGTGCGTACTGGGCCTCGTCGGGCGCCGGAGAAGGCGCGCCGAGGGCCTCGGGCGGCAGCGGGAGCGATTCCCCGGAGCCGCTGCGGCTGGACGGGGGGTTCCGCCCCACCGGCGCCGAGCTCACCGCCGGGGGCGATCTGCCCGACGGCCCATCCTCAGCTGCCGTCCAGCGGCCCGGCGTCGTGTCGCGTGCCGCCGTGGAGAAGCTGGCGCGCGCTCTGGGCGTGCCCGGCACCGTGAAGTCCGACCACGGCGTCTGGAAGGCCGGGGGCACACCCGACGGCGGCGGTCCCGCACTCCGGGTGAACAAGGACGCGCCGGGCACCTGGGCGTACTCGTACTACGGCGCCGTGCCCCACAAGAACCGCGCCCCGGCCCGGGACGACCTCGTGGTGCCGGAGGCGGAGGCACTGCGCAAGGCCGCTCCCGTCTTCGCCGCGCTGGGGCTGAAGGGCGCCCGTACGGACGCGAGCGAGGTCTCCGGCGCGCTGCGCACGGTCACCGCGGATCCGCGGGTGGCGGGGCTGCCCACGCACGGCTGGCGGTCGGCCGTGCGGGTCGGCTCGGACGGCCTGCTGGTGAGCGGGTACGGCATGATGTCGCCGCTGTCCGAGGGCGCCACCTATCCCGTGGTGTCCGCGAAGGAGGCCCTGAAGCAGCTGGAGCGCCCCGGGACGGGCGGTGACCTGGGGATCGGCGACTGCCCCACGGTGGTGCCGAAGCCGTCCCGCTCCCCCGGCGACGATCCGGCCCTGCCGCAGGTGATGCCCTGCGTGCCGAGCGCGAACCGGCCGATGGAGGTGCGGAAGGCCGAGTTCGGCCTGTCGGCGCAGTTCGTGGCCGGACGGCAGGTGCTGGTGCCCTCGTGGCTCTTCGAGGTGGCGCAGGAGGGTGTCAAGCGGACCTCGGTGCTGGCCCAGCCGGCGGTGGACCCGGCCCACATCAGCGGCGGCACGGCCTCTCCCTTGCCTTCGGGGACGGCGGCCCCGGCCACCTCGGCCGCGAAGGTGGAGTCGTACCGCGCCGAGGGCACGCAGCTTTCGCTGCGCTTCTGGGGCGGGGTGTGCAGCGACTACACGGCCTCGGCCGACGAGTCGGGCGCGGTGGTGAAGGTCCGGATCACGGTGGTCCAGAAGGACCCGGGGAGGGCCTGCATCATGATCGCCAAGCGGTTCACCCGCACAGTGCGTCTCGACACCCCGCTGGGCGACCGCAAGGTCGTCGACCTCTCCGACGGCAGCACGGTGCCGCGGAAGCAGCGGTGACCGCGGACGCGGGCGCCTGGACCCTCAGGACATGCCGAAGGCGGCGGGCACCTCGGGTGTCCGCCGCCTTCGTGCGACAAGGCTCAGTGGAACGAGTCGCCGCAGGCGCAGGAGCCGGTGGCGTTCGGGTTGTCGATCGTGAAGCCCTGCTTCTCGATGGTGTCGACGAAGTCGATGGAGGCACCGCCCAGGTAGGGGGCGCTCATGCGGTCGGTGACGACCTTCACACCGCCGAAGTCCTTCACGACGTCGCCGTCGAGCGAACGCTCGTCGAAGAAGAGCTGGTAGCGCAGGCCGGAGCAACCGCCCGGCTGGACGGCGACGCGCAGCGCGAGGTCGTCGCGGCCCTCCTGCTCGAGCAGGCTCTTGACCTTGGAGGCCGCCGCGTCGGACAGGATGATGCCCTCGCTCTGGCTGGTCTCGTCCTGAACCGTCATCTGATTCACTCCCGGGTTGTACGGACTGCTGGCACGACCGTTAACCGGTGGCCTCCCGGATTCATTCCTCCGGGTCCGATGCGTCTTGGCGCCCTCCATGCTCGCACACCGGACCGGCTACGGGTAATGCGTCACACTGACGCGAGGGCCATCGTCATTCTGACGCGAACGGGTTATGATAGATAGCGTCAAATAGACGAAAAGGTTTGAGCCGCAGTTCCGCAGAGAAAGGGCTCCGGGCCCGTGACCACCACATCCGAACCGCTGGACGTCCAGCCGACCCCGCTCGCCCTGCTCCTCCTGGGCCGCGAGTCCGACCCGCGCAGTGAGCGCGGTGTCGACTGTCCCGGTGACCTGCCCGCGCCCTCGGACCCGGATCTGGTGGAGCGCGCCCGCGCCGCCAAGGCGAAGCTCGGCGACAAGGTCTTCGTCCTGGGTCACCACTACCAGCGCGACGAGGTCATCCAGTTCGCCGACGTGACCGGCGACTCCTTCAAGCTGGCCCGTGACGCCGCCGCCCGCCCCGAGGCCGAGTACATCGTCTTCTGCGGTGTGCACTTCATGGCCGAGTCCGCGGACATCCTGACCTCCCAGGCCCAGCAGGTGATCCTGCCCGACCTGGCGGCCGGCTGCTCCATGGCCGACATGGCCACCGCCGAGCAGGTCGCCGAGTGCTGGGACGTGCTCACCGAGGCCGGCGTCGCCGACGTCACCGTGCCCGTCTCGTACATGAACTCCTCCGCCGACATCAAGGCCTTCACCGGCCGGCACGGCGGCACCATCTGCACGTCCAGCAACGCCAAGCGGGCCCTGGAGTGGGCCTTCCAGCAGGGGCAGAAGGTGCTCTTCCTCCCCGACCAGCACCTCGGCCGCAACACCGCGGTCCGCGAGATGGGCTTCTCGCTGGAGGACTGCGTCGTCTACAACCCCCACAAGCCGAACGGCGGGGTCACGGCGGAGCAGCTGCGCGACGCCAAGATGATCCTGTGGCGCGGCCACTGCTCGGTGCACGGCCGCTTCTCGCTGGACTCGGTGGAGGACGTCCGCGCCCGCATCCCCGGGGTCAACGTCCTGGTGCACCCCGAGTGCAAGCACGAGGTCGTCACCGCGGCCGACTACGTCGGCTCGACCGAGTACATCATCAAGGCCCTGGAGGCCGCCCCGGCCGGCTCCGCCTGGGCGATCGGCACGGAGCTCAACCTGGTGCGCCGGCTGGCCAAGGCGCACCCGGACAAGCAGATCGTCTTCCTCGACAAGACCGTCTGCTTCTGCTCGACCATGAACCGGATCGACCTGCCGCACCTGGTGTGGGCGCTGGAGTCGCTCGCGGACGGCAAGGTCGTCAACCGGATCCAGGTCGACCAGGAGACCGAGCACTTCGCCAAGCTCGCGCTGGAGCGGATGCTCGCCCTGCCGTAGGGGCAGGATGGGCGCATGATCCTGCGCCCGTTACACGACACCGACGAGGACGCCGACGCGGTAGCGGTCGTGGCCGCCGCCGCGTTCGGCGCCTCCGGCGCCCTGCCCGGCGGCGGCCCGCCCGAGGAGATGCCTCCCGAGCGGGCCGCGCTGCTGCGACGGCGCAACCGGTACGTCGCGCGTACCGACCCCGGCGGCTGCTGGCTGGCCGTCGACGAGACCTCCGGCATGCCACTGGGGGTCGCCATGTCGACGCGCCGCGAGGGGACCTGGGGACTGTCGCTCTTCGCCGTGCTGCCGTCCGCGCAGCGGCAGGGGGTCGGACGCGAACTGCTCGCCGCCGCCCTGGCCTACGGGCGCGGCTGCCTGCGCGCCATCATCTGCAGCTCCCCCGACCCGCGCGCGGCGGCGACCTACCGCCGGGCGGGCTTCGCGCTGCATCCGGCGATGCGCCTGGAGGGGGCCGTCCGCAAGGGCGACCTGCCGGCGCCGGACGGGGCGGTGCACGAGGGGTCGGCCAAGCACCGCGACCTGATGGACTCCGTCGACCGGCGCACCCGGGGCGGCGCGCACGGCCCCGACCACGACCAACTGCTCACCGAGAGCGGCCTGCTGGTGGTCGACGACCTCGCCGGCAGCGGCTACTGCTACGTCGGCGAGGACGGGTACGTACGGCTGCTGGCCGCCACGTCGCGCAGGCTGGCGACCCGGCTGCTCACGGCCGCGCTGCTGAGCCTGCCCGAGGGCACCCCGGCACGGGTCGGCAATCTGACGGCCGAGCAGCAGTGGGCGGTGGACGTCGGCCTGACGGCCGGGCTGGAGCTGAGCACGTCCGGCTATGTCTGCCTGCGCGGGATGCGACCGCCGGAGCCGTACATCCCGTCGGGGTTCTTCCTGTAGGACCGGCGGCCCCGGACGTACGGCGGGGCCCGGGGCGACTGTGAACGCCCCGGGCCCTGCCGCAGGTTGCCGCTACACCTCGGCCAGTACCGGCTCCTGCTCGGCCTCGCCGGCTCCGGGACCGCCGTTCTTGGCGGCCCGCTTCAGCGCCTTGCGCTTGGCGCGGCGCTCCTTGCGGATCTCGACCATCGTGTAGAGGGTCGGGACGAGCAGCAGCGTCAGCAGCGTCGAGGTGAGCAGACCGCCGATGACGACCACGGCGAGCGGCTGGGCGATGAAGCCGCCCTCACCGGTGACCCCGAGGGCCATCGGGAGCAGGGCGAAGATGGTCGCCAGCGCGGTCATCAGGATCGGCCGCAGACGGTGCCGGCCGCCCTCGATGACCGCCTCCACGACGCCGTAACCCTGGGCGCGGTACTGGTTGATGAGGTCCATCAGCACGATCGCGTTGGTCACGACGACGCCGATGAGCATCAGCATGCCGATCAGTGCCGGCACACCCAGGGGGGTGCCGGTGATGAGCAGCAGGCCGATGGCGCCGGTCGAGGCGAACGGGATGGACACCAGCAGCACCAGCGGCTGGACCAGGCTGCGGAACGTGCCGACCAGCAGCATGAAGACGATGGCGACGGCGGCGAGCATCGCCAGCGCGAGCCCCGAGAAGGCGTCGCCCTGGTCCGAGGAGACGCCGCCGATCTCGGCCGTCGCCCCCTTGGGGAGGTGGAGCGACTTGATCTTGTTCTGCAGGGCGGTGCTGACGGCGCCGGTGTTGTCGGCGGTCGGCGTCGCCGTGATCGTCGCCGCCCGAGCGCCGTCGATCCGGGTCTTCTGCACCGGCCCGGGGGCCTCCACCACGTCGGCGACCTTGCCCAGCTTCACCGGGCCCGCCGGGGTGGCGATGGTGAGCGCCTTGAGCCCGGCGAGGGTCGTGGCGCCCTGCGCGGAGGTGACCCGCACATCGCGCTCGGTGTCGTCCAGCACCGCCTTGCCGACGGTCGTGCCGCGCACGGCCTGGGTGACGGCGGCGCCGATGGTCGTGTCGTTGAGGCCGTACTTCGCCGCCTCGGCCTGCTTGGCGTGGACCTCGATCCGGGGCACGGACTGCGCGAGGTCGCTGGTGACGTCGGTGACGTCGTCCAGTCCGGCCACGGCGTCACGGACCTGGTCCGCGGCCTTGGCGAGGGTGTCGCCGTCGGCGGCCTTCACCACGACCGACAGGTTCTGGCTGCCGAAGCCGCCGCCCGCGGAGACCGAGGTGGTGCCGACGCCGTCGAGCGTCTTCAGGCCGGCGCGGATCTTGTCCAGGGCGGCGGCGGTGTCGCCGGCGTCCTTCAGCCGGACCTGGAAGCTGGCCTGGTTGGCGCCGGTACCGCCGCCGAAGGCCGCCAGGAAGCCGGAGGAACCGACGGTGACCTGGTAGTCCTTGACCTCGTCGATGCTCCCCAGCAGCTTCTCGACCTTGCCGGCCGCGGCGTCGGACGTCTTCAGGCTGGTGCCCGGCGCGAGTTGCTGCTTGACCGTCAGGGTGTCCTGGTCGCCCTGGTCGAAGAAGTTCGTCTTCAGCAGCGGGACCAGGCCGAAGGTGCACAGCAGCACCGCGACCGCGATCACGACGCTGGTGATGCGGCGGCGGGTGGCGAAGCGCAGCACCGGGACGTACAGCCGCTGCAGGAGGCTGCCGGCCTCCTTCGCCTCCGCCGCCCGGCGGATCTCGTCCGGGTCCGCCGTGCCGGCGTCGGCCGGGGGCTTGAGGAACCAGTACGAGAACACCGGCACCACCGTCAGCGAGACCAGCAGCGAGGAGAGCAGCGCGGCCGCCACGGTCAGCGAGAAGGAGCCGAACAGCGCCCCGACCAGGCCGCCGACCAGTCCGATCGGCAGGAAGACCGCGACCGTGGTGAGCGTGGACGCGGTGACCGCGCCGGAGACCTCGCGCACGGCGGTGATGATCGCCGAGTGCTTCTCCTCGCCGTAGGCCAGGTGCCGCTTGATGTTCTCCAGCACCACGATGGAGTCGTCGACGACCCGGCCGATGGCGATCGTCAGAGCGCCCAGCGTGAGGACGTTGAGGGACAGGTCGCGGGTCCACAGCACGATCAGCGTCAGCACGACCGACAGCGGGATGGAGAGCGCGGTCACCAGCGTCGAGCGCAGCGACGCCAGGAAGACCAGGATGACCAGGACCGCGAAGAGCAGGCCCAGCAGGCCCTCGGTGGTCAGGCCGTGGATCGACTTGGAGACCGCCGGACCCTGGTCGCTGACGACGGTGAGCTTCGCGCCCTTGCCGAGGTCCCGCTCCATGTCCGCCAGCTTGTCCTTGACCGCCGTGGAGACCGCGACGGCGCTGCCGTCCTGGGTCATGGTGACGGCGATGCCGAGGCTCGGCTCGCCGTCGGTGCGCGTGATGGAGTCGGTGGCGTCCGGCGCCTCGACGACGGTGGCGATGTCACCGAGCCGCACGGGCTTGGCGGCCGCCGGGACGCGCAGGTCCTTGATCTCGTCCAGCGAGGCGTACTCGCCGCCGACCTGGACGGTACGGCTCTTGCCGTTCTCGTCGAAGGAGCCGGCGGGCACCGGGTGGCCGCCGGCCTGCAGCGCCTGCACCACGGCGGCCGCGCCGATCCCTGCCCTGGCGAGCTTCGCGTCGTCCGGGGTGACCGTGACGACCTGGTCCTGGACGCCGGTGACGGTGACCTGGCCGACGCCGTCGATGTCCTGCAGCACGGGGACCACGGAGCGGTCCAGGCCGTCGGCGAGCGCCTGCTGGTCCAGCCCGGTGGAGGTGGCGGCGAGCACGACGGTCGGGATGTCGTCGGTCGAGCCGGCCACGACCTGCGGGTCCGCCGCCTCCGGCAGACGCGAGGAGACCCGGTTCACGGCCTGCTGGACGTTGGCCACCAGCTTGTCGCTGTCGTTGCCGTAGTCGAACTGGGCCATGATCACGGCCGAGCCCTCGCTGGCCGTCGAGGTGATGCCGGTGATCCCGTCGACACCCTTGATGCCGTCCTCGATCGGCTCGACGACCTGCTTCTCGACGACATCGGGCGAGGCACCCTGGAGGGTCGTGATCACCGAGACGACGGGCAGGTCGATGGAGGGCAGCAGCTGCTGCTTGAGCGAAGGTATCGCGATCGCGCCGAATACGACGGCGACCACGGCCATGAGCGCGATCAGGGCGCGCTGGGCGAGGCTGATTCTGGACAGCCAGGACATCGTGGTGCGGTCTCTTCTCTGGGTCAGAGGATGCGGATACAGATATCGGTCGTCAGACCACCCCAGCTTCTCCCGTCCGGGAGGGGGGTTTCCTCACTCCGAGGTCGTGGTGTGCGGCGGTCGCGTACTGCGGCTGCGGTACGGCGCCGGGCGTAGTTCAGCGCCCGGCCGGGCGCACCAGGCCGGACTCGTACGCCGCCACGACCAGCTGAGCGCGGTCGCGGGCGCCCAGCTTGGCCATGGTGCGGTTCACATGGGTCTTGACGGTGAGCGGGCTCACGCCGAGGCGTTCGGCGATCTCGTCGTTCGGCAGGCCCATCGCGACCTCGATCAGCACCTCGCGCTCGCGGGCGGTGAGCGCGTCGAGCTCGGGGGCGGTGCGGGACGGTGTGCCGGCCTGCGCCAGGAACTGCCCGATCAGGCTCTTCGTCGCGGACGGCGACAGCAGCGCGTCCCCGGCGGCGACGGTGCGGATCGCGGCGAGCAGCTCGTCCGGCTCGGCGCCCTTGCCGAGGAAGCCGGCGGCCCCGGCGCGGATCGCCTGCGCGACGTACTCGTCGGCCTCGAAGGTGGTCAGGACGAGGACCGCGACGCCCGTCAGGTCCTCGGCACCGGTGATCTCGCGGGTGGCGGCGAGGCCGTCGGTGCCGGGCATGCGGATGTCCATCAGCACGACGTCCGCCCGGGTGCTGCGGGCCAGCGCGACCGCCTCCGCGCCGTCCGAGGCCTCCCCCACGACCTCCATGTCCGGTTCCGACTCCACGAGGACGCGGAACGCGCCGCGCAGCAGTGCCTGGTCGTCCGCGAGCAGCACCCTGATCATGCGGGCATTTTCCCATCCCCGGCCGGGCGGGCGGAGCTCAGGCCGGTACCGCCAGCGGCAGGCGCGCGTGGACGCGGAAGCCGCCCTGCGTGCACGGGCCGGCCTCGCAGGTGCCGCCGAGGGCCGCGGCCCGCTCGCGCATGCCGATCAGACCGTGGCCGCCGCCCTCGGTGACCGGGGCGTCCGGGCGTCCGCCGCGGTCGAGCACGGTGACCTCGAGCGCGTCGGCGCCGCGCGCGATGCGGATCTCCGCCCGCGCGCCCGGGCCGGCGTGCTTGTGCACATTGGTCAGGGATTCCTGGATGACCCGGTACGCCGTGAGGTCGACGCCGGCCGGCAGCGTGCCCGGGGCCTCCTCGACCACCTCGACCGGCAGCCCGGCCCGCCGGAAGCCGTCGACGAGCTGGTCCAGTACGCCGAGGCCGGGCGCCGGCTCCATGGGGGCGGCTGGATCGCCGGACTGCCGCAGCAGGCCGACCGTCGCGCGCAGCTCGTCGAGTGCGGAGCGGCTGGCCTCGCGGACGTGGGCGAGGGCCTGCTTCGCCTGGTCGGGGCGGCTGTCCATGACGTGGGCGGCGACGCCAGCCTGCACGTTGACCAGGGCGATGTGGTGGGCGACCACGTCGTGCAGCTCCCGGGCGATCCGCATCCGCTCCTCTGCGACGCGGCGCTTTGCCTCCTCCTCCCGGGTGCGCTCGGCCCGCTCCGCGCGTTCCTCGACGGCGGCGATGTAGGCACGGCGGTTGCGGGTGGCCTCGCCGGCCGCCGCGGCCATACCGGTCCACGCGAACAGCGCGAGGTTCTCGGCGGAGTACCAGGGCCGCGACCCGAAGAGCATCGCGATGGCGGGCAGCAGGAGGCAGGTGGCCAGGCCCAGCCGGAAGGTGGTGGTGCGATCGGTGCGCGTGGAGGCCGAGAAGAGCGCGACGACGACGGCGGCCGCCACCGGCGCGCGGCCCTCCCCCGTCGCGGTGAGCAGATAGACGACGGTGACCGCGCCGGTGACCGCGAGGACGCCCAGCGGGCTCCGCCGGCGCAGCAGCAGCGCGGCGGAGGCGACGACGCTGAGGACGATGTCGGGGACGGAGGCGTCATAGCGCTCCGCGTGCGGCCCGATGAACATGTTGCCGAGGATCACCGCGAGGACGGCGAGCGCCAGCCCGGCGTCGAGGGCGATGGGGTGGGCCTGCGGCCACAGCCGGGCCCGGTCCCTCATGGATCGATGCTGCACGCTCATCAACGGTACGGGGCCGCGCAAGACGACCGTGCCCCGGCCCGGTACGGAACCGGGCCGGGGCACGTGCGAGTGCGCTGGTCGGCGAAGGGTCAGCCGGGGATGAGGCCGTCGTCGCGGAGCATCGCCCGGACCTCCTCCAAGGTGGCGTCCGAGGCCGGCAGGATCAGTTCGGACGGCTCCAGGGAGTCGTCCGGCAGCGGTGTGCCGAGCCGGCGGACGGCGTCGAGGAGTGCGGTGAGCGTGCGCCGGAAACCGGCGTCGTCGCCGCTCTCCATCTCCGCCAGGAGCTCGTCGTCGAGCTTGTCGAGCTCGGCGAGATGGCTCTCCGCCACCGTCACCTGCCCCTCGCCCATGATCCGTACAATCACGACGCCCTCCTCAGGGGTGCCTCACTGCTTGTCGAACCGGGGCTGGTCCTGGGTCTGGGACTGGTTCTGGCCCTGCTGGCCGCCGCTCTCGATGGCCTGCTGCGGGGAGCCGCCGGCCAGCTCGGCCTTCATGCGCTGCAGTTCCAGCTCCACGTCGCTGCCGCCGGACAGACGGTCCAGCTCCGCCTGGATGTCGTCCTTGGCGATGCCGGTCGGGTCGTCGAGGGCACCGGAGGCCAGCAGCTCGTCCAGGGCACCGGCCCGGGCCCGCAACTGCTCGGTCTTGTCCTCGGCGCGCTGGATCGCCAGGCCGACGTCGCCCATCTCCTCGGAGATGCCGGAGAAGGCCTCGCCGATCTGGGTCTGCGCCTTGGCCGCGCTGTAGGTGGCCTTGATGGTCTCCTTCTTGGTGCGGAAGGCGTCCACCTTGGCCTGCAGCCGCTGGGCGGCGAGGGTGAGCTTCTCCTCCTCGCCCTGCAGCGTCTGATGCTGCGTCTCCAGGTCGGTGACCTGCTGCTGGAGCGCGGCCCGGCGCGACAGCGCCTCGCGGGCCAGGTCCTCCCTGCCCAGGGCGAGCGCCTTGCGGCCCTGGTCCTCGAACTTCGCCGACTGCTGCTGCAGCTGGTTCAGCTGCAGCTCCAGCCGCTTGCGCGAGGTGGCGACGTCCGCGACACCGCGCCGCACCTTCTGCAGCAGCTCCAGCTGTTTCTGGTACGAGTAGTCGAGGGTCTCGCGCGGATCCTCGGCCCGGTCAAGGGCCTTGTTGGCCTTCGCGCGGAAGATCATCCCCATCCGCTTCATGACACCGCTCATGGGCCTCGCGCGCCCCCTTCATTCAGCTCGCCAGCACACCACATCTACAGACCCCACAGTACGGGGCCTGGTTCCATTACCCCACTGTTCTGTTGCGGATGCGCTCATCCTTAGGAACGATCACAGTTCGATGACCTCAGGCCCAGGGAGTAGGTGAGGGGCTGGGGGTCCCGTCGGCGAGCACGTAACCTTGGAGTCGTGTTCCGACGTCGTTCCCAAACCGAGCAGGCCGCGTCCACCACCATGGTGGAGGACGCGCGGCCTCGCGACCCGCAGGCTCCCAAGGGTCGCCCCACGCCCAAGCGCAGTGACGCCCAGAGCCAGCGCCGCAGGACCGTGAGCGCGCCCGCCGACCGCAAGGCCGCCTCCAAGCAGGCCCGCGACGCCCGGCGAGCCGACCTCGCCAAGCAGCGCGAGGCGCTCATGAACGGCGACGAGCGCTATCTGCCCGCCCGCGACAAGGGACCGGTCCGCAAGTTCGCGCGCGACTACGTGGACTCCCGCTTCCGCGTGGCCGAGTTCTTCCTGCCGCTGGCCGTGGTCATCCTCGTGCTGAGCATGGTGCCGAGCACCGCGCTGAAGAACCTCTCGCTGCTGCTGTGGCTCGTGGTGATCGTGCTGATCGTCATCGACTCGATCATCACCGGTTTCCTGCTGCGGCGCGAGCTGGCCAAGCGCTTCCCGGACAAGCCCACCAAGGGCGCGGTCGCCTACGCCCTCATGCGGACCCTCCAGATGCGCCGACTGCGCCTGCCGAAGCCGCAGGTCAAGCGCGGCACCAAGCCCTGAGCGGGAACGGCGGGTTCGCCGGCGCGGCCGGATCCTGGCTGGACCGGCTGGGCGGACTCCGGAACACCGTGCGTCAGGAGCTGGTCGCGCGCCAGCTCGACGAGCAGATCACCGCGCGCTTCCCGGTCGGGCGCCGGCTGAGGATCCTCGACGTCGGCCCCGGGCAGGGCACCCAGGCGCTGCGGATGGCCCGCGCCGGGCACCTGGTCACCGGCCTGGAGGCCGATCCGCACATGGCGGGCGTCCTGCGGGACGCGCTGGCCGCCGAGCCCGAGGGCATACGCGAGCGGGTCACCCTCCTGGAGGGCGACGGTCGTGAGACCGGTCGCCACTTCGGGCCCGGCAGCTTCGACGTGGTGCTCTGCCACGGCGTGCTGATGTACGTGCCCGAGCCGGACGCCATGGTCGCCGGACTCGCCCGGGTCCTGGCCCCCGGCGGACTGCTGTCGCTGCTCGTGCGGAACGCGGACGCCCTGGCGATGCGGCCCGCGCTGCAGGGCGACTGGACCGGCGCGCTGGCCGCCTTCGCGGCCGACACGTACACCAACCGGCTCGGCCTGCCTGCCCGCGCCGACCGGCGCGCGGATCTGACGACGACCCTCAGCGCGATCGGCGCGCCGCTGCACGCCTGGTACGGGGTGCGGGTCTTCACCGACACGGCGCCGGACGACGCCGTGGACGTGCCCGGGGAACTGCTGGCCGCCGAGGAACTGGCCGGGCGCACCGATCCCTACCGCGCGGTCGCGGCACTGCTGCATCTGTGCGGCGTACGGAGCTGACCGGGGCGGGCTACCGGGGACGGGACGCCGCGAACGCGACACTTCGGTCATGCGCGATTCGAAGCCGAACCGACGGCGGCCGCGGGCGGCACTGCGAGCGGCGGCCCTGCTGCTGGCCGTCGCGTGCGCCGGAAGCCTGACCGCCGGATGCACGGGGGACTCGGCCGCCCCCACCGCGTCGTCCTCGGCGCCGGCGCCCGTGGCCGCCTCCGAGGCGGCCGGCGCCCGCGATCTGGAGCACTCCTACCAGCAGGTGGTCAAGGCGGTCCTGCCGTCCGTCGTCCAGATCAACACGTCCGAGGGGCTCGGCTCCGGCATCCTCTACGACACCAAGGGCCACATCGTCACCAACGCCCATGTCGTCGGCAGCGCCGATACCTTCGAGGTCATCCTCGCCAACAGCGACGCCCCGCACAAGGGCCGCCTCGTCGCCGCCTATCCCGAGCAGGACCTCGCCGTCATCGAACTCGACGACCCGCCCGACGGGTTGCGCCCGGCGAGCTTCGGCCGCTCCCGGGACGTCCAGGTCGGCCAGATCGTCCTCGCCATGGGCAGTCCGCTCGGCCTGAACAGCAGCGTCACCCAGGGCATCGTCTCCGCCGTCGGCCGTACGGTCAGCGAGGCCCCGTCCGGCGGCGGCGTCGGCGCCACCCTTGCCGACCTGGTGCAGACCTCGGCCCCCATCAACCCGGGCAACAGCGGCGGCGCACTGGTCAACCTCTCCGGCCAGGTCATCGGCATCCCCACCCTCGCCGCGGTCAACACCTCGATGGGGGACTCGGCCGCCCCGGGCATCGGCTTCGCCATCCCCGCGGCCACCGTCACGCGCATCGCCGACCAGATCATCAAGCACGGCAAGGTCGTCGACTCCGGCCGCGCGGCGCTCGGCATCGCCGGGCGCACCGTCCTCGACGAGAACTTCCAGCCCGCCGGGGTGGGCGTCGTGGAGGTCACCAAGGGCGGCGCGGCCGACAAGGCCGGCATCAAGCCCGGGGACGTCATCACCCGTGTCGGGAACAGCGACATCACGACCCTCCAGTCGCTCTCCGAGGCCCTGGTACAGCGCGCCCCCGGCGACACCGTGGACGTCACCGTCCAGCGCGGCAGCAGCGAGAAGACCGTGCGGGTCACCCTGGGTCAGCTCCAGTAGTCCGGACCGGCCCGGATACGCGCGAGGGCGGGGCCGTGGGACGTCCCACGGCCCCGCCCTCGGGCGTGGTGCCGGTGCGTGGCCGGCCGATGCCCGGCCGCGCGGCTACTCGTCGGCGTGCAGGCTCATCGGGCCGTAGATCCTCGTGCTGTCCTCGAACAGGACGACCTGGTCGGCACCGCCCTGGAGGAGGTCCTTCCAGACCTCGCCGATCCAGGACTCGGCGTCGCCCTGGGTGGTGAACTCCTCGGGCTCGACCGCGGGGGTGACCTCCGTGCCGTCGGTCTTCTCGAAACGCCACGTCCACGCCATGTCCGTCTCCTCGTCCCTGGGGGTGCCTGCCCGGCAGCGTAGCGTGCGCGGACGCGAGAGGATCTGCACGTGGAACTGACTCTCCTCGGCACCGGAGGCCCGGACGGCCTGCCCCTCCCGGACTGCCCGTGCGCCGCGTGTGCGGTGGCGGTCGGCGACCAGGCGCGGGCGGCGACCGCGCTGCTCGTGGACGGGGCGGTGCTGATCGACCTGACGCCGGGGCTGGCGCTGACCGCCGCGCGGTCGGGGCGGTCGCTCGCGGGAGTGCGCCAGGTGCTGCTGTCGCATCCGCACGACGGGCCGGCCGTGGAGATCCCGGCGGGGCTGCCCGCTCCCAGCCGGGTGCTGGCGGGGCAGGAGATCACTGTGCTGACCGGGCACCGCGTACGGGCGGTGCCGGTCGACGCGCCCGGCTCCGGGTACGAGGTGACGGGGCCGGACGGGCAGCGGCTGCTGTACCTGCCGCCGGAGTGCGGCCCCGCGGGCCTCCCGGAGGCGGTCGAGCCGTATGGGACCGTGCTGCTGGACGCCGTGGCCCGGCCGGACGCGCTGGCGCGGCTGCGGGGGGCGGGCGCGGTCGGGAGCACCACCGACGTCCTCGCGGTGCACCTGGACCACCGCGTCCACCCGGGGCCCGAGCTGCGGCGCCGGCTGGCCGCGCTCGGCGCGCGGGCAATACCGGACGGCACCACGCTGACGGTCGGCGACATTCACGACGTGCCGGACGTGCCGCGGCGCACGCTCGTGCTGGGCGGGGCGCGTTCGGGCAAGTCGGTGGAGGCGGAACGGCGGCTGTCGGCCTTCCCCGACGTGCTGTACGTGGCCACCGGCGGGACGCGGGGCGGGGACCCGGAGTGGGCGCAGCGGGTGGCGCTGCACCGGGAGCGGCGCCCGGGGTCGTGGCAGACGGTGGAGACCTGCGACCTCCTGCCGCTGCTCGCGGAGGGGGACGGCCCGGCGCTGCTGGTCGACTGCCTGTCGCTGTGGCTGACGCACACCATGGACGAGCTCGGCGCGTGGGACGACGAGAACTGGGCGGAGGGCGCGGAGCGCGAACTGCGCCGCCGTGTCGCGGAGCTGGCCGCCGCGTGGCGCGCGACCCGCCGCACGGTCGTCGCCGTCAGCAACGAGGTCGGCTCCGGGGTCGTCCCGGCCACGGCCAGCGGGCGCCGTTTCCGGGACGAGCTGGGGCGGCTCAACGCGGCGGTCGCGGACGAGTCCGAGCACGTGGTGCTGGTGGTCGCGGGGCAGGCGCTGGCACTGCGGGGCTGACCTCGGCGCGCGGCCCTCGGGACCGGTAGTGTTCGACCCCGTGAGCGGCCTGAACCTTGATGATTTCGCGTCCCTGGTGGAGCGTCCGGACGCCGGTGTCCGCCGTGACGCGCACGACCGCTGGCAGCGGCTGGTGCGCCCGGCGAGCGCGCTGGGCGGGCTGGCCGAACTCGCGGACTGGCTGTCGGCGGCCCAGGGCGTGGCGACCGTACGCCCGATCGGGCACCCGAAGACCGTGCTCTTCGCGGCGGACCACGGAGTGGCGGCGCTGAATGTGTCGGCCCGCCCGGCGGGTACCGCGGTCCAGCTGGTCCGGCGGGTGCTGGACGGCGCCTCGCCGGTGAATGTGCTGGCGCGTCAGTACGGCGCGGGGGTCCGGGTGGTGGACGTGGGCGTGGACGCCCCGGCCGAGGACCTGCCCGCCGATGTGACGGCGCACCGCGTGCGGCGCGGCTCCGGCCGGATCGACGTGGAGGACGCGCTGACGGCCGAGGAGGCCGAGGCGGCGTTCCGGGCCGGCATGGCCGTCGCGGACGAGGAGGCGGACTCCGGCACGGACCTGGTGCTGCTCGGTGACCTGAGCGTGGGCGGCACCACGGTGGCCGGCGTGCTGATCGCGGCGCTGTGCGGTACGGACGCCTCGGTGGTGACCGGCCGCGGTTCGGGCATCGACGACATCGCGTGGATGCGCAAGTGCGCGGCGATCCGGGACGCGTTGCGCCGGGCCCGCCCGGTGCTGGGCGACCAGCTGGAGCTGCTGGCGGCGGTCGGCGGCGCGGACGTGGCGGCGATCACCGGCTTCCTGCTGCAGACGGCGGTGCGGAAGCTGCCGGTGGTGCTGGACGGCGTGGTGTCCGCGGCCTGCGCGCTGGTGGCGCAGCGGATCGCCTTCCGGGCGCCGGACTGGTGGCTCGCCGGGCAGGCCAGCGGTGAGCCGGGACAGGTCAAGGCGCTGGACCGGCTCTCCATCGAGCCGCTGCTGGAGCAGAAGGTGACGGCGGGTGAGGGCACGGGGGCACTGCTGGCGCTGCCGCTGCTGAAGGCGGCGGCGGCACTCTCGGCGGAGCTGCCGGAACGTTTCTGATACGTCACGAATCGGGCCGTTCCCGTAGGATTCGATCTCATGGGAACGGCCGTCTCGGTCTGGCGTGAGCGCGGCGCGGTGTTCACCGTCCGGTATCTGCGCCTGGTCGGCCTGGTCGACCTGCTGGGCGCCGTGTGGGTGTCCTTCGGCAACGACATCCGGCGCCACGACGTCGACGAGTACTTCACCCCCTACCTGCTGACCGCCGGCTACACCACGGCTTTCTTCGCGCTCTTCCTCGCCGTCACCATGCGCCGCAGGAAGCGCGCGGCCTGGATCCTCAACCTCGTCGCCGCCGGGCTCTACCTGCTGCTCCTCGTCGTGGCGATGGTCGTCCCCGAGGTCCGCGGCCACCCCCAGAACTGGGTGTCCCTGGTGTGCACCGCCGCCTTCTGCGCCGCGCTGGTCGCCGGCCGGCCCGTCTTCCGCGCCAAGGGCGACCGCTCCGACGCGAGGCTGGCCGCCGCGGTCGCCGTCGGCGGCGTCGCGATCGGCGGCCTGCTCGCCGCAGGGCTGGTCACTGTCACCGACACCGCGCACGGCTCCACCTTCGGCGAGCGCTACGCGTACGCCATGCTCCGGGTGGTCTCGCTCGCGAGCGCCGAGGAATCCTTCCCGGGGATTTCAACCCCGGGCTGGGTCGACGTCGTCATCAACGTCATGAGTGCCCTGTTGTTCCTGCTGGTGCTGTACGTGGCGTTCCGCGCCCCCCGCGGCCGCGAACTGCTCTGCCCGGAGGACGAGATGCGGCTGCGCGCCCTGCTGGACCGGCACGGCGAACGGGACTCGCTCGGCTACTTCGCGCTCCGCCGCGACAAGAGCGTGGTCTGGTCGCCGACGGGCAAGTCCGCGATCGCCTACCGCGTCGTCGGCGGGGTCTCCCTGGCCTCCGGCGACCCGATCGGCGACCCCGAGGCGTGGCCCGGGGCCATCGACGCCTGGCTCGCCGAGGCCCGGTCGCACGCCTGGGTGCCGGCCGTGATGGGGGCCGGCGAGGAGGGCGGCACGATCTACGCGCGGCACGGACTGGGCGCCCTGGAGCTGGGCGACGAGGCGATCGTCGAGGTCGAGGAGTTCACGCTGGAGGGCCGCGCGATGCGCACCGTTCGGCAGGCGTACCACCGGGTCCAGCGCGCCGGGTACACGGTCCGCATCCGGCGTCACGAGTCCATCCCTGCGGCCGAGATGGACGCGCTGCTGGAGTGCGCGGACCGCTGGCGCGACGGGGAGACAGAGCGGGGATTCTCCATGGCGCTGGGACGGCTCGGCGGCCCGGCGGACGGCCGTTGCGTCATGGTGGAGTGCGCGGACGCGCGGGGTGCGCCGCGGGCGCTGCTCAGCTTCGTGCCGTGGGGGCGGCACAGGCTGTCGCTGGACCTGATGCGCCGCGACCGGGACTCCGACAACGGGCTGGTGGAGTTCATGGTGATCGAGCTGATCCGGCACGCGGACGAGGTCGGGGTCGAACGGGTCTCCCTCAACTTCGCGATGTTCCGGTCGGTCTTCGAGCGCGGGGCGAGGCTGGGCGCCGGGCCGGTGCTGCGGGTGTGGCGGGCACTGCTGACCTTCTTCTCCCGGTGGTGGCAGATCGAGTCGCTGTACCGCGCCAACGCCAAGTACCGGCCCATCTGGGAGCCGCGCTTCCTGCTCTTCGAGAAGGGCGGCGAGCTGCCCCGGATCGGGCTGGCCAGCGCACGGGCGGAGGGCTTCCTCACCGCGCCCCGGCTGCCCTCGCTGCGGCGGTGAGGGGCCTCGGCAAGCGGCTGCGGGAGTTCGCCCGCGCGGAGTGGGGCGCTCTGGCGTGGGACGTGCGTGAGGCGCTGGTGCGCCGGCGGCTGCGCGCGGTGCCGCTGACCCTCGGCGCGGTCGGCCTCGTCGGTCTGCTGCAGCTGGTGCAGATCACCTCCTGGGGCGCCGGGCCGGTCGCGCACATCGGCGTGGTCCGGGCCGGCATGCCCTTCGGGCAGGTCCTGTTGCGCACCCCGCTGTCGCTGTTCGTGCCCGCCCTCGGGCTGCCGGTGTGGGGCGCGCTCGCCCAGGTGCTGATCGTCTTCGGTGTCGCGGAGATCGCCGTCGGCCGGCTGCCCACGCTCGCCGTCGCCTACCTCGCGACGCTCGCCGGCACCTCGTACGCCCGCTACGCGCTGGCCGTGGGCCCGGACGGCTTCCTCGGCCTGCCCACGGAGTGGGTGACGGTCCGGGACACCGGGCCGTCGGCGGCCGTCGCGGCGCTGGCGGTGTACGTGGCGGTGCGCCACCGGGCGTGGGCGACGGCGTCGGCGGTCGTGGTGTGCATGGCGGCCGAGGCCGCGCTGGTCCCCAACCTCGCCGGGTACGAGCACTGCGCGGCGCTCGCCGCGGTGCTGCCGGTGTGCCTGGCGGAGCGCCTGGCCGCCCGTCGCCGGGCTCAGTGCTCGGTGAAGCCGCCCAGCCAGTCCTGAAGCCGCCTCAGCGGTCCCGACCAGCGCGCGTCGTGCTTGGCGGCGCGCACCTCCGCCCGGCGGGCCGCCCTGGGCCTGCGGTGGTAGAACCGCTCGGCCCAGAGGGACCCCGGACGGGCCAGCCGCAGGGCGCCGTACAGCGCGACGAAGGGGACGAAGACGCCGACGACGGCGGTGCGCAGCTTGCCCTTGACGAGGGCGACGAGGACGAAGAGGAAGTTGACGACGATGGTGACGATCACCGAGAGGCGGTTCTGCTGCTCGTCGGGGGTGAGCGAGTTGACGCCGAAGGGCACCAGTCCGCAGAGCATCATCAGGAGGACGGAGAAGGTGACGACGACGGCCTCGACGCTCTTGCGGCCGCGTTCGCTCCAGTACACGTCGTCCAGGTAGAGCACGAGCGCGAACTCGTCCAGGACCAGTCCCGCGCCCGCGCCGAACACCAGCGCCGAGAGGTAGGCGCCGAAGCCGCGGGAGGAACTGGCGACGCCCCCGAAGCCGCCGATCGTCATGAGGACGATCCCGGGCACCACGTGGTGGATGTGCGTGCCGCCGGACGAGATGTTGCGGAAGGGGCCCTTCCCGGCCCGGATGAGGCGGGTGATCATCCGTGTGATCAGGAAGGTCAGCACGAAGGCGCCGAGCGCCAGGAGCAGCGGCAGCTTCCCCGGCTCGATGATGTTGCGATACCACCAGTCGCTCATGCCGATTGCTCCCGTTTCGCCCCGTACGCGGCACTATACGGTTCCGGCCCGGCGGTTACCCTGCACGCCATGACCGCCGGCCCCTCCCCCGCTGACCCTGTCGTCGTCGCACCCGGCGACGGACTGCGCTTCGCCTTCGGCACGTTGACGGTGCTGCGGGTCCGGGTCACCCGCTGGGACCGCCCGGCGGCCCGCGCGGGGATGCTCTGGGCGCCGCTCGTCGGGCTGGTCGCGGGGCTGTGCTCGGCGGCGGCCGGCGGAGTGCTGCTGCTCCTGGGCTCGGGCCCGCTGCTCGCCGCGGTCGCGAGTGCCGCCGTACCGGCCGCACTGACGCGGGGGCTGCACCTGGACGGACTGGCGGACACCGCCGACGGGCTGGGCAGCGGCAAGCCCGCCGAGGACGCGCTGCGCATCATGAAGCAGTCCGACATCGGGCCCTTCGGCGTGCTCACCCTCGTCCTCGTCCTGCTGGCGCAGGTCGCCGCGCTGGCCGGGCTGTACGGCCAGTCCTGGACCCGGGGCGCGGCGGCCGCCGCCCTGGCCGGCCTCACCGCCCGCGCCGCCATGACGCTCGCCTGCCGCGCGGGTGTGCCCCCGGCCCGCCCCGGCGGGCTCGGCGCGGCCGTGGCGGGCGCCGTCCCCGCCCGTACCGCCTGGTCGCTCGCCGCGCTGACGGTCCTGGCCTGCGCGGCCTGCGGGGCCGCCTTCGGCGTGCCGGACGCCGTGCGCTGCGCGGCGGCGGCGCTGCTGGCGCTGGCCGCCGCCGAACTGCTGCTGCTCCGCTGCCGGAGGCGGCTGGGGGGTGTCACCGGTGACGTCTTCGGCGCGTTGTGCGAGACCGCCGCGACGGCAGCGCTGGTGGTCCTCTCCCTGGGCTGAGAGCCGGCGCCGGCGCGGCCGCCGTCCGGCCCCCGCGCCGGGCGGGGCCCCAACTCCCGCCGGGCGGCGCCGGTTCGGGGATCCCCCCGGAATGCCGGGCGGCCGCGCTCCCATAGGGAAAACCCGCGCCTTCACCGCCATGGGCGCAGGTCGTGGTCGCAAGCGACAGGAGTGAGCGTAAGGTCGGTGCTGCACCCCCCGCCCCGTGCCGCGAAGGAAGTCCGGCGTCGAGACACGAGGGGAGCCGGACGGAGTCCGGCGTCAAGTATTGGACCCCCGAAGGAACAGGATCCGCATCACCGTGACTGCACTGACTCTCAGCACCTCCTCCGCGGCAGCGCTGCGCGCTGACGCCGTCGTCGTCGGCGTGGCCAAGGGCGCGAAGGGCCCCGAGGTCGCCGCCGGGGCGGAGGCGGTGGACCAGGCCTTCGCCGGCCGGCTCGCCGCGACGCTCGAGACACTGGGCGCCTCGGGCGCTGAGGGTGAGGTGACCAAGCTCCCCGCACCGGACGGTCTGAAGTCCCCGGTCGTGCTGGCGGTCGGACTCGGGGAGGCCCCGGCCGACGGCGCCGCGTACGACACCGAGGCGCTGCGCAAGGCCGCCGGCGCCGCCGCCCGCGCGCTGGCCGGGTCGAAGAAGGCCGCGTACGCGCTGCCGGTGCAGGACGCGGACGCCGCGCAGGCGATCGCCGAGGGCGCGCTGCTCGGCGCCTACGCGTACACCGCGTACCAGTCGGCCAACGGCAAGGCGCCGCTCGCCGAGATCGCGCTGGTCGGCGCGAAGCCGCGCGACAAGGCGTTCAAGGCCGCGGCCGAGCGGGCCACCGTCATCGCGACCGAGGTCAACCGGGCGCGCGACCTGATCAACATGCCGCCGAACGACCTCAACCCGAAGTCCTTCGCCGCGCTCGCGCAGGAGGCCGCCAAGGAGCACGGCCTCAAGATCGAGGTGCTGGACGAGAAGGCGCTGATCAAGGGCGGCTACGGCGGCATCATGGGCGTCGGCCAGGGCTCGGCGAACCCGCCGCGCCTGGTCAAGATCTCGTACGCGGGCGCCAAGGGCCGCGACGCCAAGCACCTCGCGCTGGTCGGCAAGGGCATCACCTACGACTCGGGCGGCATCTCCCTGAAGCCGGCCGGCCACAACGAGACCATGAAGTGCGACATGAGCGGCGCCGCCGCCGTGCTGTCCACCGTGGTCGCCGCCGCGCGCCTCGGCCTGTCCGTCAACGTCACCGGCTGGCTGGCCCTCGCCGAGAACATGCCGTCGGGCAGCGCGGCCCGTCCCGGCGACGTGCTGAAGATGTACAGCGGCAAGACCGTCGAGGTGCTCAACACCGACGCCGAGGGCCGCCTGGTGATGGCCGACGCGATCACCCGCGCCTCGGAGGAGAAGCCCGACGCGATCATCGACGTGGCGACCCTGACCGGCGCCATGGTGCTGGCGCTCGGCAACCGCATCTTCGGTGTCATGGCCAACGACGACGCCTTCCGCACCGCGGTGCACGAGACCGCGACCGAGGTCGGCGAGCAGTCCTGGCCGATGCCGCTCCCGGCCGACCTGCGCAAGGCGATGGACTCCCCCACCGCGGACATCTCCAACATGGGCGAGCGCATGGGCGGCGGCCTGGCGGCCGGCCTGTTCCTGAAGGAGTTCGTCGGCGAGGGCATCACCTGGGCGCACCTGGACATCGCGGGTCCGGCCTTCAACGAGTCCGGCCCCTTCGGCTACACCCCCAAGGGCGGCACCGGCTCCGCCATCCGCACCCTGGTGCGCGTGGCCGAGAAGGCGGGCGAGGGCGAGCTGCTCTAGCCGCGGTGTAAGCCTCAGCACATTCGGTACGGCCCCGGGTATGGCATCCGGGGCCGTACGCGTTCGCCAAGAGCGAGCAAAGAGTGCAACCGCTTCGCATTTCGCAGGGGATACCGGCGAGTAGCCCCGGCCAGGGACGTTCCGTACGTCTCAGACACCGGCCCGGTGCCTCGCCCGCCCCGAACAAGTGCGAAGATGTTGTCTCGGCACGACAGGGCCCCGTTTAACAGAAGCGGCCGAACAAAAGCCGCCGCCCGGTCACGACGGACCGGCTCCGGCGTATCCATGCATGGAGGACGTGACGTGGCGAACGACGCCAGCACCGTTTTCGACCTAGTGATCCTCGGTGGCGGTAGCGGCGGCTACGCCGCGGCCCTGCGCGCGGCGCAGCTCGGTCTGGACGTCGCCCTGATCGAGAAGGACAAGCTCGGCGGCACCTGCCTGCACCGCGGCTGCATCCCCACGAAGGCTCTGCTGCACGCCGGTGAGATCGCGGACCAGGCCCGCGAGGCCGAGCAGTTCGGTGTCAAGGCCACTTTCGAGGGCATCGACATCGCCGGGGTCCACAAGTACAAGGACGACGTGATCTCGGGCCTCTACAAGGGCCTGCAGGGCCTGGTGGCCTCCCGCAAGGTCACCTACGTGACCGGTGAGGGCCGGCTCTCCTCCCCCACCACGGTGGACGTCAACGGCCAGCGCTACACCGGCCGGCACGTGCTGCTCGCGACCGGTTCCGTGCCGAAGTCGCTGCCGGGCCTGGCCATCGACGGCGACCGCATCATCTCCTCCGACCACGCGCTGGTCCTGGACCGCGTGCCGAAGTCCGCGATCATCCTGGGCGGCGGCGTCATCGGCGTCGAGTTCGCCTCGGCGTGGAAGTCCTTCGGTGCCGACATCACCATCGTCGAGGGCCTGCCGCACCTCGTGCCGGCCGAGGACGAGAACAGCTCCAAGCTCCTGGAGCGCGCCTTCCGCAAGCGGGGCATCAAGTTCAACCTCGGCACCTTCTTCTCCAAGGCCGAGTACACCGCCGACGGCGTCAAGGTCACCCTCGCCGACGGCAAGGAGTTCGAGGCCGAGGTCCTGCTCGTCGCCGTCGGCCGCGGGCCGGTCTCCCAGGGCCTGGGCTACGAGGAGGCCGGGGTCGCCATGGACCGCGGCTACGTCCTGGTCGACGAGTACATGCGCACCAACGTGCCCACCATCTCCGCGGTCGGCGACCTCGTCCCGACCCTGCAGCTGGCCCACGTCGGCTTCGCCGAGGGCATCCTCGTCGCGGAGCGGCTGGCCGGCCTGAAGACCGTCCCGATCGACTACGACGGCGTGCCACGCGTCACGTACTGCCACCCGGAGGTCGCCTCCGTCGGCATCTCCGAGGCCAAGGCCAAGGAACTGTACGGCGCCGACAAGGTCGTCACCCTGAAGTACAACCTGGCCGGCAACGGCAAGAGCAAGATCCTCAAGACCGCGGGCGAGATCAAGCTCGTCCAGGTCCGCGACGGTGCGGTGGTCGGCGTCCACATGGTCGGTGACCGCATGGGCGAGCAGGTCGGCGAGGCGCAGCTGGTCTACAACTGGGAGGCCCTGCCCGCGGAGGTCGCGCAGCTCATCCACGCGCACCCGACGCAGAGCGAGGCCCTCGGCGAGGCCCACCTGGCGCTGGCCGGCAAGCCGCTGCACTCGCACGACTGATTCACGGACACGCAGAACCATCCGCACAGATCGTTAGGAGCAACCGAAACCATGGCGGTTTCCGTAACCCTGCCGGCGCTCGGCGAGAGCGTGTCCGAGGGCACCGTCACCCGCTGGCTGAAGGCCGAGGGTGAGCGCGTCGAGGCCGACGAGCCGCTGCTCGAGGTGTCGACCGACAAGGTCGACACCGAGATCCCGGCGCCCGCCTCGGGCATCCTCTCCTCCATCAAGGTGGCCGAGGACGAAACGGTGGAGGTCGGCGCCGAGCTGGCCGTCATCGACGACGGCACGGGCGCCCCCGCTGCCGCCCCGGCCCCGGCCGCCGCGGCCGAGCCCGCGCCGGCTCCGGTGCAGGAGGCCCCGGCGCCCGCCGCCGAGACCCCCGCCCCCGCCCCGGCCCCGGCCGGCGCCGCCGAGGGCACCCCGGTGCTGCTGCCGGCGCTGGGCGAGTCGGTGACCGAGGGCACCGTCACCCGCTGGCTGAAGTCGGTCGGTGAGACCGTGGACGCCGACGAGCCGCTGCTCGAGGTCTCCACGGACAAGGTCGACACCGAGATCCCGTCGCCGGCCGCCGGCACCCTGCTGGAGATCCTGGTCGGCGAGGACGAGACCGCCGAGGTCGGCGCCAAGCTCGCCGTCATCGGTGTTGCCGGTGCCGCGCCCGCCGCCGCCCCGGCTCCCGCCGCTCCCGCCCCGGCCCCGGCGCCCGCCGCTCCCGCCCCGGCCCCGGCCGCCGCGGCTCCGGCCCCGGCGCCCGCCCCGGTCGCTCCGTCGGCCCCGGCTCCCGCGCCCGCCCCGGTGGCCCCGGCTCCCGCTCCGGCCCCCGTCGCCGCTCCGGCTCCGGTCACCCCGGCCCCGGCCGCTCCGTCGGCCACCGCGCCGACCGACGAGGGCGCGTACGTGACCCCGCTGGTCCGCAAGCTCGCCGCCGAGAACGGCGTGGACCTCGCCACGGTCAAGGGCACCGGTGTCGGTGGCCGCATCCGCAAGCAGGACGTCCTGGCCGCCGCCGAGGCCGCCAAGGCCGCCGCTCCCGCCCCGTCCGCCCCGGCTCCCGCCGCGGGCGTCACGGTGCCGGCCGCGGCCGCCGCGCTGCGCGGTCAGACCGTCAAGATGACCCGCATCCGCAAGGTCATCGCCGACAACATGATGAAGGCCCTGCACAGCCAGGCGCAGCTGTCGACCGTGGTCGAGGTGGACGTCACCAAGATCATGAGGCTGCGGGCCCGGGCCAAGGAGTCCTTCCTGGCCCGCGAGGGCGTCAAGCTCTCGCCGATGCCGTTCTTCGTCAAGGCCGCCGCCGAGGCGCTCAAGGCCCACCCGGTCGTCAACGCCAAGATCAACGACGACGGCACCATCACCTACCACGACGTCGAGAACATCGGCATCGCGGTGGACTCGGAGCAGGGCCTGATGGTCCCGGTCATCAAGGGCGCCGGCGACCTCAGCCTGGCCGGCATCGCCAAGAAGACCGCCGAGCTGGCCGGCAAGGTCCGCAACAAGAAGATCAGCCCGGACGACCTGTCCGGCGGCACGTTCACGATCAGCAACACCGGCTCGCGCGGTGCGCTGTTCGACACGATCATCGTGAACTACCCGCAGGTCGCCGAGCTGGGCATCGGCGCCACCGTGCGCCGCCCGATGGTGGTCAACCACCCGGACCTGGGTGAGACCATCGCGATCCGCGACGTGGCGTACCTGACCCTGTCGTACGACCACCAGCTGGTCGACGGCGCGGACGCCGCCCGCTACCTGAACGACGTCAAGGCCCGTCTCGAGGCCGGCGAGTTCGAGGGCGACCTGGGTCTGTAACCGACCGGGAACCCCGCGGATCCGTACCGCGGCCGAGGCCCCAGCCCCTCCCGGGCTGGGGCCTCTGCCTTTTCCGGGAAATCCCGTACGGGGTTGAGCGGTTCGGGCCGGACGGACGTATAGGAGGGGGCAAGGCCATGCACCGCCCGTGAGGGGCCAGACGGGCGCGACCAGCAGTCGATCACTGTCGAGGAGACCAGATGTCGCGTGCCCTTCCGTCCTTCAACCGCAGACGCGTGCTCGTGGCCGGCGTCGTGGGCGGTGCCCTGGTGTCGGGAGTCGTGGTGGTGGGAGCGGCCATGGCGGGCCAGGCACGGCCCACGGCCACCGCCGCGCCCACGGTCAGCTGCCCCGCGGTGCGGGGCGCTCTCCCGGCGATCCCCTCGCAGGCCCGGGCCGAGGTCGACCGCAACCTCGCGCTGCTCGACACCCAGATCGCCGAGGCAGACCGCCGGCTCGTCACCTCCCAGGGCGAGGGCGGGCCCGGCTTCGTCGACAACGCCATCCTGGGGCCGCTGAAGGACAAGCGGGTCGCCACACTCGACCGCATCGCCATCGCCATCGGCCGGCACGCCGCCCGGCCCACCGGGCTGGAGGCCCTCGCCGGCTGCGCCCTGAGCACCGGCGGTACCACGGCGGCACCGGCCGCCCAGGCACCGGCCGCGTCCGCGGCCCCGTCCGGCGGGTCCCCGGCCGCCGCGGGCGACTCCATCGTGTGCCCGGACGTGGCGTCCCGCGTGGGCGCCGTCCCGGCCGCCGCCCGCGCCGAGGTGGACCGTGAACTCGCCCTGCTGCAACGGCAGATCCAGGAGGCCGAGAACCGGCTGGTCACCACCCGCGGGCAGGGCGGGCCCAACTTCGTCGGCAACGCGATCCTCGGTCCGCTCCGGGGCAAGCGCGCCGCGGTGATCGACCGCATCACCATCGCCATCTCCCGCCAGGGCGCCACCGCCCCCACCGGCCTGGCCGCCCTGGCGGGTTGCGCGCTGCGTTGACCTTCCCCCCGCGCTGACGCGCACGCAGCGGGCCCCGGCGGGGCCGGTCCGGACCTCTCGGACCGGCCCCGTCCCGGTGCCCGCGCAGACCGCATAGCCTCGGGGGTATGCGTGCGGCACGGCTGATCCACCTCGTCCTCCTGCTCCAGTCCCGTGAATCGATGACGGCGACCGAACTCGCCAAGGCCCTGGAGGTGTCCGAGCGCACCGTCGGCCGGGACGTGCTGGCGCTCTCCGAGGCGGGCGTGCCGGTCTACGCCGAACGGGGGCGCTCCGGCGGCTACCGGCTGGTCGACGGCTACCGCACCCGGCTGACCGGACTGGCCCGCGCGGAGGCCGAGGCGCTCTTCCTGTCCGGGGTGCCGGCCGCGCTGCGGGCCATGGGCCTGCACGACGCGGGCTCCTCGGCCCGTCTGAAGGTCTCGGCCGCCCTGCTTCCCGAACTGCGGGACGCGCCGCGCTCGGCGGCGCAGCGCTTCCATCTGGACGCGCCCGGCTGGTGGCAGGAGCCGGAGACCCCTCGGCTGCTGCCGGCGCTCGCGGAGGCGGTGTGGGGGGACCGGCGGCTGCGGGCCCGCTACCGGCGCGGGGACGAGGAGGTGGAGCGGGAGCTGGATCCGTACGGGCTCGTGCTGAAGGGGGGCGTCTGGTACGCGGTGGCACGCTGCGGCACGGACTTCCGGGTCTACCGGGTGGACCGCTTCCGCGCCGCGGAACCTTCGCCGGATCGTTTCAGCAGAGACCCGGACTTCGATCTGCCCGCGTTCTGGGAGGCCCGCGCCGCCGAGTTCGCCCGCTCGGTGCTCCGCGAGGCCGTCGTCGTCCGCCTCTCGGCCGACGGCGCCCGCCGCCTCCCGTACGTCACCGACCGCACCGCGGCCCGCGAGGCCCTCACGGCCGCCGCGCCGCCCGACCCGCGGGGACGGGTCACCGTCACACTCCCCGTCGAGACGCAGGACGTCGCCTACGACCAGCTCCTGGCTCTCGGCCCCGACGCCGAGGTCCTCCGCCCGGCCGCCCTGCGGAAGCGCCTGGCCGAGGCGGCCCGGGCGATGGCGGCCGCGTACGCCTGAGGACCGCGCGGTGCGGCGCGAGGACACGCTGCGGACGGACCGTCATCAGGGCGCCGCCGCGCACGGGATGTCCCACGACACGGGCGCGTCTGCGCCGTTCCGCGTGCGTCCGGGGGCCGCAGCCAGGATGCTGGAGCGGTGATGGACGAGACGGAGTTCTGGGAGATCGTCGACAGCACACGCGGGGCAGCGGGAGGCGATCCGGAGGAGCACGCCGACCTGCTGGTGGAACGGCTGACCCAGCTGGACCCGGAGTCCGTCGTCGACTTCGCACGGCACTTCGAGAGCCGCTTCAACCGGGCCTACCGCTGGGACGTGTGGGCCGCCGCGGACCTGATGCTGGGCGGCGCCGGTGACGACGCCTTCGACTTCTTCCGGTGCTGGCTCATCGGGCAGGGCCGGCACGTCTTCGAGAGCGCCGTCCACGACCCCGACACCCTCGCGGACATGGGCGACTCCTTCGACCCGGAGGTCGACGGCGACGCCGAGGACCTCGGCTACGCCGCGGACGAGGCGTACGAGCAGCTCACCGGTGTCCGGCTGCCGGACCTCGGCCTTCCCGAGCAGCCCGCCGAGCCGGAGGGCGTCTACATCGACTTCGAGAACGCGGCCGCCGTGGCGGAACGATTCCCCAGGCTCTGGGAACGCTTCGGCTGAACTCCCCGGTCACCACGTCACAGCGAGCGCCCCATGAACACGTCGTCCACATAGGCGCCGTCCAGCAGGAACTCCCCCGGAAGGACGCCCTCCACCACGAACCCGGCCGCCTCGTACAGCCGGCGGGCCGGGGTGTTGTGGCCCAGCACCCGCAGCGTGACGCGCAGCGCCCCCTGCCGGCGGGCCGCGTCCACGGCCGCCATGACGAGTTCCAGCCCGACCCCGCGGCCCCGCGCCCAGGTGTCGACCGCCAGGCCCTGGATCTGGCGTACGTGGGCGTTGGACGCCAGCGGAGTCGGCGGCACGACCCCGACGAATCCGGCGACCCGGCCCTCGACCTCCGCCACCAGGCACACGTCCGGGCCCAAGCGGTCGCTGAAGAAGTCCTCGTGCTCCTCCAGCGGCGGCCGCACCGCGTGCAGGGTGGACCAGGTCGCCCGTTCCAGACGGGCGAGCACGGGGTCGTCGGACAGCAGGGCCGGGCGCACACGGATGTCGGACATGCGTGTCACCCTCCCACACCGGCGGGGCCCTTCCGCGCGACGATGTCCCCATGCGCATCGCCATCACCGGCTCGTCCGGGCTCATCGGTTCCGCCCTGATCCGCTCCCTGCACTCCGACCGGCACGAGGTCGTACGCCTCGTCAGGCGCGAGCCGTCCGGGCCGGACGAGGTGCGCTGGGACCCCGAAGGCGGCACCGTCGACACCTCCGGCCTCACGGACGTGGAGGCCGTCGTCCACCTCGCCGGCGCCGGGGTCGGCGACCACCGCTGGACGGACGCGTACAAGAAGACCATCCACGACAGCCGCGTACTGGGCACCGCCACCCTCGCGCGGGCCCTCGCCTCCCTGGACGCACCGCCGCGGGTGCTCGTCAGCGGCTCCGGGATCACCGCGTACGGCGACACCGGCGACCGCCGGGTCGACGAGAGCGCCCCGCTCGGCACCGGCTTCCTCGCCTCCGTCTGCCGCGACTGGGAGGCCGCCGCCAATCCGGCCCGCGAGGCGGGCATCCGCACCGCGTTCATCCGCACCGGTCTGGTCGTGTCCGGCAGGGGCGGGGCGTGGGCGCGGCTCTTCCCGCTCTTCAAGGCGGGCCTGGGCGGGCGGCTCGGCGACGGGCGCCAGTACTGGAGCTTCATCTCCCTGTACGACCAGATCGCCGCGCTGCGCCACATCATCGGCACCGAGTCCGTCTCGGGCCCGGTCAACATGTGCGCGCCAGAGGCCCTCACCAACGCCGAGGTGACCGAGGCGATGGGGCGGGTGCTGCGCCGGCCCACGGTGTTCGCGGTCCCAGGGCCCGTAGTGCGCACGGTCGTCGGGGAGTTCGCCACCGAGATCCTCAGCAGCACGCGCGCGGTGCCGCGGGTGCTCCTGGACTCCGGATTCGCCTTCACCCACCCCGGGATCGACGACGCGATCCGCGCCGCGCTGGCCGAAGAAAGGCACTGAATGCCACCTGGGCCCGTTTTCCGGCATCAGTTGGCACGGGAGTGGGCATGACGGTTCCAGCGCCAGCTGACGCGAGCGGGGAAACGTGCCGACCTCGGGGAGGGGCATCGTGCTCTCTACAGCACGCTCTACGGGTTCACTGACGGACGTGTGCGTGATCGGGGCCGGCCTCGCCGGGCTCTCCGCGGCGCATCACCTCACCAGCGCGGGGCTCACCGTCACCGTCCTGGAGGCCGAGGACCGGGTCGGCGGCCGCATGGCCACCGAGAAGGTCGACGGTTTCCTCCTCGACCGGGGCCCACAACTGCTCAACACCTCCTACCCGGAGCTGCGCCGTACCCCGGTCCTGCGGGGCCTGCAGCTGCGGCCGTTCTCCCCCGGCGTCCTGGTCCGGGCCGACGGCCGTGGCTACCGCGTCGGCGATCCGCGCGCCGCGCTCGCCGTGGCCCGCGCGCCCATCGGCTCGCCTCTGGACAAGGCCCGGCTGCGGGCGGCCCTCAACCGCCTCGCCGACGCCCCCGCCGACCGGCTCCTCGACCGCCCCGAGACCACGGCGGCCGCCGCCCTCGCCTCGCGCGGCTTCGCGCCGCGCACGGTCGACGGCTACTTGCGGCCGCTGCTGTCCGCGCTGCTCTGCGACCCGGACCTCACCACCTCCAGCCGGGTCGCCGACCTCGTCCTGCGCGGCTTCGCCCTCGGCCGTACGTGCCTGCCGGCGGGCGGCGCGGCGGCGGTCCCCCAGGCGCTGGCGGCCGCGCTGCCGCCCGGGACGGTCCGCACCGGGGTGCGGGCGGTCACCGCGGCCACCAACGGCGTCCGTACGGCGGGCGGGGAGGAGATCCCGTGCCGGGCCGTGGTCGTCGCCACGGGGGCCCGTGCGGCGGCCGGGCTCCTGCCCGGGCTGCGGATCCCGGCCTTCCACGGCGTCACGGTCGTCCACCATGCCGCGGCGGTGGCGCCGCTGCGGCAGCCGGTGCTCGTGCTCGACGCGGACCGCCGCGGCCCGGTCTCCCACACGATTCCGGCCAGCCTCGTCGACCCCTCCCGCGCGCCCGTGGGCCGCGCCCTGGTCACCTCCGTCCTGCTCGGCCCCGCCGCCGTCCCAGCCCCGGACGACATCGCCGTCCGGGCCCACCTCGCGGAGCTCTACGGCACCTCCACGGCGGGGTGGGAACTGCTCGCCGTCCACCACGACCCCGACGCGCTGCCCGCGATGCCGGCGCCGCACGATCTGCGGCGGCCGGTGCGGATCCTGCAGGGGCTCTACGTGTGCGGCGACCACCGCGACACCAGCACGGTGCAGGGGGCACTGCTCTCCGGGCGCCGTGCGGCGCAACGCCTCCTGCGCGACGTCGGCATCCACCGGGGCCCCGGCACGCAGCCGCTCGCCGCGTAGGGCCCTCTTGGGCGTTCCCGGTTTCTTGGGTGTTCCCGAGTTCTTCGGCCTTCCCGAGTCCTTCGGCTCTCCCGGCGTCTCGCGCCTTCGGCGCAAAGCGGCCGGCTGCGGACGGGAGGTGGGGGCGGCGGCCCGGTTCGCCGGGTGCGGGCGGGTGGGTGGCGGGTGTTCGGGCGCCGGAGCGGAGCCGGTTGTTCCTCCGGTTCCGGTCTCGTTGCCGTCCGCGGGTGCAGATGGCCGGTGACCACGCCATCCGTGGGCGGGGGGCGCGCCCGCCGCGACGCGCGTCTGCGGGTGCTTGCGGTGTGGCGGTCACATCGGGCCCTCGGCCGGGGGCCGCCGGCACTTCGGGCTCGCTGTCGCCGTCCAGGAGGGCGACAGCGAGCCCGATCGCCACGAAGCAGCCGCAGACGCGGCTCGCGGGGGCGCGCCCACCTCGACAGCGGGCGTGGAGGCGGCCGTCCCACCCGCGGACGGCAACGAGTCCGGCAGCACGGCACCGGTGTCCCGCCCCGGCGCCCGAACGCCGGCCACCCACCGGCCCGCACCCCCGCGAACCAGGCCCGCGCCCGCCTTCCCGTCCGCAGCCCGCCGCATTGCGACCGAAGGGCACGAGACGAACCCGCACCCGCCCACGAACACGACCGCCCCACCGGCACGCCGGTCCCGGCGCCCGGCGGGGGCTACCCCACGGGGACACCCAGGGCCGTCGCCCGGTCGTGGAAGGCACGGACGGGGGCGGCGTCGCGGTGGGCCTCCAGGCGGCGGCTGAAGTCACGGACGTACTCCACGGCACGCAGCGACCGCATCTCGACCGCGGCCTGCATGGCCTCCGCCCCCAGCGCGCAGGCGGCGTCGACCTCGCCGAGGCCGAGCCGCGCGGAGGCCAGCACCGTACGGCAGAACACGCGGCTGCGCGCGTACGCGTGGCCCCGCAGCTGCAGCGAACGCTCGGCGTGCTGCGACGCCGCCCGGTACTGCCCGAGGTCCCGGTGGCAGTGCCCGAACTCGTCCGCGAGCTGAGCCTCGTCGAAGAAGCGCGCCCAGGACGGTACGTCGTCGCCGGTCCGGACCGCCTCCAGGGCCCGTTCGGCCCGCACCAGCGCCGCCGTGCACGCCCGGACCTCCCCGAGCAGCCCGTGCCCGCGCGCCTCCGCCGCGTGGAACAGTGCCTGCACGATCGGCGGGGCGCCGCTGCCGACCCCCTGCTGGGCCACCCGCGCCAGCTGGACGGCCTCCCGGCCGTGCCCGAGGTAGACCGCCTGGCGGCTCATCGTGATGAGGACGTAGCCCCCGTAGACCCGGTCCCCGGCGGCCTGCGCGAGCCGCAGCGCCTGGACGAAGTACCGCTGCGCGAGCCCGTGCGCGCCGATGTCGTACGAGGTCCACCCCGCGAGCCGGGTGAGGTCGGCGACCGCGGCGAAGAGACGGCGCCCCATGGTCTCCCCGTACGTTCCCCGCAGCATGGGCTCGGCCTCGTGCTCGAGGTAGCGGACGAGGGCCTGCCGGGCGTGGCCGCCGCCGTACGCGTTGTCGAGGGTGCGGAAGAGTTCGCCGACCGACCGCAGGGCGGCGATGTCCCCCATGCCGACCCGCTGCACACCGCCGCCGAACACCGCGGGCGCGGCCGTCGCGACCGGCGCGGACACCCCCCGTAAGCCGCCCCCGGCCCGCTGCGCCGGCAGCCGCGCCGCCCCGTGCCCCACGCCGTGTCCCGGGCCCGGCCCGTGACCCGGTTCTGCGCTGCGCCCCACCCGGTCGTCCGCCCGGCCGATCAGCCAGTCGCGGCTGGGGACGACCAGCCCCGCGGGGGTGAACGCGATCTTGCGCAGGTCGGCCTGGTTCCCGGTGTCCTTCCGCCACAGCCCCGAGACGATCTCCACGGCCTCCTCCGGGGAGGAGGCGTACTCCAGCCCCGCGTAGACCGGGGCGACGGCGTCGAGGCCGAGGTCGTGGGCGGACAGCCGGCGCCCGAGCCGCCGGGTGAAGACCTCGGCGATGAGTGCGGGCGTCGTGCCCCGCGGCTGCTGGCCGCGCAGCCACCGGGTGACGGAGGTCTTGTCGTACCGCAGGTCCAGACCGTGCTCGATGCCGAGCTGGTCCACCCGGCGGGCGAGCCCGGCGTTGGAGAAGCCGGCTTCGGCGATCAGGGCGGCCAGTTGACGGTTCGGGGGGCGCTGCGAGGAACGGTCGGACATCGGTGGTGCGGTCCCCTGCCTTCCGGGCTTCCGGGCTTGCGGGCGTTCGGGTGCGTGCGGGCATGCGTTCGCTGTTTGTGGTGTGCGGCCCCGGGCGGTCCGACTTCGGGCCGTGCGCCGCGGGACCATCCGCAGAACGGCGCGAATGTAACGTTCTGTATCGACTCACTCACCACCCCAGCGCCTCGCATTCGCCGTATCGGGTGAATCTGCACCCACATATCGGCAGAATCCTTCCCTTGGCCGCCAACGGGTGCTAAGGCCCCAGCCCTGTGCAGCACTCCGCCGCACCGGACGTACAGTTGCTGAGGCGCTCATCGCTCATGGAGGAGCGCCGAAGAGGACCACAAAGGGAGCGGCCGTGAGTGACCTGCGCTTCGTCCACATGGGCTTCGGCGAGGACGCGGTGGAGTACGTGGAGGCGTGGGAGGAGCAGCGCCGCGTGCACGCCGCACGCTTCGCCGACGAGATCCCCGACACGTGCCTGCTGCTTGAGCACCCGCCGGTGTACACCGCGGGCCGCCGGACCGAGGACAGCGAGCGCCCGCTGGACGGCACTCCCGTGGTCGACGTCGACCGCGGCGGCAAGATCACCTGGCACGGGCCGGGCCAGCTGGTCGGCTACCCGATCCTGAAGCTGCCCCGCCCGGTGGACGTGGTCGCCCACGTGCGCCGCCTGGAGGAGGCGCTGATCAACGCGTGCGCCGAGTTCGGGCTGGAGACCACCCGGGTCGAGGGCCGCAGCGGCGTCTGGGTGCTGGGCGACCCGATCGAGGACCGTCCGCCGGTGATCCCGGGCCTGACCCTCGACTTCGATCCGCGGTTGCAGGACGACGAGTTCGACCCGCGCCTGTCGGGCCCCGAGTACGCCCCGTCCAACGCCGGCCAGCGCCGCGAGGACCGCAAGCTCGCCGCGATCGGCATCCGGGTCGCGAAGGGCGTGACGATGCACGGCTTCGCGCTGAACGTGAACCCGGACAACACCTGGTTCGACCGGATCGTGCCGTGCGGCATCCGGGACGCGGGCGTGGCCTCGCTCAGCAACGAGCTCGGCCGTGACATCACCGTCGCGGAAGTCGTGCCGGTGGTCGAGAAGCACTTGCGGGCGGTCCTGGAGTCGGCCGTGCCGCTCCCCCGGGCCGTCCAGGAATCCACAGGCGTACGCTGATGTTCACCAAGGAAACGAAGCCTCGAGAGGGAGTCGGACGTGTCTGCTGTAGCGCCTGAAGGCCGCAAGATGCTGCGTCTGGAGGTCCGCAACAGCCAGACCCCCATCGAGCGGAAGCCCGAGTGGATCAAGACTCGGGCCAAGATGGGCCCCGAGTACACCGAGCTGCACAGCCTCGTGAAGCGCGAGGGCCTGCACACGGTGTGCCAGGAGGCGGGCTGCCCCAACATCTTCGAGTGCTGGGAGGACCGCGAGGCCACCTTCCTCATCGGCGGCGACCAGTGCACCCGGCGCTGCGACTTCTGCCAGATCGACACCGGCAAGCCGCAGGCCCTCGACCGTGACGAGCCGCGTCGCGTCGGTGAGTCCGTCGTCACGATGGACCTCAACTACGCCACCATCACCGGCGTCGCCCGCGACGACCTGGAGGACGGCGGCGCCTGGCTGTATGCCGAGACCGTGCGGCAGATCCACGCCATGACCGCCGACCGGGCCGCCGGCCGCACCAAGGTCGAGCTGCTGATCCCGGACTTCAACGCGGTGCCGGAGCAGCTCGCCGAGGTCTTCGGCGCCCGCCCCGAGGTGCTGGCGCACAACGTGGAGACCGTGCCGCGGATCTTCAAGCGCATCCGCCCCGGCTTCCGCTACGAGCGTTCGCTGGAGGTCATCACCAAGGCGCGCGAGGCCGGCCTGGTGACCAAGTCCAACCTCATCCTCGGGATGGGCGAGGAGCGCGAGGAGATCAGCCAGGCGCTGCAGGACCTGCACGACGCTGGCTGCGAGCTGATCACCATCACCCAGTACCTGCGTCCGAGCCTGCGGCACCACCCGGTGGAGCGTTGGGTGAAGCCCCAGGAGTTCGTGGAGCTGAAGGAGGAGGCCGAGGAGATCGGCTTCGCCGGCGTCATGTCGGGCCCGCTCGTTCGGTCCTCGTACCGGGCCGGCCGCCTCTTCCAGCAGGCGATCGAGAAGCGCAGCCGAGCGGCCGTGTAGGTCGAGGGCCACGAGCGAGGAACGAGCGAGGGCACTCGGCCGAAACGGCAGCGAGGCGAAGCTCGACCACAAGCACCAGAAGCGCAGCCGAGCGGCCGTGTAAGCAGAGGTCTGATCACGCTCGGGTGACCGTGCAGGTCACCACCGGAACGTGCGGTTCGTCACGTCAGGGGCCCCCGCGGGGCCCCTGACGCGTCCCTGACGTGCAAGGCGTCCGCGGAGAACGGCGCGAAGCCACCGCCGGGGTTTCACGACGGTTTGACCGACCAGTCACGGACTGGTAACACAATGTGGTGACTCTGGAGAAGCGGAACACCCACCCGCGTCTGAGCCGTCCTGAGGGGGACACCACCATGCAGGCCGAGGCCGCACACCTCCACCACCTCCACCGCCAGAGCACCATCCCCGGCGCCGCCGCCGGCGCGCTGCGCGCCGTGGAGTCCTTCCTGTTCCGCGGCGCCGAGGAGACCGCCCGCCGCAACGCGTGGTCCGCCGTCCTGGAGGACCGCAAGCGCGCCAAGGACCGCCGCGACGCCCAGCACGTGATGGACGCACTGGTGTCCGCGCGCAGCTCGCGCAGCGACATCCTCTAGGCGGACCCCGCCGGGCGGAAGCCGGACCCCCTCCGGTGGGGCCCGAACCGCGCGGGCCACGTATCCTGTGCGGCATGGCGAGGGATACATCCGAGAGCAACCCTGGGCGGCTGAAGCAGATCGCCCAGACCTACAAGATGACCAGGCGGGTCGACCCCAAGGTCGGTCTCGTCCTCGCGGCTGTGGGAATCGTCACCTTCGGTGTCATCCTCGCCATCGGCTTCTTGATCGGTCACGAGATCTACGCCGGCATCCTGGGCCTCCTGCTGGCCCTGCTGGCGATGGCGATCATCTTCGGCCGGCGCGCCGAGAAGGCCGCGTTCGGGCAGCTCGAAGGGCAGCCCGGCGCAGCGGCGGCGGTGCTGGAGAACGTCGGCCGCGGCTGGTCGGTGACGCCCGCTGTTGCCATCACCCGTAGCCAGGACGTCGTGCACCGCGCGGTCGGCAAGGCCGGCATCGTGCTGGTCGGCGAGGGCAACCCCAACCGCGTGAAGGGCCTGCTGGCCTCCGAGAAGAAGAAGATGGCGCGCGTCGTCGTCGACGTCCCGGTCAACGACTTCATCGTGGGTGACGGCGAGGGCCAGGTGCCGCTGAAGAAGATCCGCACCACGCTGCTGAAGCTGCCGCGCGTGCTGCCGGGCCCCAAGGTCACCGAGGTCAACGACCGGCTGCGGGCGCTGGGCGACCTGATGAGCAACATGCCGGTGCCGAAGGGCCCGATGCCCAAGGGCATGCGCATGCCGAAGGGCCGCTGATCGCATACGAACGGAACGCGAAGTGCCCCGGACGATTCGATTCGTCCGGGGCACTTCGCGTTCGTTTCGCCGTCGGAGCCGCGCGGCGGTCAGATCCGGACCTGGACCGCCTTGACGGCCCGGTCGTGCAGGCCGCGGGTGTCGCGGTCCCAGATCACCGCGGGGATGAAGAGCAGGAGCAGCAGGGTCCGCAGCGCCGCCGCGCCCATGCCCAGGCGCGCGCCGTCCTCCCGGATCACGCGCAGCCCCAGCAGGCGCTTGCCCGGGGTGGTGCCGACGGTGCCCAGCAGCATCACGCTCATGAGGCCGAAGACGACCGTGGTCCACGGATTGGCCGCGGCCGCGTCACGGTGCGCGATCAGCCCGTATGCGATCAACGCGCACAGCCCCCAGTCGATGAAGACCGCCGCGATCCGCCGCCCGACCGGGGCGATCGAACCGGGGCCCTCCTCCGGCAGTCCGAGGCGCTGTCCGCGGTAGCCGAACTCGACGCCCATCCGCTCAGCGGCGGCCTTCGGGCCCTCGATCCACGATCCGATGACATCCCTGTTGTCCACGCGTCCACGGTAACCCGCCCCCTTGGGGGGCCCGCGTCCGACCCGCCACCCGTACGGCCCCTCGGTTAACCTGCAAGAAACAAATGGGTCACGACGGGGAAATGCCCGATCTCTATGGTCGGCTCCAAAGTGCGCCACCGCACTGGTCGCACCCATGAGCTGCAATCCGGCCTCCCGGGCCGGGCCAAGGAGGAGTTGGATGTCGTTCCAAAACGCCGACGAGGTGAAGAAGTTCATCTCGGACAACGACGTCAAGTTCGTGGACGTCCGGTTCTGCGACCTGCCCGGCGTGATGCAGCACTTCACGGTCCCGGTCGAGTCCTTCGACCCCGACGAGCAGCTGATGTTCGACGGGTCCTCGATCCGCGGCTTCCAGGCCATCCACGAGTCGGACATGGCGCTGGTACCGGACCTCTCCACGGCCAAGCTGGACCCGTTCCGCAAGGACTCCACGCTCAACGTCAACTTCTTCATCCACGACCCGATCACCGGCGAGCAGTACAGCCGTGACCCGCGGAACGTGGCGAAGAAGGCCGAGGCCTACCTGGCCTCCTCCGGCATCGCCGACACCGCGTACTTCGGGCCCGAGGCGGAGTTCTACGTCTTCGACAGCGCCCGCTTCGAGACCAGCGCGAACCAGTCCTTCTACCACATCGACTCCGAGGCGGGTGCCTGGAACACCGGTGCGGAGCAGGACAACCGCGGCTACAAGGTCAAGTACAAGGGCGGCTACTTCCCGGTCCCGCCGGTCGACCACTTCGCCGACCTCCGCGCCGAGATCACCCTCGAGCTGATCAAGTCGGGCCTGCAGGTCGAGCGCCAGCACCACGAGGTGGGCACCGCCGGCCAGGCCGAGATCAACTACAAGTTCAACACGCTGCTGGCCGCGGCCGACGACCTGATGCTCTTCAAGTACATCGTGAAGAACGTCGCCTGGCGCGCCGGCAAGACCGCGACCTTCATGCCCAAGCCCATCTTCGGTGACAACGGTTCCGGCATGCACGTCCACCAGTCCCTGTGGGCCGGCGGGGACCCGCTGTTCTACGACGAGCAGGGCTACGCGGGGCTGTCGGACACCGCCCGCTACTACATCGGCGGCATCCTGAAGCACGCCCCGGCGCTGCTGGCCTTCACCAACCCCACGGTGAACTCCTACCACCGCCTGGTCCCCGGCTTCGAGGCCCCGGTCAACCTGGTCTACTCGCAGCGCAACCGCTCGGCGGCCATCCGCATCCCGATCACGGGTGCGAACCCCAAGGCCAAGCGCATCGAGTTCCGCGCCCCGGACTCCTCCGGCAACCCGTACCTGGCCTTCTCGGCGCTGCTGCTCGCCGGCCTCGACGGCATCAAGAACAAGATCGAGCCGGCCGAGCCCGTCGACAAGGACCTCTACGAGCTCGCCCCCGAGGAGCACGCGGGCGTCCCGCAGGTCCCGACCTCGCTGTCGGCGGTGCTGGAGTCCCTCGAGGCCGACCACGAGTTCCTCCTCCAGGGCGGTGTCTTCACCTCCGACCTGATCGAGACCTGGATCGACTACAAGCGGACCAACGAGATCGCGCCGATCCAGCTGCGTCCGCACCCGCACGAGTTCGAGCTCTACTTCGACATCTGATACGGCCCCCAGGCCGGAGCGGGGAGCCGCTCGCCTGGGCCGTGTCCGGGCCGTCGGCCGGCTCTCCCCCTCCGGGAGAGCCGGCCGACGGCTTTCCCGGTCCCGGAAGCCGGCCGGGGCGCGAACGGTGCGGGCGGTGGGAGGATCACCGTGCCACGCACCGTGTCGAGGAGGGGTCCGAGATGCCGTCCGCCGAACTGCAGCACACCTTCCGGATAGCCGCGCCCCCGGAGGAGGTCTTCGCGCACCTGGCGGAGCCGTCGCACTACATCGGCCTGTCGCCGCTCCTCGTCGACGTCCGCGACGTGCGCCGCAGCGGCGGGACCGTGCGTTACACGGCCGTGGAGCGGTTCCGCTTCCTCGGCCTCCTGCGGCACGACAACGTCATCGACGTCACGCTCGTCGCCGTCCCGGATCGCCTCCCGCACTCCGCCGAGATCTCCGGCGAGGTGCGCAGCCCCGCCCGGGTCCGCATGGGCTACCGCTTCGCCATCGACCGCGACGGGGACGGCAGCATCGTCACCGACACCCTGCACCTCCGCACGCCCCTCGGCCTGCTGCGCTTCGCCGCCTCCCAGGCGGGAGCGGTCCAGCAGGCCAGGGCCCGGGTCCTGGGCGCCCGCCTGGACCGGCCCGCCTGACGGGACGCCGTCCGGCTAGGCGCGGCGGGCCACGCCCCCGTAGAAACCGATCTCGGCGGAGCGGGGCGGGACCGGGGCGTCGGGGCGCCAGAAGGGGACCTGGACGAGGCCGGGGTCCTCCAGCTCGAACCCGTCGAAGAACCGCTCGACCTCGGGGTGGGAGCGCAGGTTCAAGGTCGCGGTGGCGTTGTTGTAGACGGCCTGGGCGTCGCTGCGGTCGGCGAAGTCGCCGGTGGCGTGCGATAGCACCACGTAGCTGCCGGCCGGGAGCGCGTCGCGCAGGGTGGCGACCACCTCCGCGGGCTTCTCCTCGTCGGTGAGGAAGTGGAGGACGGCCACGAGGAGCAGGGCGACCGGTTCCTCGAAGTCGATGACCCGGCGGACGTCTGGGTGGTCCAGGACGGCCCGGGGGTCGCGCAGGTCGGCGAGCACGACGCTGGTGGAGCCCGAGCGGCTGAGCAGGACGTTGGCGTGGGTGTTCACGATCGGGTCGTTGTCGACGTACGCGATGCGGACGTCCGGCGCCACTTCCTGGGCGATCTCGTGCACGTTGGGGGAGGTGGGCAGGCCGGTGCCGATGTCGAGGATCTGGTGGACGCCGCTGCCGACCACGTGCCGGACGGCGCGGCGCATGAAGGCCCGGTTGGCGCGGACGCCGATCCTCACCTCGGGCGCCGCGGCGGCGAGCGCGTCGGCGGCCGTGCGGTCCACCTCGTAGTTGTCCTTGCCGCCCAGCAGGTAGTCGTAGATCCGCGCGGGGTGCGGCCTGCCGGTGTCGATCTCCTCGGCGCGGAAGCCGTTCTCCATCTGCGCTCCTCTCGGCGGCCGTCCGGGCCCTGGCCCGGAACCGCTGACGACAGCTTTTCACATCATCAACTTCTGTGCCCACGTGCATAGTTCCTGATCGGCGGGCGCGCGCGGGCGGGGCCGTCAGACACGGGACGCGGCCTGTGCGGCGGCGAAGCGGGCGGCGACGTCGTTCCGGTCGACGAGGTGCCGGAGCCTGGTGACGCAGTCGGGGCGGACGTTCAACCACTGCCGTGCGTCAACACGGTGGACAGGGCGGAGCCGGCCCCCTCGGAGTCGCCGCGCCCGCGATCCCGGGCGCGTTCTTCCCGCGGGGTGATCGTCCTTCCCGCCGGCGCCCGGCGGACGGCCGGCCCGCCCTCAGCGCAGCGCGCAGTCCCCGCACAGCCCGCCGCCGGGCACGCGGTAGTACAGGCAGCAGCTGCGGCGCGCGTACGCGGGCGCGCCGGCCCCGGTGAGCCGCAGGTCGCCGGCGTCGCGCAGCAGCGGGTCCGCCATCAGTTCCTCGGTCAGCGCGACGGCGCGGGCCGCGGCGTCGGGGCGCCCGCCCTCCCCCAGGCACCAGGAATGCAGCACCCGCAGGGTGCCGGCGAGCGACGAGGCGACGTTGCCCCACAGCAGTCCGGGCGCGACGCCCGCCACCGCGTGCACGGCCTCGCACAGCGGCACGAGGTGCCCGTGGAGCACGTCCTCGCGCAGCCGGCCGGCGGGCACGTCCGGGGCGTCGTCCGGCAGCCACAGCTCGTCCGGGGTGGACCGCCCGGGGTGCCACCACAGGCGTCCGCCGGACAGGTCGGGCATACGGCCGGCCAGCGCCGCCGGGCCGAGGGCGACCGACCACAGCCGTGCGGCCAGCCCCTGGTGGGCCAGTGAGGCGGCCACGCGCCGCTCGGACGTGCCGAGCCGCCGCCCGACCTCCGCCACCCGGCCGGTGAGCGCGGGCGAGGGCCGCGCCGCGTACACCTCCGCCAGCGGCACGAAGCCCTCGGCCCGCGGCTTTCCCGGTCCCGTGCGCACGGTGAAGAACGGTCCCACGGCGCTCCCGCCCCTCAGCGCGCCCACAGGCCCCTGATGTGCCCGAGGTGGCGGGTCATGACGGCCTGTACGGTCGCGGCGTCGCGGGCCAGGAGGGCGTCCAGCAGTTCCAGGTGCTCCTCGGCGGAGGCCCGGAGCAGTCCGCGTTCGGCGAGCGCCGTCAGGCCGTACAACCGGGAGCGCTTGCGCAGGTCGCCGACGACCTCGACCAGGTGCTCGTTGCCGGCGAGGGCGAGCAGCCCGAGGTGGAAGCGGCGGTCGGCCTCGACGTAGGCGATGAGGTCGCCGGCGGCAGCGGCGGCGACGATCTCCTCGGCGGCCGGGCGCAGCGCCTCCAGCGCCGTGGCGTCGGCGGTGGAGGCGAGGCCGGTGACGGTCGGGATCTCGATGAGGGAGCGGATGTGGGTGTACTCGTCCAGTTGCCGCTCGGAGACCGCGGTGACCCGGAAGCCCTTGTTGGGCACCGGGTCGAGCAGGCCCTCCTTCACCAGGTCCAGCAGCGCCTCGCGCACGGGGGTCGCGGAGATACCGAAGCGGGTGGCCAGCGCGGGCGCGGAGTGCACCTCGCCGGGGCGCAGTTCCCCCGCGACCAGCGCTGCGCGCAGGGCGTCCGCGACGAGCTCGCGGTAACTTCCTGACCGCTGCCCGCCGAGGGCGGGCAGGGCGGGCCCGTCGTGCGCTGCCATGCGGTGGCTCCTCCTCGGCTGTGTGGCATGTATGCGTCCAGTATCGGTGTCCGGGCGGCTAGAGGACGAATCCGGCGGGGAACGGATCGGCGGGGTCCAGCAGGTACTGGGCGATGCCCGTGATCCAGGCGCGGCCGGTGACGGTCGGCAGCACGGCCGGCCGTCCGGCGACCTCGGTGGTGCCGGTGAGCCGGCCGGTGAAGTGCGTGCCGATGAAGGACTCGTTGACGAAGTCCCGGTGCAGGGGCAGTTCGCCGCGGGCGTGCAGCTGCGCCATGCGCGCGCTGGTGCCCGTGCCGCACGGGGAACGGTCGAACCAGCCGGGGTGGATGGCCATGGCGTGCCGCGAGTGGGCGGCCGTGGAACCGGGGGCGAGCAGCTGGACGTGTTTGCAGCCGCGGATCGTGGGGTCCTCGGGGTGGACGGGCGGGTCCTGCGCGTCGATGGCCTCCATCAGCGCCAGGCCGGCGGCGAGGATGTCGTCCTTGCGGGACCGGTCGAAGGGCAGGCCGAAGGCGTCCAGCGGCAGGATCGCGTAGAAGTTGCCGCCGTAGGCGAGGTCGTAGGTCACCGTGCGGCCGTCGGCGAGAGTGGCCTTGCGGTCCAGTGCGACGCAGAAGGACGGGACGTTGCGCAGGGTCACCGCGGTGGCCGCGCCCCCGGTGACGGCGACCTCGGCGACGACCAGGCCGGCCGGCGTGTCCAGCCGGATGGTGGTGACCGGCTCGGTCACCGGCACCATGCCGGTCTCGACGAGGACGGTCGCCACGCCGATCGTGCCGTGCCCGCACATCGGCAGGTAGCCGGAGACCTCGACGTAGATCACGCCGTAGTCCGCGTCCGGGCGGGTCGGCGGCTGCAGGATCGCCCCGCTCATCGCGGCGTGGCCGCGCGGCTCGTCCATCAGCAGGTGCCGGATGTGGTCGAGGTGGTCGCGGAAGTGGAGACGGCGCTCGTTCATGGTGGCGCCGGGGACGGTGCCGATGCCGCCGGTGACGACTCGCGTCGGCATGCCCTCGGTGTGGGAGTCCACCGCGTGCAGGACGAGTTTGCTGCGCATGGGGGTGTGTCCTCCTCCTGGTTCCGGGGTCGGTCGTGGGCGGAGCGGCGGTGCGGGGGCGGAGCGGCGGTGCGGGGCCGCGGGCGCTGGAGCCTGTCGTCACGTTGGCTCCCCAGGCTTCGCCGGGAGGTGCGCCCACCGCCCGGAGGGCGGGTCCCGCGGCTCCCCAAGCTCCGCTGGGGTGCCCCCTGGTGCGGTGCATCGCAAGGCGGAGAGTCGTCCTCGTAGTGGGCTGCTCGGACGATTCGACAACGCAGCGTGGGGCACCCCCGGCCGGAGGTTGGGGGGAATGCGACGACAGGTTCTAGGCCAGGCCGGCGGCGATCGCCGCCTCGGTGGCGGCCCGTACCTCCTTCTCCTGTTCCGGCAGGAGCGGCACGCGCGGCGGGCGGCAGGGGCCGCCGTACCGGCCGGTGAGGTCCATCGACACCTTGATGGCCTGGACGAACTCCGTCCTGGAGTCCCAGCGCAGCAGCGGGTGCAGCGAGCGGTAGAGCGGCAGCGCGGTGGCCGTGTCCCCGGCGGTCGCGGCCCGGAAGAGCTCCGCGCACGCCCGGGGCAGGGCGTTGGGGTAGCCGGCCACCCAGCCCTTGGCGCCGGCGGTGGCCAGTTCGAGCAGCACGTCGTCCGCGCCGGTCACGAGGTCGAGTCCCGGTGCGAGTTCGGCGAGCTCCCAGGCGCGGCGCACGTCTCCGCTGAACTCCTTCACGGCCTGGATGTGGCCTGCCGCGTACAGCTCCGCGAGGAGCCGCGCGGTCAGGTCGACCTTGGTGTCGTACGGGTTGTTGTACGCGACGACCGGCAGCCCGGCCCGCGCGACCTCGGCGTAGTGGGCACGCACGGAACGCTCGTCCGCGCGGTAGGCGTTGGGCGGCAGCAGCATGACGGCCGCGCAGCCGGCGTCGGCGGCGTGCCCCGCCCAGCGGCGGGCCTCGCCCGAGCCGTAGGCGGCGACGCCCGGCACGACGCGGTCGCCGCCGATCGCGGCGACGGCGGTCTCCACGACCCGCGCGCGCTCGGCGGGGGTCAGGACCTGGTACTCGCCGAGGGAGCCGTTGGGGACGACGCCGTCGCAGCCGTTCGCGACCAGCCAGGCGCAGTGGGCCGCGTAGGCGTCGTAGTCGACGGACAGGTCCTCGGCGCGCAGCGGCAGCGCGGTGGCGACCAGCACGCCGTGCCACGGGCGGTTCGGGGCGGTGCTCATGACTCTTCCCTCTCTTCCTCCGGCGCTTCCTCCCCGCCGCCGGCCAGGAGGCCGAGCGGTACGGGCCGGGCGAGGGACCGCCCGGGGACGGTGAAGGGGCACCCGGCGACGGCGGCGACACCAGGGGCGCAGACGCGGCCCTGGCACCAGCCCATGCCGGCGCGGGTGAGGAGCTTGACCGTTCGGAGATCGCCGGCCCCCAGGTCGCGGACGGCCTCTCGGACGGCGGAGGCGGGCACCTCCTCGCAGCGGCACAGCAGGGTGTCGTCGGTGACGACGGTCTCCGGCCAGTCGTCGGGGACGCGGTACACGGCGTCGAGCGCGGCGGCGAACCTCCGCAGGCGCTCCCGGCGGCGGCCCGCGGCGGCCCACGTCGCGGGGTCGGGTTCCGTGTACCGCAGCCGGGCCGCGGCGGAGCGGCCGGCGATCTCCCCCTCGGCGCGGCCAGATCCGCGCCCCCGACACCGGTGACCTCGCCCGCGGCCCAGACGCCCGGGGCGGGGGTGCGCTGCTCGGCGTCCACCTCGAAGCAGTCGGCGAGGTCGGTGTGCGGCAGCAGCCCGTGGCCGACGGCGAGGGCGTCGCACGCCACGCGCCACCGGGTGCCGTCGGGCGCGGCCAGGGTGACCGCCTCGACGCGGTCCTCGCCGTGGGCGGCCACGACCGTGTGCCGCCACCGCGGCCGGATCCCGTGGCGCGCGAGCCGGGCGGCGTAGGCGGCGCCCTCCACGGCCTTGCCGAGCGGTACGGCGCAGGCGTGCCGGAGCAGCTCGCGGGGGTCGGCGGCGTCGGCGAGCGCCGCGATGTGCGCCCCGGCCGCCGCCAGGCCCGCCGCGACCGGCAGGAGCAGGGGCCCCGTTCCGGCGACGACGACCGTACGGCCGGGGAGCACCAGGCCGCTCTTGAGCATGGCCTGCGCACCGCCCGCCGTGACGACCCCGGGCAGCGTCCAGCCGGGGAACGGCAGCACCTTCTCGTAGGCCCCGGTCGCGAGGACGACCCCGTCCGCCCGGATCGCGCCCGCCTCCAGCGTGTGGAGGATGAAGCCCGGTTCCATACACCAGACCTGACGGCCCGCCAGGTGCGTGATCCGCCCGGCGGCGATGTGCGCGTCCAGGCGCCCGCGCAGTCCCCGCCAGGTACGCCACGCGTGGTGCAGCGCCCGCGTCCTGCGCGCCCGCAGCCCCGTCGCGGGCTGCCGGTAGAACTGCCCGCCCGCCTGCGGCGCGGCGTCGACCAGGGCGACCCGCACGCCCCCGTCGCCGGCCGCCAGCGCCGCCGCGATCCCGGCGGGCCCCGCCCCGACCACCGCCAGGTCGTACCTGTCCCCGGTCACGCCCGCCTCCCCGGACCACGTCTCCCCCACGGACCCGACGCGGAGCGGCCCCTGCGGACCGCACCCGTCCGCGCGGACGAGGCCCACTCGTGCCCCGGCCGCCCAGCTTCGACCGCTGCGATGCCGTCCGCCGGGTCCGGCTCACGGCCCGGCACGCCACGCCGGAGCCCGGCCGGGCCGATGGACGGCGTCCGGAACGAGTGCCGGGCGGGCCGCTCCACGGCGGGACCCGCCGTCCCCTCCCGGGGATTCCGCTCCCCGCGCCCCTTCGCCGAGGCCCACCGCCGCCCCGGACCGCCGTACCACACCGGACCGAGACCGGCGGCCGCCCCGACACGCGCGCTCACGGCAGTTCACCGGTCCCGGCCTGCGGGGTGACGACGTCGCCGGGGCGGGCGAGGGTGACGCAGGCGCGTTGGCCCGGACGGCCGTTGACCGTGACGAGGCAGTCGAAGCAGACGCCGATGCCGCAGAAGACGCCGCGGGGTGCGCCGTCGCGGCGGGTGGTGCGCCAGGACAGGATGCCGGCCGACCAGAGGGCGGCGGCGACGGACTGACCGGGGTGGGCGGGGATGTCGCGTCCGTCGAAGGCGAAGGTGAAGCCCGGTCCGGGTGCGGCGCGGGCCAGGCGCAGGGGGGTGCGGCGGCGGCTCACGGGGCCCCCTCGGCGGGGAAGCGGTCGGGGCGGAAGGGCGCGAGATCGAGGTCGGGGCGGACTCCGGTGAGGCACTGCGCGATCAGGCGGCCGGTCGCCGGAGCGAGTCCGATGCCCGCGCCCTCGTGGCCGCAGGCGTGGTGGAGCCCGGGCACGCGGGGATCGGGGCCGATCGCGGGCAGGTGGTCCGGCAGGTAGGGCCGGAAGCCCACGTACGCGCGCAGCACGGCGACGTCCCGGAGCAGCGGGAAGAGGGCGAGCGCCTGGGCGGCGAGGCGGCGGGCCACGGGCAGGGAGAAGGCGCGGTCGAAGCCGACGCGTTCACGGCTGGCGCCGATGAGGACCGGGCCTGCGGCGGTCGCCTCCACGACGGCCGAGGTCTGCAGGGCGGCCGAGTCGCTGGCGACGTCGGCGACGTAGTCGGCCGCGTACACCTTGTGCCGGACGGTGCGCGCCGGCAGGGGCTCGGTCACCAGGACGAAGCCGCGCCGCGGCAGCACGGGCAGCCGCACCCCGGCGAGGGCGGCCACCTCGCCGCCCCAGGTGCCCGCGGCGTTGACGACAGCCGGGGCGTGGATGTCGCCCCGGTCGGTGCGGACCCCGCGCACCGCGCCGCCGGACGTGCGGAGCACCGCCGTCACCGTGGTGGCGAGCCGCGCCTCGGCGCCCAGATCGCGGGCGGCGCGGACCAGCCGGGCGGCGGCGAGCGCGGGCTGCACCTGGGCGTCCTGGGGGTAGTGGACGCCCCCGGCGAGGCCCTCCGCCAGGTGGGGTTCGAGGACGCGCAGCCCGTCCGCCGGCACGGGCACGGCCTCGACGCCGGACCCGCGCTGGGCTGCGGCGAAGTCCAGCAGGGCGCGCAGTCCGTCCTGCCCGGAGGCGACGACGAGCCCGCCCTTGGGCTCGTACTCGATGGTCCTGCCGAGCGCGTGACATTCCGTCAGTTCGCGCCACAGCCGGGCGGACAGCAGGGCGAGGGCGAGCTCCGGTCCCGGCTCCTTGTCGGAGACCAGCAGATTGCCCTCGCCGGCCCCGGTGGTGCCGCCGGCCACGGGTCCGCGGTCCACCAGGACGGTGCGGAGCCCGGCCGATGCGGCGTGGAAGGCGCAGGCCGCGCCGACCATTCCGGCGCCGACGACCACGACATCGCAGCTCGTCGGCTTGCTCACGCCGGTAATATGTCACACAGCACTGCTCACAACCAGCCGTTGCGCCGGAATCCGCGGTGGATGACGAAGCAGGCGACGACCATCACGCCCACCGCGAGCGGGTAGCCGTAGGTCCAGCGCAGCTCCGGCATGTGGTCGAAGTTCATCCCGTACAGGCCGCAGATCATGGTGGGGACGGCGAGGATCGCGACCCAGGCGCTGATCTTGCGCATGTCCTCGTTCTGGGCCATGGTCACCTGCGCGATGTTGGCCTGGAGGATCGAGTTGAGCAGTTCGTCGAAGGAGTTGACCTGCTCGGTGACGCGGGCGAGGTGGTCGGCGGCGTCGCGGAAGTAGGTCCGCAGGTCGGGCTCGACGCCGGGCAGCGGGTCCTCGGCGAGCCGCTGGAGCGGGCGGCCGAGCGGGGCCACGGCCCGCTTGAGTTCGAGGAGTTCGCGCTTGAGCTGGTAGATCCGGCCGGCGTCGGCGCCGCGGCCGCGGTGGTCGGAGAAGACGTCGGTCTCGACCTGCTCGATGTCCGCGTGGACGGCGGAGGTGACGGCGAGGTACTGGTCGACGACATGGTCGGTTATCGCGTGCAGGACGGCGGCCGGGCCCTTGGCGAGCTGGTCGGGCACGGTCTCCAGGCCCTCGCGGAGGGGGCCGAGGGAGCCGTGGCCGCCGTGGCGCACCGTGATGACGAAGTCCGGGCCGGTGAAGACCATGAGGTCACCGGTCTCCACGACCTCGCTGGTGGCGGTGAGCCGGTCGTGCTCGACGTAGCGGGCGGTCTTGAGGGCGGTGAACAGGGTGTCGCCGTACCGCTCCAGCTTGGGCCGCTGCTGGGCGTGGACGGCGTCCTCCACGGCGAGCGGATGGAGCCCGAACAGCTCGGCGACACCGGCGAATTCCGCCTCCGACGGCTCGTGCAACCCGATCCAGACGAAGCCCCGGCCGGACTTGCGCACCCGGGCGATCGCCTCGTACGCGGCGCAGTCGTCCTGGCGCAATCCGTCCATGTAGACCACGCAGTTCACCACCGAGCTGCCGAGCGGCGAGCGCGCCGGATGACTGAGGTCCACTCGCCGTTGCCGAAGGTTGGTGAGGCGGACGGCTTTGCGGAGATTGCTGATCATCGACATGAAGGGCTCCTACGCAGGCGTGCGGCCGCCAGTATTGCCCACGCCCCGCCCTGTTCGAGCCTTCCGTCACATGGTCCTTCCACCGTGCGGGACTTCGCCACACGGCTCCCCCGCCACACGCTCCCCCGCCGCGCGGCGCCACGGGCACGCGGCACCACGGGCACGCGGAGGCCCCTCCGGCCGGTGAGGGCGCACGGCGGGAGGGGCCTGGCCGGTTGCGGCGGTGGGAACGCCGCTGCCTCCTTCACATGGCGGGAGTGCCGCGCTGGGTGCGGCCGAGGGTGCCCGCGGCGACCAGGCCGAGCAAGCAGGTCACCGCGCCGACGACGACGTTGTTGATGATCGCGCCGGTGCCGGGGCTCGTGGTGGCCACCACCCACGGCGAGATGATCATCCAGATGCCGAGGGCGGCGATGGCCCAGCTGAGGCCGTACATCCTGGCCGGCGCGATGGCGAGGCAGAGCCCGAGCAGGGCGACGGCGATGCCGATGACCAGGTTGTTGAGCGCCAGTTCGGGATGGGCACCCGAGAAGTGGACCGTCCAGGGGGAGATGGCGCCGTAGAGGCCGGCGAGGAACACCGGCCCGTCGACGAGCGCCACATCCCGCCCGCCTTCGAGCATGCGGGCGTACCTGGCCCGCATCTCGTGCACATCGGGGTGACCGGCGAGGTCACCTGGGCGGTGGGAGAGGTCGGCCATACGACTCGCCTCCTTCTTGCCTGCAAGTCGGACCGCGCTGCACGGCCGCACCGCGACCGCAGCACCATTGTGCGCTTCCATGACCTTTATTGGTAGATATCCGTTTCATGACAATCCGCTGCCCGCGGCCGTGGGCGCGGGCGTTGTGCCGGCCACCCCGCGGGGCCCCTCGACGGCCTGGTTCCGCCCGGTGCCCTGCCCCCGGAACAGGCGGGGCACCGGGGGCCGATGATGTGACATATCCGACGTCGAAACGGATTGTCCTGTCGCGCGGCCGCCCCGTTGCGGGGTCCCGGGCGCCGGGCCGCGCCCTCACGGCAGGCCCTGGTTCGCTGGCGGCGAGGTACTTCTCTTACACTCCGTAGGGCTCCGGCCGGTGCAGGCCCGGGCATGCCACGTCCTCCGCAGAGATGGGTCCCATGAGCGCCATCAGTATCGGTCAGGCAGCTGTGCTCGGCGTCGTGGAGGGGATCACGGAGTTCCTCCCGATCTCGTCCACCGGCCACCTGAAGATCACCGAAGGCCTGATGGGCATCCCGGTCGACGACAAGGCCGTCGTCGCCTTCTCCGCGGTCATCCAGTCCGGCGCCATCGCGGCCGTGCTGGTCTACTTCTTCAAGGACATCGTCCGGATCTGCAAGGCGTGGTTCACCGGCCTGGTCCACCGCGAGGAGCGCTACCACCACGACTACAAGTTCGCCTGGTGGGTGATCTGCGCGACCATCCCGATCGTCGTCGTGGGCCTCGCCGCCAAGAAGCTGATCGAGGGGCCGCTGGCCTCGCTGTGGGTGGTGGCCGGATCGCTGATCGTCGGCAGCGGCGTGATGTGGGCGGCCGACCAGATGGGCCGCCACAAGCGCGGCGAGGACGACACCACGTTCAAGGACGCGATGCTCGTCGGGTCCTCGCAGATCCTCGCCCTGCTCTTCCCCGGCTTCTCCCGCTCCGGCGCGACGATGTCCACCGCGCTCATCCTCGACCTGGACCGGGTCGCCGCGACCCGCCTCTCCTTCTTCCTGGGCATCCCCGCGCTGACCGGCGCCGGCCTGTACGAGCTCAAGGACGCGCTCGGCGCCGGGGTGGACACGGCGCCGCTCGTCGTCGGGACGGTCGTCTCCTTCGTCGTCGCGTACGCCTCGATCGCCTGGCTGCTGAAGTTCGTGGCGAAGCACTCCTTCAACGCGTTCATCATCTACCGGATCGTGATCGGCGTCCTGCTCTTCGGCCTGCTCGGCGCGAACGTCATCAGCGCGTAGGCGTGCGGCCCGACAGGGCCAGCGCGCGCTCGAAGGCGGTGGCCGCGCCGGGGTCGGGGAGCGTGACGGGCGCGGCGAAGCCCTCGTACCGGCGGTAGACCTCGGCGTAGCGGTCGACGACCCCCAGCACGAACCCGCCGAGCCCCGCACCGCAGCGGTACTCCTGGCCGGTGGCGCGGGCGACGTCCCAGCCGTGGACCACGAGCTCCTTGACGATCATCGCGGCGATCTCCGCCGCGGGCATTTTCGCGTGGCCGAGGTCGACCTCGCCCTCCCAGACCTCCGGCGCCGCCCAGGCGGCGACGGCGCGGTCCAGCTGCTCCGCGTACGCCCCGGCCCAGTCCGGATCGGCGGTGAAGTCGCGGGCGGTGAGCTCCTCGGGCAGCGGCTTGCGCAGGGCCCGGTGCTCCAGGCCGTGCGAGGTGTAGAGGATCCAGTGGTTCAGCAGCGTGCGGGTGTCCCACTCCCCGCAGGGGGTCGGCCCGGAGAGCAGGGCGGAGTCGCCGCCCGCCCCCCGGGCGACGCGGGCGGCCTCGACGGCGGCTTCGATCATGTGCGCGTGGGGTTCGGTCATGCGCCCATGCTCGGGGCGCGGGCGACGGCCGGTCTTGAACAAACACGACAGCCGGGGCCGCCCGCGGGTGCCGCGCCCTGCACGTCGATGACGACCTTGCCCACCGCGCCCTCCTCCACCGCCGCGTCGCCGGTGCGCTCCAGCGGGAAGCGGTGCAGCGGCAGCCCGGCGTCCTCGCCGGCCCGCAGGGCCCCGTCGGCGAGGGCGCGGCGCGGCGCACGCTGAAAGCGCTACGCGCGCGCCGCCCGTTCGCACAGGACGGCCGGGGTGCCGGCCGGTTCCGGCGGGGGCTCGGGGAGTCCCACCGCGGCCGCGCCCGGGGAGCGGCGCGGGGCGCGGGGGACGTAGGCGCCGCTGGTGCCGCCGCGACCGCGGTGGACCAGGACGCCGGAGACCGGATCGGGGACGGCGTCGAGCGCCGCGCGAGTGCCGGGCAGGACGCGCCACGCGAGCCAGTGCTCCTCTTCGCGGAAGCACAACTCGAAGACGACGCCCCACCCGTACGTGTGCCATTCCCACGCCAGTGCACGGTTGGTGACCGCCGACTCCACGAGCGTCGGCGCGTACGCGTCACGCCATGCCGCGGCGGATGTGCTGGCGTTGAGGACTTCGATGGACCACCAGTCCGCTGCCATACCCAAAACGATAGGCACTTCGCAAGTCGCCCGCCAGGGTTCTGCCCCTGACGGCGCGTCACGCAGGGTCGGCCGAAGCCAGCAACTCCGTCACGCGGGCCCCGAACCGGGCGTCGCAGGGGTGGGGAACTCCGGTGCGGACCGCCGTGAGCAGGGCGTCGATGGCGTTGCCGAAGGCGGGCACCGGCCCGTCGGCGCGGCCGGGGAGCGTGGCGACGCCGGAGGTGCCGCGCACTTCGACCGTCATGCCCGCGGCCGCGGGCGGGGCGGTGAGGCTGAGGGCCGCCGTGCTGGAGGCCCCGCTGTCGTGCCGCAGCACCAGGTGGACGGTGTCCCCGGGTCCCTGGACGGCGGTGAGCGCGGTGACGTCTCCGAGGACGGGGAGCAGCACGGACAGCGCGTGCGGGCCGACGTCCCACAACGCGCCCTTCTCGCGCCGCCACGGGGAGTCGGCGAAGGGGCTGTCGCCGGAGGTGAAGACGGAGCCGAGCCACTCCGCGCGGGCGGTGAACCAGCCGTCCTGGGCGGACTGCTCGTCGATCCAGGCGGAACTGGTGGCGTCGAAGCGCAGGGTGAAGAAGACCACCGACGCAACTCCGGCGGCCTCGGCGGCGTCGGCTACGCGGCGGGCGTCGGCGACGGTCGTGGCGACCGGCTTGTCGAGCAGCAGGTGCCGGCCGGCCTCGGCGGCGCGCGCGGCCAGCGGGGCCTGCACGTCCGGGGGCAGGGCGACGGCGACGGCGTCCACGTCGGCGATGAGGTCGTCGACGTCCGCGTAGGCGCGGGTGCCGAGGGTCGCGGCGAGCGCGGCCGCCGCATCGGGGCGGCGGCCCCAGATCCCGGTGAACTCGACCTCGGGGTGGGCGGCGAGGGCGGGACCGTGGGCGATCTCCGCCCAGGGGCCGGTGCCGAGCAGTCCGATGCGCATGGTCACCGCTCCCCCGCCGGCTCGGTGTGGCTGCGGTACCAGGTGCGGTCCAGGTCGACGATGTCGACGGCGGTCTGCACGCTCAGCTGCGGCGTCGGCGCGAGGTGCTCCCGCAGCAGTTCCAGGACGGCCTCGCTCAGCTGCGTCTTCGCCTCGGGCGTGCGCCCGGACAGGACGGCGGCCTGGACGAGGATCATCGCGTGCTCGGGGGCGCCGTCGACGAGGACGTACTCCTCGGACCGGCGGAAGCGGGTCTTGCACGCCTCGACCCTGGTGTCGATGATCTTGGCGACGAGCGGGTGCAACGCGAGCGCGAAGCCGCGCCGGTCGAACGCGTCGGCGAGGTTGCCGGTGTAGTCCACGGTGATGTGAGGCATGGCACACACCCTACGGCCCTGGTCACAGCGGTCCGCGGGCACCCGTGCCCGCTCCGGCCCCGGAACCCGCGGGGGGCGCCAACCGGTCCGCGGGCCCGGGTTCTTCGGCGCCCCGACGGCGCCCGGACGGCGGCCGCCGGGCTTCGCGGGAGCCCGCCGGGAGGCGCGGGCGGAGTGTCCGGCAGATGAGACAGCAGCGCGTTCACATCGGGTTAACACACGGGCAATGGATGCGAAATCGCAGGTTGTGACGCTGCAGCGGCAACAGAACCCGCCCCGCAAGGCCCACGCCCCCAAGGATGACGCCCGTGAGCTACAAGGCCGAGTACATCTGGATCGACGGTACCGAGCCGACCGCCAAGCTGCGCTCGAAGACCAAGATCCTCGCTGACGGCGCGGAGCCCGGTACCTGGGGCTTCGACGGCTCCAGCACCAACCAGGCCGAGGGCCACAGCTCGGACCGTGTGCTCAAGCCGGTCGCCACGTACCCGGACCCGATCCGCGGCGGCGCCAACGTGCTCGTCCTGTGCGAGGTCTTCAACATCGACGACACCCCGCACGAGTCCAACACCCGTGCGCTGCTGCGCCCGGTCGCCGAGCGCTTCGCGGGCCAGGAGTCGCTGTTCGGCATCGAGCAGGAGTACACCTTCTTCCAGGGCTCCCGCCCGCTCGGCTTCCCCGAGGGCGGCTACCCGGCCCCGCAGGGCGGTTACTACTGCGGCGTCGGCGCCGACGAGATCTTCGGCCGCGAGGTCGTCGAGAAGCACCTGGACAACTGCCTCGCCGCGGGCCTGGGCATCTCCGGCATCAACGCCGAGGTCATGCCCGGCCAGTGGGAGTTCCAGGTCGGTCCGCTGAGCCCGCTGGAGGTCGCCGACCAGCTGTGGGTCGCGCGCTGGCTGCTCTACCGCACCGCCGAGGAGTTCGGCATCTCCGCCACCCTCGACCCCAAGCCGGCCAAGGGCGACTGGAACGGCGCGGGCGCGCACACCAACTTCTCCACCAAGGCCATGCGCGAGGGCTACGACGCGATCATCGAGGCCTGCGAGGCCCTCGGCCGCGACGACAAGCCGATGGAGCACATCACGCAGTACGGCTCCGGCGTCGAGGCCCGCCTGACCGGTGCCCACGAGACCGCCCCGTGGAGCGAGTACAGCTACGGCGTCTCCAACCGCGGCGCCTCGGTCCGCATCCCGTGGCAGGTCGAGGTCGACAAGAAGGGCTACATCGAGGACCGCCGTCCCAACGCCAACGTCGACCCCTACGTCGTCACCCGCCTCATCGTCGACACCTGCTGCTCGGCGCTGGAGAAGGCCGAACTGGTCTGAGGCCACGGCCCACCGCCTCCCCGAGGGCGCCCGTCCACACGACGGGCGCCCTCGGCGCGTTCACGCGGTGCGGACGGCCTCGAAGAGGAAGCAGCCGTACTCCACGGCCCGTACGTGCACAAGGGCGACGCGCGGGTCGGCGAAACGGGCCGCCAGGACGGCGTCGGCGGCACCCGCGGCGACCTCGTCGGCGGTCAGCTGCACCAGACGGCCGCCCAGGATGCGACCGCGGGCGTCGTAGCAGCGGAACACCCTGCGCTCGCCGTGGAGCGGCGCGGGGTAGCGGGAGTCGTCCGGCGGGCCGGGGCAGTCCTCGGCGGCGGCGTGCACGAAGACCGGCCCGGTCTCCGCGTACGGGCCGGGGTCCGCCCCCGTCGCCGCGGCCCAGCGCCGCAGCGGCGCGTAGGCGACCAGCGCGATCCGCTCGCCCGGCGCGCTGTGCCGCAGGCAGCAGCGGAGCGGCGAGCCGCCCTCCGGGTCCCGTTCGGGGCGCGGGACGAGACCGGCGTCATCGGTGTCGCGCAACTCCTTGACCACGGCCGGGTCGACGGCCCGGACCTCGTACACGGTGCGATCGGTGTCCATGCCCCCAGCCTCGCCGGGTCCGCCCGCGGAGTCCGGCGGGATTCGGACCTCGTACTCGCCTCCCGCGGGGCCGGGCGCGGGGCCCGGCGCGGGACCGGCCGCGCGACCAGGCACGGAGCCGGGCGGGGTGACCATCCCAGAAATCACTCGTTCTACGGAACGTGAATGCCCACCACGCGACCGCCACCCGTCCCCGGCACGGCGCACCCGTCATCGTGGACGTCGAGGAGGCGGAGGCCGCGCTCGTCGAGAACTATCCGCATCTGGTCCGGCTGGCGTATCTCACGCTGCCTCCGTCGCTCGGCCGGCACCGAAGGGTGCTGACCGCGCACACCCTGACGCAGGGCGCGCTGCCGCGGTCGCCCTGCGAACCGGACCCCGCGGTGGTGGATGTGCCGGGGCCACGGGGGTCGATCGACCCGGCGTACGCGCTGGTGCGGCAGGAAGTACTCGACACGGCGCTGGCGTTCGGGCGCGAGCGGGGCTGGCGCGGCCGGCTGCGCAAGGCGCTGGCGGACGGTCCCGCGCCGTACGTCTGGGGGCTGCGGCTGCACGCCAAGGCGAACGGGACGGACGAGGCGGAACTGGACCGGGCGCTGGCCGGGCTGAACGCGGCCGGGCGGGCGGCCTACGCGCTGCTGGAGCTGGAACGGCCCCGGCACGCGGACGGCCGCGAGGTGCGCAGGCTGCTGGTGGCCGCCGGGGTGCCCGACCCGCGGGGCGCGTTGAAGGCCGCCAGGGCGGTGCCGGAGGGCCTGCTGCTCGGCGGCAGCGGATTCGACCCGTGCACGGTGCAGGCCCGGCCGACAGATCTGCTGCGCAGGCGGCAGCACGTACGGGCGGCCCTGATCGCGGCGGGCGCGATCGCCGTCACCGCGACCCTGGTCGCGGTGCTGAGCGGCGGGCAGGACCCGTACCCGGCGGGCGGGTCGCCCGGCGGCTACGGGACCGCGGGACTGCTGGACCCGGCGAAGCTGGTCAAGGTCGGCAACACCGCGTGGACCCGTGCCACCCGCGTGGACTTCACGGCCTGGCCGGCCCGCGGCGGACGCACCGGTGACACCGCGCTGCTGGGGCGCGCCATGGCGGTGTGGGCGCACCCCGGCGCCCGGGTCGCCGTCTCGGCCACCAAGGGAACCGCCGAGGGCCTGCCCGCGCAGCAGCCGCAGTTGCTGTACGCGGGCGACGTGGACGGCGCGACCGTGGTGCTGATGTACGACGGTCTGCGGCTGGTGCGGTACGCCGAACCGCGCGACGGCGGGGGCTCCGCGGCGCTGGACTTCGCCAGGGTGGACGGCGCGGACGTCACCACGGCGGCCGTGGTGCTCGGCCGGACGGACGGCAACACGCGCTTCCTGACCGCCCCCTGGGTCACCGAGGCGGCCTCCCGTGACCTGCTGGACCCCAAGCGCGGGACGGCGAAGCTCGACCGCGCGGCGGACGGGGTGACCGAACCGGTGCGGATGCCCGGCGCGGACAGCGGTCCCGGGGTGTGCGGGGACACCTGGCCGGCGCTGCAGTTCCGCGCCGCCGCCGGGCTCGGCGTGGACCGGTCGTTCCTCCTCACCGACCTCGGCGATCTCGTACCGGCGCACCTCACCTACCAGCCGGCCGGGGGCGGCGCCCGGATGGAGGCCACCGGTCCGACGGCGCTGGCGAACGTGGCCCGCACGGCCTGCAACCTCTCCTCGATGAGCGGGCTGGGCACCCGGTCGGTCAACGTCTGGCGGTACGCGGTGCAGCGGCTGCCGGAGGACAACGGGCAGGCGTCGTGGGTCTGCGCCCGCGCCGACACCTGGCGCGGCACGGACGGCCGGGCGCTGGCCCTGTTCATGCCGCCGGTGTCGAAGCCGGGCAGCCCCGGCGCACCGGTGGGCCAGAGCGGCCGGGACACCGGGGCATGCGGCCGGGCGGTGCCCCAGGTGCTGGCCGGGGCACTGTGGAAGTCCACGGCCGGGCACTGGTATCTGCTGGCGGCGGGCAGCCGTGACGTGGCGCGGATCAAGGCCACGGGCGGCGTGACCGGCTCCACGAAGGGTCCGACGATGGCGGTACGGGCCGAGCAGGGCGCCCGGGCCGAACTGTCGGCGGTGCTCGACTCGGGCGCGAAGCTCACGACGCTGCGCTGAGCCCGCCCTGCCCCGCCCCGGCGGCCGGCTCCGCGGGAGCGGCCGCCGGGGCGCCGCGTCGGCGGCCGGGAGGCACCCCCGGCGCCCGGCTGCCGGCCGAAGGCGAGGCAGCCGCCGGCGACGCCGAGCGGCAGCCCGACGAGGAAGCCGCCGAGGTTCGAGGTGACCGCGGGCCGCCGCCCGCCGTGATGACCAGGTTGGTGCCGCCGCGGTCGACGCTCTGGCAGAGGCTGGTGAGCGTCGCCCTCTTGATCGCGGAGGCCACGACCAGGACCTGGCCGCACCTCGGCCGTCTCCTGCGACGGCGTCGTCACCGTGACCCCGGTGGACGGCTCGACCATCCGGACAAGCCGGTGGAGGTCGTGACGCATCCCGGCGCGCGAGGGACTGGGGCTCGGTGCTCGCCTTGCTCCATGTGCTGGGCATGCCCGGCCTGGTCGGCATGGGGCTGGTCGGCCCGGCCCTCGCGGGACCGGCCGAGCGATGGCAGGGGAACGGCTCCGTGACAATGGGGGCATGAACGATCTCGCATACCGCCTCGCGCGGCCCGACGACGCTCCCACCCTCGTACGCCTCCGGGACGGCGCGGCGCGCTGGATGCAGGAGCACGGCATCGACCAGTGGAAGCCGGGCGAGATGGGCGAGGAGCACTTCCGCGCGCGCATGGCGGAGGGCGAGGTCTGGCTGTCGGAGCACGGCGACCGCGTGGTCGGCGCCTGGGAGCTGTGGTGGACCGACGAGCACGCCTGGGGAGTGCGCCCACCGGACGCGGGCTACATCCACCGCCTGATGGTGGACCGGGCGGCGGCCCCGCGGGGCGCGGGCCGGGCGATGCTCGACCGGGCGGAGCGCCGCATCGCCGCGGAGGGCCGCCCGTACGCACGGCTGGACTGCGTGGCGAGCAATCCGCAGCTGCGGGCGTACTACGAGGGGGCGGGCTACACGGTCGTCGGCGAGCAGCCCCACAAGCAGGGCGGCAAGGGCAGCCCGTACGCGGTGACGCTGCTGGAGAAGAAGCTGTAGGCACACGAAGCGGAGCGGCCCGCCCGGAGGTTCGGGGGCGGGCCGCTCCGCCGTCTGCGGCCGACGAGGTTCCCGGGGTCAGGTCTCCCGGCGCCGGGCCCGCTCGTAGGCGTCATGGGCCGCGCGCTGGATCTCCTCCCGGTCGCGGAGAACCTCCTCCATCTCCTCGTCGGATCCGGGGCCCGGACCGGGGCCGCGGTTCGTGAGCCGGTCGTAGAGGTAGCGGCATGCCGCGTCCTCGGTGTCGAAGCACCGCTGCGGGTCGTGGACGCCGCGTTCGAAGTTGCCGACCACCCACATGTCGCCCTCCTGCCGGAGGTACCTGAAGTCCGGGGGCCTCAGGTCGAACTCGTGGAAGCCGGGGATCTCGTACAGCCCGCCGGGCACCCCGGCGGCGGCGAGCGCCTCGGTCAGCTCACGTCGGTCCATGGGCCGGGCCTGTCAGTTCAGCCGGACGAGGTCGTGGTTGGCGACGTGGTTGGCCACGGTGTCGCCCATGGGCAGCACGTACTGGAGGCCGTTGCCCGGCTGGCCGAACCAGGGCTCCGCGGGTCCCGCCTTGACGACGAAGGGCTTGGCGACCTTGTACAGGTGGTAGTTGAAGGGGTAGCCCGCGTCGAAGGTGTTGAGGTTCGACGGGGGGATGGAGCGCTGGGAGAACGGCGAGCCCGCCGGCGCGAGGAACCTCCCGCTCTCGTTGCCGAAGCGGTCGATCCTCTGTCCGACGCTCAGGGTCAGGTCGACTGGGGTGAAATCCGTGCGGAATCCGTCGGGGTTGGTCCCGGTGGGCGGGAACTTGTAGCTGTTCGTCGTGAAGTCCCACCAGGTGCCAAGGAACCCGTTGGCGTTCTGAGAGTCGAGGCGCCGGTAGTTGGCCAGGATCGCGCCGAGCAGTCCCTTGGTCGGCAGGTTGCGCGGGCCGAGCCGGGGGTCACCGCAGAAGAACTTGGGACTGGTGAAGGTGGCACCGACGCAGATACGCCGGTTCTCCGGCCCGCCGGGAACGCCCGACGGTGGGCGCTGCGCGGGGCCCGTCAAGGGGCGCGGCACATGGCCCGTCCCAGGTTCGGCCGTGGGGTGGCCGGGGGAAGCCGGCAAGCGTGCGCCCGGGCCCCAGTCGTCGGCGTGGGCGGGTGCGACCGTGCCTATGAGGGTGCTGACGATCAGGACGAGCAGGGCGGGAAGAGTGGTGAGCGATATTCGCTGGCGCCGCTTCAAGGGTCCTCCAGAGGACGACGGGAACGAGGCCGTCCGGAACGCCAGTCACACTGCGTCACCGGAGCCGCGCGGATACGTACCCCTGCCCGACCCGGCACCCGGACCGACACGCCGCCGATTCATCCGGTTGGCCTCGCACTTCGCCCGTACGCAGCACCGCCCGGCCGAGGCCCGCGGTGAGCGGGGCCGCCGGCCGGGCGGTGACGGAACGTGTCGCTACTTCTGGACGTACACCGCGACCGTGCGGGCCGGGACGGTGAACGTACCGGAGGCGGCGTCGTACGAGGCCCGCTTCACCACGGCGTCGGAGCCGGCGGCCTGGACCGGGTGGAGGGCGTAGCCCTTCCCGGACAGGGCGCCGATCCGCTGGTCCTGGCTCTTGGGGGTGGCGTTGAAGACCACGACCAGCTTGCCGGCCTTCATGATGATGACGCCCGGGGTCTCGTCCTTGCCGGACAGCGGGAAGGAGAGCTGCTCCCGGACCTGCGCCGCCGTGGTCAGCCCGAAGGCCGGCTCGGTGGAGCGGATCCGCAGCAGGTCCCGGTACGCGGCCGAGGCCGAGGTGATCTGGGCGCAGCCGACCTTGAGGGTGTCCGCGGTCAGCAGCGGTCTGGCGTAACCCCACTTGGACTCGTTGTCGGCCTTCGGCGGCAGGCCGCGGCCGAAGCCGTTGCCGGCCGAGCAGTCCCAGTGGATGGCGTTGAACCAGTCGCCGGAGTCGAACGAGTTGCGGTCCAGGGACTTGGAGCGCAGCAGGTCCGAGCCCGCCTGGTACAGCGCCGGGCCCTGGGAGAGCGCGGAGACGGCCTCGGCGACGACCTGCATGCGGGCCCGGTCGGCTGCCGGGGTGTCCTTGGGCAGCTTGTAGGCGAGGGCGTCGTACAGCGCCTCGTTGTCGTGGGCGTCTGCGTAGGCGAGGGCGTCACCGGGGGCGTCGGCGTACCCCGCGGGCGAGCCGTTGTAGTCGACCTCGGCGCCGGTGACCTCCTTGCCGCTGCTGTCGGTGAAGGAGAAGGACTTCAGGTTGCCGGTGAGGCCGACCTTGATGAGGTCCTGGTAGTGCAGCAGGCGGGCCCTCTGCTCGGCCTCGGTGCCGTTGGCGGCCGAGCCGTTGGGCTCGTTGTACAGGCCCGAGGCGAAGCCCTGGACGCCGGGGTCGGAGTCGAAGGGGCCGCCTCCGCGGACCGCGTCGCGGGCCCGGTCGGAGAACGTGGCGACGCCGGTGCCGGCCATGTTCTTCTGGGTGGCCTGCACGAAACGGGCGTCGTCGGCGACCTCGCCGAAGTTCCAGCCCTCGCCGTAGAGGATGATCTTCTTGCCGTCGACGCCGTCCTTCGCGGGGGTCAACGCGTCCAGCGCCTTGCGGACGGCGAGGATGTTCGCCTTGGGGTGGTGGCCCATCAGGTCGAAGCGGAAGCCGTCGACCTTGTACTCCTTCGCCCAGGTGACGATGGAGTCGACGACCAGCTTGCCCATCATCGCGTTCTCGGGCGCGGTGTTGGAGCAGCAGGTGGAGTTGGCGACGGTGCCGTCGGGGAGCAGCCGCTGGTAGTAGCCGGGCACGATCCTGTCGAGGACGGACTTGTCGTCCTGGCCGCTGGCGGCGGTGTGGTTGTAGACCACGTCCATGACGACCCGCAGGCCTGCCTTGTTGAGGCTCTGCACCATCCTGCGGAACTCGACGGTGCGCTTCGTGCCGTCCGGGTCGGTGGCGTAGGAGCCCTCGGGGACGGTGTAGTGGAGGGGGTCGTAGCCCCAGTTGTAGGCGTCCTTGGCGGCGACCGCCGCCACGCACTCCTGCTGCTTGTCGGAGTCGGCCGGGTAGGCGGCCAGATCGCAGTCGACACGGGCCTGGTCGGCGCTCTTCTCGGCGACGGTGGCGAAGTCGAAGGCCGGCAGCAGGTGGACGTAGGAGACCCCGGACTTCGCGAGCGCCCGCAGGTGCTTCATGCCCGCGGAGCCGGTGTCGGTGAAGGCGGTGTACTTGCCCTTGTCCTTCGCCGGGACGGTGGCGTCCTCGGCGGAGAAGTCCCGGATGTGGAGCTCCTGGATCTGGGCGTTGTTCAGGCCGACCGCCCTGGGCTTGGCCAGGCCGGACCAGCCGCCGGGGGCAAGGGAGTCGTCGTCGAGGTCGACGATCAGGCTCTGCTCGGAGTCGGCGGTCAGGGCGACCGAGTAGGGGTCGGTCACCTTGTTGGTGACGACCTTCTGGACGCTGGGCGCCCAGACCTTGACGACGTAGCGGTACGGCTTGCCGGTCCAGCTCTGCTTGCCGTTGACGCTCCACACGCCGGTGGAGGCGTCGCGCCGCATCGGGACGGCGGCGCCGTCCAGGTCCAGGGCCACGGACTGGGCGGTGGGGGCCCACACGGACAGCGTGGGCCTGCCGTGGTCGAAGACCGGGCCGAGGGCGGCCTTGGTCGCCTTCGCCGCGTACAGGTCGTCGAGGACGCCCTGGATCTGGACGCCCGTTGCGGACAGCAACGCGCCGTTGGCGAGACGCTGGGTGGCGACGACCTGACCGGTGAGGGCGGTGCGGACGCGGTCGCGGTCGCGCGGGTCGATCGTGAAGGCCGCGTAGTCCTTCAGGTGCGGGAAGCGGGCCTTCTGGGCGTCGGTGAGGCCGCCCGCGACGGGCTTCAGGCGCAGCCAGTGGCCCTCGCCGGACAGCGCTCCGTCCTTGGCGGCCAGGCCGCCGCCAGGGGCGTACACCAGTTGGTAGCTCGCGGCGGTGTCACCGGTCTTCCAGGCGACGGTGTCGGCGTCGATCCACTGGGCCTTGGCCGACGACAGGTCGAGGTCGGCGGAGGAGCCCGCGGTGGAGGGCAGGAGGTACTTCTCGGTGCCGTTCAGCAGCCACACCTCGTGTCCGTAGGTGGCGAGGTCCAGCGACTGGTCGGCGGGCAGGTCCTTGGTGTCGCCCTTGTGGATGATGTAGCTGAGCGATGTGGCACCCGCGGCGAGCGGCACCTCGAAGACGGCGCCGTAGGCGTCGATGCGCACCGGCTGCAGCGGGCTCGGCCAGTCGGTCGGGTTCGCGGCACCGGTCCAGGTGTGCAGGCCCCAGCCGCTGTAGTCGCCGTCGGCGCGGTGGTAGTGCAGGACGGCCTTGGTCGTGTCCTGACCCGGCTCGGTGCCGGACGGTGCCTGGGTGGCGACTGCCTCCTTGCCCTGCTCCACCCAGATCTCACCGGTCTTGGTGACGTCGATGAAGCGGTCGGCGGCGACGTCCTTGTTGCCGTCCTTGTCGATGACGAGGTAACCGACGCTGGACGCACCCGGCTTGAGCTTCACATAGGCGAAGGCGCCGTAGGCGTCGCGGCCGATGAAGTCGTGGCCGGCCGGCCAGGTGGTGCCCTCGCCGTCGGCGATGTCGCCCCAGGTGTACAGGCGCCAGTCGGTGTAATTGTTGTCGGCCCGCTTGTAGTGGACGACCGCGTAGTCGCGGCTGCTCGCCACCGGGGTCTCCGGCTGGGCCGGGGTACCGCTGGTCGTCTCGGCGGTGGCGCTCGCGGTACGGCCGGCGGAATCGATCACGACGGCCTTGTACCGCAGCGCGGTGCCGGGCGTCACGTCGTCGCCGACCGTCTGGGTGACCTTGTACGGCGCGTGGTCCGCGGAGCCGAGGACCTGCCACGCCCCGTTGCCGGTCTGCGCGGCGAAGACGACCCGGTTCAGCTGCCCGCCGTCGACGTCGGCGGAGAGCTCGACGGTGCCGGTGGCACCGGCGGCGGGGGCCTTCAGGGTCAGGGCGGGCTTGGCGGCGGGGGTGCCGAGCGGCTTCACGGCCTTGTAGACCACGGTGGACAGGGCCGGGACGGTGACACCGATCCTCCGGTCGGAGCCGCTGGTGACGGAGCCGTCCGTGCCGTAGAGGGCGGTGAAGGCGGTGTTCGCGGAGCCGGTGGGGACGTCGGCGGTCCGCGCCTCGGTCGCGTTGTTCACGGCCACGACGTACTCGGTGCGGGTCTTGGCGTCGGTGCGGGAGAAGGCGTAGATCCCGGTGCCGTCGGCGGCGTAGCGCTCGGTCTGGACGCCGTCGGCCAGCGCGGGTTCGGCCTTGCGGAGCGCGGCCAGCTTGGCGATCGCCTTGTAGAGCGGGGCGCCGGTGTCGTACGCGTCGCTGGCGTGGGTGCGGTCGGTGCCCAGCTCGTCGTCGTCGAGGTAGTCGGCGACCTTGGACGCGAACATCGTCTGGCGGGCGTCCTTGTCGCCGCCGGCGCCGGTGAAGCCCTGCTCGTCGCCGTAGTAGACGACCGGGTTGCCGCGCGAGAGGAACATCAGCTCGTTGGCGAGCCGGTCCCGCTTCACGAGCTCGGTGTCGTCGGCCTTCGGGTTGTCCTGCCTGAGGAACGTGCCGATGCGGCCCATGTCGTGGTTGCCGAGGAAGGTGACCTGCTCGTACGCGTTGGCCTTGTCGGTCGTGTACCGGTAGTCGTCACCGAAGACCCCGGCCAGCTTCGCCGCGGAGCCGCTCTGGGAGGCGTACTGGCGGGCGGCGTCCTGGAAGGGGAAGTCGAGCGTCGAGTCGAGGCGGCCCCGCGTGACGTACGGGGACGTGATGGCGGTGTCGGCCGAGTACACCTCGCCGAACATGAAGAAGTCCTTGCGGCCGTGCTTCGCCGCGTACGCGTCGAGGGCGGTGGCCCACTGCGTCCAGAAGGGCAGGTCGACGTGTTTGACGGTGTCGATGCGGAAGCCGTCGACGGCGAAGTCGCGGACCCACTTCTCGTAGATCTCCTCCATGCCCTTCACCACCTCGGGACGCTCGGTCCACAGGTCGTCCAGGCCGGAGAAGTCGCCCTGGTCGGAGCTCTCGCCGGCGAAGGTGGAGTCGCCCCGGTTGTGGTACATCGTCGGGTCGTTGAGCCAGGCCGGGACCTTGCTCTGCGCGGTGACGACGGGGGTGCGGGGGAAGGAGTCGCGGTCGACCGCGGGGAAGGCCTTGCCGCCCTTGGCGTAGTCGCTGTCGTCGAAGGGCACACCGTCCTTCGTCAGGTACGGGAAGGCGCCCTTGGAGAGGTAGCCGTAGGACTTCTCGTCGTAGTCGACCACGTCCGCGGTGTGGTTGGTGATGACGTCGAAGAAGACCTTCATGCCCTTGGCGTGGGCCTTGGATATCAGCGCCTTGAGGTCGGCGTTGGTGCCGAAGTGCGGGTCGACCTGGGTGAAGTCGGTGATCCAGTAGCCGTGGTAGCCGGCGGACGCGTTGTCGCCGGTGCCCTGGACGGGCCGGTTCTTGAAGATCGGCGCCATCCATATCGCGGTGGTGCCGAGGCCCTTGATGTAGTCGAGGCGCTGGGTGAGCCCCTTGAGGTCACCGCCCTGGTAGAAGCCCTTGTCGGTGGGGTCGTAGCCGGTGCTGAGCCGGGTGCCGGTCAGGCCGCCCCTGTCGTTGGACGCGTCGCCGTTGGCGAAACGGTCCGGCAGTACGAAGTAGAACTGCTCCCGCGTGAGGTCGTGACGCGCCGGCTGCGCGGCGAGCGCCGCGTCGGAGGGCGGGGCGGGCGGGGCGGCCGCCGAAGCGGCGGGCGCCACGGCGGGGACGGCGAAGGCGGCGGCGAGCGCCGCCACCGCGACGGCTGCGGCTCCGCGTCTACGCGCGCGTGAGCGCGTGGACGCGGGCAGCCCGGTGTGCTGGGCCACGGGGTGTTCTCCTTGCGGAATCCGTGTGCGGACGGTTGTACCTCTGGGAGCCCACGCGCCATGAGCCTTCGTCCGGCAGCGGTGCCGGACCGGTGACCGGGACCGTACCCCTTACGAAGGTCTTACAGCAAGATGTCGCAAGGATTTCCAATGAGGTCGTCTCCGCGGCGGCCACCCAATGATGACGGGCCGTCAGATCCGGCTTCGCCGCGACGGAACACCGGACACTGTGAACGCAAAGGCCACGGCTCCGGACCCCTGCCGCCCGCGTCCCCGAACCCCGGGGCCCGCGAAACGAAGCGCCGGACGACGACGGAAGGACGGGACGACGGTCACCGGGCGCTCCCTCTCGCCGCCCCCCGGTCCGGACCCGCACGCCGCCGCATCTCCCTGCCGCTCGCGGGAGTCGCCGCACTCCTCGCCGCCGCCCTGACCGGGCCCGTACCGGCGTCCGCGGCCGGCGGGCCCGCCCCCGCCGACCGCCCGGCGCTGTCACCGGGCGGGAGCGGGCGTGGAGCCGTCCGGACGGCGTGGGCATCGCGCCCCGACCGCCTCCCACCTGCGCCGCGTCCTTCCGCAAGGTCTTTCACGGGGCCCCTCGCAGGGCCCCCGCAAGGCCTCCGCAAGGCCCCTGCAGAATCTTGCAGAAAGTTTCTGCAGGGGCCTTCCTTCCTGGCTGGAGCGGCTGTTACGTTCCTCTTCGGCCCGGTTCGGCCGGCCGGGGGTCCGCCCCTGACGGCGGGTCCCACGCGCCCGGCCGGCTGGACCGGTCGCCATCAAGACGGAGGCGGGCCCCGGACCGTCAGGCCACCCCGCTGCGCCCCGACCGGGGCAGGTCCGGGGCCCGCCTCAACACATGCCGGAAGCCGCCCGGCCCGCGGAAAGCGGCCACCGGCCGGGCCGGTGCCGGGATCGGCCCGTGCTCAGGAGTGCCGGCCGGCGCCGGGCGCCTGGCCCGTGGAGCCGCGGACGACGAGCTCCGTCTGGAAGACGAACTCCGAGCGCTGCACCGGGTTGCCGCCGATCTCCTCCAGCAGCGCGTTCACGGCGGCCGCGCCCATCGCCTCGACCGGCTGGCGGACCGTGGTCAGCGGCGGGTCGGTGAAGGCGATCAGCGGCGAGTCGTCGTAACCCACGACCGAGACGTCCCCGGGAACGGACAACCCCCGCTCCCGCACCGCCCGCACGGCGCCCAGCGCCATCAGGTCGCTGCCGCACACGATGCCCGTGCAGCCCTTGTCCAGCAGCGCCCCGGCGGCCGCATGACCGCCCTCGACGGAGAACAGCGTGTGCTGGACGTACCCCGCCGCCTCCCGCTCGCCGAGGCCCAGCAGGGTGCCGAGCGCCTCCACGAAGCCCTCGACCTTGCGGTGCACCGGCACATAGCGGTTGGGCCCGACGGCCAGGCCGATGCGCTGGTGGCCGAGCTCCACCAGGTGCTGCACGGCGATGCGCGCCGAGGCGCGCTCGTCCGGCGAGATGTACGGTCCGGCGATGGCCGGGTTGAAGCCGTTGACCAGGACGTAGGGCACGCCCTGGCCGAGGAGGCGGGCGTAGCGCTCGGGGTCGGCGGTGACGTCGGCGTGCAGCCCCGACAGGAAGACGATGCCGCGCACCCCGCGCTCCACGAGCGCCTCCACCAGTTCGTCCTCGGTGGAGCCGCCGGGGTGCTGGGTGCACAGCACCGCGGTGTAGCCGTAGCCGGTCAGGTTCTGCTCGATGACCTGGGCGAAGGCGGGGAAGATCGGGTTGTTGAGCTCGGGGGTGATCAGCCCGATCTGGCCGGCGCTGCGCTGGCGCAGCCGCACCGGACGCTCGTAACCGAGCACGTCCAGTGCGGCCAGCACCTTCTGCCGGGTGGCGGGGGCGACCCCCGCCTTCCCGTTCAGCACGCGGCTGGCGGTGGCCTCGCTGACCCCCGCCTGGGCCGCGATGTCGGCAAGTCGGGCTGTGGTGCTCACAGCTCCAGACCCTATGCGACCGCGACGCACGTCAAACGGCCCACCAGACGGTCGTGTCGGCCGGGACGACGACCCCGTCCGCCGTGACCTCCACCGGCGAGCTGGCCAGCAGGACCATGCCCGGCACGGGCAGCGTCACCGGCGCGTCGGTGGTGTTGACGGTGCACGCGAAGCCGGGCCGGCGGAAGGAGAGCACGCCCTCCGGGGCGTCCTGCCACTGGACCGACTCGCCCGCGCCCAGCCCCTGCTGGTCGCGGCGCAGCCGCAGCGCGGAGCGGTACAGCTCCAGGGTGGAGCCGGGGTCGCCGGTCTGCGCGGCGACGCTGAGGCCCGCCCACTCCTCGGGCTGCGGCAGCCAGCTGCCGCCGCTGCCGAAGCCGTGGCTGGTGCCCTCGGCGGTCCACGGGATCGGCACGCGGCAGCCGTCGCGGAAGCCGTCCTGGCCGGCGGCGCGGAAGAACGCCGGGTCCTGGCGGGCCTCGTCGGGAAGGTCGGTGACCTCCGGCAGGCCCAGCTCCTCGCCCTGGTAGACGTACGCCGAGCCCGGCAGGGCCAGCATCAGCAGGGAGGCGGCGCGGGCGCGGCGCAGGTCGTAGGTCTTGCCGTCGGAGGACAGCCGGGTGGCGTGGCGGACCACGTCGTGGTTGGACAGGACCCAGGTGGTGGGCGCGGCGACCGGTCGCATGGCGTCGAGCGAGCGGTCGATGACCTCGCGCAGCTCGACGGCGTCCCACTTCGTGCCGAGGTACTGGAAGTTGAACGCCTGGTGCAGCTCGTCGGAGCGGACGTAGTTGGCCGTGCGCTCGACGGTGGGGGTCCAGGCCTCGGCGACCGCGATGCGCTCGCCGTCGTACTCGTCGAGGATGCGCCGCCAGGAGCGGTAGATCTCGTGGACGCCGTCCTGGTCGAAGAAGGGCAGGACATCGTTGCCAAGGAGCTTGAGCTGCTCGTGGGCGCCGATGTCGGGCAGGCCGTCGGCCTTGACCAGGCCGTGCGCGACGTCGATGCGGAAGCCGTCGACGCCCATGTCCAGCCAGAAGCGCAGGATCGAGCGGAACTCGTCCTGGACGGCCGGGTGCTCCCAGTTGAAGTCGGGCTGCTCGGGGGCGAACAGGTGCAGGAACCACTCGCCGTCGGCGGCGCGGGTCCAGGCGGGGCCGCCGAAGATGGACTCCCAGTCGTTGGGCGGCAGTTCGCCGTTCTCGCCCTTGCCAGGACGGAAGTGGTAGCGCGCCCGCAGCGGGGAGCCGGGGCCCTCGCGCAGCGCCTGCTTGAACCACTCGTGCTGGTCGGAGGAGTGGTTGGGGACGAGGTCCACGATGATCCGCAGGCCCAGCCGGTGGGCGTCGCGGATCAGTCCGTCGGCGTCGTGGAGGGTGCCGAACATCGGGTCGATGGCCCGGTAGTCGGCGACGTCGTAGCCGGCGTCCGCCTGGGGGGAGGCGTAGAAGGGGCTCAGCCAGACGGCGTCGACGCCGAGGTCGCGCAGGTACGGGAGCCGCTCGCGGATGCCGGGGATGTCACCCATGCCGTCGCCGTTCCCGTCGGCGAAGCTGCGGGGGTAGACCTGGTAGATGACCGCGTCTCTCCACCAGTCCGTGGCGGCCACGGGCTGGTCGGAGGTGTGGGGGTGACGGGTGGAGTCCGCCAGGTACTGGGTCATGGTGATCCCTTGGAGGATGGAAGGCTCGGTACGGCGATGAGGCAGGGCCGGGGCACCCGGCCGGTCGGGCCGGGTGCCCCGGGTGGTAAGGGTCAGGACTTGGCCGCGCCGGCGGTGAGGCCGGTGACCAGGTGGCGCTGGACGATGTAGAAGAACCCGGACGCGGGAAGGGCGATGAGCACGGAAGTGGCCGCCATCAGGTCCCACTGGTTGTCGTGCTCGCTGATGAAGGTGGTCAGGCCGACGGCGAGGGTGTACTTGTCGTCGCCGAGCATGAGGACCGACGCGTAGGCGACCTCGCCCCAGGCGGTGAGGAAGGTGTAGAAGGCCGCCACCGCCAGGCCCGGCCGCGCCAGCGGGAGGATCAGCCGGTAGAAGGTGCCGAACGGGGTGAGGCCGTCGACCCGGCCGGCTTCGTCGATCTCCTGGGGGATGGTGTCGAAGTAGCCCTTGAGCAGCCAGGCGCAGTACGGCACCGCGGTGGTGCAGTAGACCAGGATGAGCGCCCAGTAGGTGTCCAGCAGGTCCAGGCTGGCCAGGATGTTGTAGAGCGGCACGATGAGGATGGCGACCGGGAACATCTGGGTCACCAGGAACGTCCACATCAGCTGCCGGTGGCCGGGGAAGCGCATCCGGGAGACCGCGTAGCCGGCGCTGGCGGCGATGAACACGCCGAGCACGCAGGTGCCGAGGGCGACGATCATGGAGTTCACGAACCACTGCAGGAAGTTCGTGTCGCCGAGGACCTTGGTGTAGTTCTCGAAGCTGAACTTGCCCGCGATCCCTGCCGGGTGGAGGAAGTCGGTCTTGTCCGGGCCGAAGGAGACCCAGGCGATCCACAGGACCGGGAAGGCCGCGATGAAGCTCGCGAAGAGCAGGACGGCGTGGATCAGCACCGAGGCGCCGCGGCTGCGCTCCCCGCGGCCCCGGGGCCGGCGTCCGGCGGAGGTGCGGGAGCCCGCGGCGGGGCCCGGGTGCTGGGTGGCTCCCGTGACGGGAAGGTCTGCGGTGGTGCTCATGGGGGGGTGGCTGCCTCTCTCTCGTCGTGGCTGGTGTCCTGGCCGGGGCCGGCCGTCAGGCGGTGGCGTTCTCGTTGCGGGCCAGCCAGCGCCGGTAGACGGAGGCGAAGACGATGAGCATGGACAGGATGATCACGCCGTACGCGGCCGAGCCGGCGTAGTCGCGCGGGTCCTGCCCGAAGCCGAGGCGGTAGGCCCAGGTGACCAGGATCTGGGCGTCCTGGCCTGCACTGGCGCCGAACAGCAGGAAGATGACGACGAACTGGTTGAAGGTCCAGATGATGCCGAGCAGGATCACCGTGCTGCTCACCGAGCGCAGCCCGGGGAGTGTGACGAAGCGGAAGCGCTGCCACGGGGTGGCGCCGTCCATCTCGGCGGCTTCGTACAGCTCGCTCGGGATCGACTGCAGACCGCCGAGCAGCGAGACCATCATGAAGGGCACACCGACCCAGGTGTTGACCAGGATGGCGGAGGTCTTCTGCCAGAAGGAGTCGCTGAGCCAGGCGGGCGTGGGCAGGTGGGCCCAGCCCAGCACGGTGTTCAGGATGCCGCCGTCGTCGGCGAGGATCAGCCGCCAGGAGAAGACGGTGACGAAGGTGGGGACGGCCCAGGGGAGGATCAGGACCAGCCGGTAGAAGGTGCGGCCGCGCAGCTTGCGGTTGAGCAGCATCGCGAGACCGAGGCCGAGACCGTAGTGCAGGGTGACGCAGACCACGGTCCAGATGATGGTCCAGGTGAAGTGCGGCCAGAACTGGTGGTCCGCCCCGGAGAGGATCTCCGTGTAGTTCTTGAAGCCGACCCAGGAGAAGGAGTCCGGGATCTTGTTGACGCCGATCGTCCGCCCGACGTTCTGGCTGTTGGCGTCGGTCAGCGACAGGTAGATGCCGCGGACCAGGGGGTAGAGCACCAGCACGCCTATGACGGCGACGACCGGCGCCACCATGGCCCAGGCATACCAGTTGCGGTTGTACGACTGCCGGATGCGGCGGAGCGGACCGGGGCGCGGCGCGGCGCCACGCTTGGTCTTCCGGGTCCCGCCCTGGACGGCGACGGTCATCTTCGGCACCTTTTCGAGAGGTTCTCAGAGGTTGGTACAGCCGCGTCACACGGCGGGGAACCATGCGTGCCGACGCGGGTGGGCCGTCCGGTCCGCCTCCCGGCTTCGGGGAGGCGGACCGGACGGCTCAGGGCCTTACTGGAAGTCCTTGACGAGCTTCTTGTAGGCCTCGGCGGTCGCGTCCAGACCCTTCTGGGTGCTGACCTTGTTCTGGAGGATGTTGGTCAGGCCGGTGTTGAAGTCGGCGAACAGCGAGCTGTACTCCGCCAGCTCCGGACGCGGACGGGCGACGTCGGCGAGGATCGACTGGAAGTCGGCGACACCGGGAGCGGCCTTGACCTCGGCGGTGTAGGCGGAGGTGCGGGTCGGCAGGGTGCCGTTCTTCAGCGTGATCTGGGCCTGGGTCTCACCCGAGGTCATGAAGCCGACGAACTTCTCCGCCGCCTCCTGGTGGGCCTTGTCCGAGCCGGCGTAGACGGCCAGGTTGTGACCGCCGGTCGGGGCGCCCGCCTTGCCGGTGGAGCCGGCCGGGACGGAGGAGATGCCCAGGTTGGCCTTGTCCGTGAAGGCGGAGCCCTTGTAGATGTTGGTCAGCTCCCAGGGGCCCTGGATGATCATGGCGACCTTGCCGCCGACGAACGCGTCCTGCATGTGGGCGTAGGAGTCGGCGGTCACGTCCAGCTTGTGGACACCGGGGGAGGCGAGCACGGACTTGCTCACGTCGACGGCCTTGACGGCCTCGGGCGAGTTGATCGTGATCTTCTTCGCCGAGGCGTCGACCATGTCGGTGCCCTCACCGAAGAGGAAGGGCAGCTCGTAGTACGAGTCGGCACGCATCCAGAAGCCGTCGACCTTGTCCTTCGCCTTGACCGCCTTGGCGACGGCCTTCAGCTCGTCCCAGGTGGCGGGGGCCTTGTCGAAGCCGGCCTTCTTCAGCAGGTCCTTGTTCCACATCAGCGCGAGGGTGTCGGTGACGATCGGCGCACCGTAGGTCTTGCCCTCGTACTGGGCCTGCTTGAGCAGGGACGGGTTGATGTCGTCCTGGTTGTCCAGCGCCGGGGTGCCGTCCAGCGGCGCGAGGAACTGGGACTTCGCCCAGGAGGCGGTCCAGCCGACCTCGGCGCGGATGACGTCCGGGGCGCCCTTGCTGCCCGCGGCGGTCTGGAACTTGTTCTGCGCCTGGTCGAACGGCACGTTGACGTACTTGACCTTGATCTTCGGGTTCGCCTTCTCGAAGTCCGCGATCAGGGCCTTGTAGGTCGGCGCCTCGTTCGTCGCGTTCGAGGTGTCCCACCAGGTGATGGTGACGGGACCGCCGGCCTTGTCACTGCCGCTGTCGTCGCCGCCGCAAGCCGTCGCCGCAAGCCCGAGCGCCGCAACCAGCGCGGTGGCCGCTATGCCACGCCGCATGTGATCTCCTCCAGGATGAAAGCCCGTGATGGTGCGGGGCGCGTTGCCGCGTCCCTCCTGCCGACTGCGCCATTGCGGCCGCCGGGCTGTCGAGGAACGTAACAGGGATGAAAGCCTGACGAAAGACCTTGCTGCAAAGACTTGCAAGATCTTCCGATCGTTACATCCGTGTGTCCTCGCAGTTGCACAGAGGAGACGTGGCGTGGGAATCTCAGCAGCCTGGAAGCTGTTGCGCGATCTTCCGCAAATTTCTGAAAGACATTGCCGATCGAGCGGCGGATCGGAATCATCGACAGGAAACGGCGCCGACTCACGAGGGACTGACATGACCCAAGAGCTCGCCCCCGCCATCCACGACGCGACCGACGAGACCCCGGCCACCCCCGAAGGGGGCGCTCCCGGCTGGTGGCGCAGCGCCGTCATCTACCAGGTGTACGTGCGCTCCTTCGCAGACGGCGACGGCGACGGAGTCGGTGACCTCCCCGGCATCCGGGCCCGGCTGCCGTATCTGGCGGAACTGGGCGCCGACGCGGTCTGGCTGACCCCCTTCTACGCCTCCCCCCAGGCGGACGGCGGCTACGACGTCGCCGACTACCGCAGCGTCGACCCCCTCTTCGGCTCCCTCGCGGACGCCGACGCGCTCGTCCGCACCGCCCACGAGCTGGGCCTGCGGGTGATCGTGGACATCGTCCCGAACCACACCTCCGACCGGCACGCGTGGTTCCGGGCGGCGCTCGCGGACCGGCGCGGGGGGCCGGCCCGCGAGCGCTACCACTTCCGCCCCGGAACGGGCGAGCACGGCGAACTGCCCCCCAACGACTGGGAGTCGGTCTTCGGCGGGCCCGCCTGGACCCGCGTCGCAGACGGCGAGTGGTACCTCCACCTCTTCGCTCCCGAGCAGCCCGACCTCAACTGGGACCACCCCGAGGTCCACGAGGAGTTCGACGCGGTCCTGCGCTTCTGGCTGGACCTGGGCGTCGACGGTTTCCGCATCGACGTCGCGCACGGCATGGTCAAGGCCGCCGGGCTGCCCGACATCGGGCAAAAGGAGCAGGTCAAGATGATCGGCTCCCAGGTGCTGCCGTTCTTCGACCAGGACGGGGTGCACGAGATCCACCGCGGCTTTCGCCGTCTGCTCGACACCTATGGGGGCGAGCGCATCGGTGTGGCCGAGGCCTGGGCGCCCGACGCGGAGCGCATGGCGCTGTACGTACGCCCCGACGAGCTGCACCAGGCCTTCAACTTCCACTTCCTGCAGTGCCCGTGGGATGCCGGGGCGATGCGCGCGGTGATCGAGGAGTCCCTCGCCGCCACCGTCTCGGTCGGCGCCCCCACCACCTGGGTGCTCTCCAACCACGACGTGGTCCGCCATGCCACCCGCTACGGCGGCGGCACGACCGGGCTGCGGAGGGCCCGGGCCGCGGCGCTGCTGATGCTCGCGCTGCCCGGTTCCGTATACGTCTACCAGGGTGAGGAACTGGGCCTGCCGGAGGTCACCGATCTGCCGGACGGGGTCCGCCAGGACCCCTCCTTCTTCCGGGACAACGGCCAGGACGGACTGCGCGACGGCTGCCGGGTACCCATCCCCTGGACCACCGACGGCCCCAGCCACGGCTTCGGCCCCGCCGGCAGCTGGCTGCCGCAGCCCGCGGGCTGGGGGGAGCTGAGCGTCCAGGCCCAGACCGGCGACCCCGACTCCACGCTGGAGCTGTACCGCTCCGCCCTGCGGCTGCGACGCGAACTGCCCGGCCTCGGCGACGGGCCGATGCGCTGGCTGGACGCCCCCGAGGGGGTCCTGATGTTCTCCCGGCCCGGCCTGGTGTGCACCGTCAACGCCAATCCGGTGCCGGTCCAACTCCCGGTGCCGGGGCGTCCGGTGCTCTCCTCGGAGCCCGTCTCCTTCGCCGGAGGATCCGTCCGTCTTCCGGCTGATTCGTGCATCTGGTGGGCGATCTGAGATGCGACCGGTACAGTCCAATCCTGTGACCGCAAGGCTTGCCGACATCGCAGCCCAGGCGGGGGTGAGCGAAGCGACCGTCAGCCGTGTCCTCAACGGCAAGCCCGGGGTCTCCGCCGCCACCCGCCAATCCGTGCTGGCCGCCCTCGACCTGCTGGGCTATGAGCGGCCCGTGCGACTGCGTCAGCGCAGCGCCGGCCTCGTCGGGCTCATCACCCCCGAACTGGAGAACCCGATCTTCCCGGCCTTCGCCCAGGTCATCGGGCAGGCCCTGACCCGCCAGGGATACACCCCGGTGCTGGCCACCCAGACCCCGGGCGGCTCGACCGAGGACGAACTGGTCGAAATGCTCGTCGAGCGCGGTGTCGCCGGGATCATCTTCGTCTCCGGCCTGCACGCCGACTCCACCGCCGACATGGAGCGCTACGACCGGCTGCACGGCCAGGGCGTGCCCTTCGTCCTCATCAACGGTTTCTCCGACAAGATCAAGGCGCCGTTCGTCTCGCCCGACGACCGGGGTGCGATGCGACTGGCCGTCACTCATCTGGCTGCACTCGGACACGAGCGGATCGGCCTCGCGGTGGGACCCAAGCGGTTCGTCCCCGTACAGCGCAAGATCGAGGGCTTCCTGCGCAGCATGGAGGAGGTGCTGGGCATACCGGCCGACGAGGCCGCCGACCGCATCCAGCACTCCCTGTTCACCCTCGAGGGCGGCCAGGCCGCCGCGTCCGGCCTGATCGACGCCGGCTGCACGGCGGTGGTGTGCGCCTCCGACATGATGGCGCTGGGGGCCGTCCGCGCCGCGCGGCAGCGGGGGCTGTCCGTACCGGGGGACGTCTCCGTCGTCGGCTTCGACGACTCCCCGCTCATCGCCTTCACCGACCCGCCGCTCACCACGATCCGGCAGCCCGTCACGTCCATGGGCCAGGCCGCCGTGCGCGCTCTGCTCGAGGAGGTCGGCGGCACCCCGGCGCCGCACAGCGAGTTCGTCTTCCTGCCCGAACTGGTCGTCCGCGGTTCGACGGCATCGGGCCCCAAGGCCGGGGCAGCCGTACCCGTACAGCAGTCGGCCGGGAGGCGTACACCGGATGCACGGAATCCCACCGGGGGTTGATCGGACGACACCGGACCGCATGGCAGACTATCGCCCCATGGGGGAATCGACAGCGAAGATCATGGCCCACCGCAGCGGCGTCGCGCCGCGCTCCATCGATTCCCGTGACGCCGATGGAGCGACGACGGGCAACGGGCTGCTGGCGCCACGCCGTCCCCGGCTGTGGTTCGAGATCCTGCTGATCGCGGTCAGCTACTGGATCTACTCTCTCGTGCGCAACGCCGTGCCCGAGCAGCAGGACGACGCGATGCGGAACGCGGACCACGTCTGGGGTCTGGAGCGATCCCTCGGGCTCGCCTTCGAGCACGCGGTCAATCATGCCGTGAACTCCGTAACGTGGCTCATCGTCGCGATGAACTATTACTACGCGACGCTCCACTTCGTCGTAACCCTCACCGTGCTCGTCTGGCTGTTCCGCAGGCACCCCGGGCGCTACGCGCCGACCCGGCTCGTGCTCTTCGTGACGACCGGCATCGCCCTGCTCGGCTACTACTTCTTCCCCCTGGCGCCGCCCCGGCTGATGGAGGGCGGCGGCTTCATCGACACGGTGAAGATCCACCACACCTGGGGGTCCATGGCCTCCGGCGACCTGGCGCACGTCTCCAACCAGTACGCCGCCATGCCGTCCATGCACATCGGCTGGTCGCTGTGGTGCGGCATCACCGTCGCGATGCTGGCGCGGTGGGCCTGGGTGCGGGTGCTGGGCGTGCTCTACCCGGTGGTCACGCTGCTCGTCATCGTCTCCACCGCCAACCACTTCTGGCTCGACGCCGCCGGCGGCACCCTCTGCCTCGGTGTCGGCTTCGCCGCCTCCTGGGCGGTCTACGGCGGCCTCGCCTACCGCCTGCCACGGCAGGTCCGCGTCGCCACGGCGTAGCGCCGCGACCCAGGCTCCGCCGCCCGCTCCCCCGGCTCCGGCCCCGGCGGGCTACGTGTCGTAGAAGAGGCGTTCCACCACCGCGCGGGCGCGGCGGGTGGCGCGGCGGTAGTCCTCGACCATGTCGCCGACGTGGCCCGGCTCGTACCCGAGGTACCGCCCCACCGCCGCCAGCTCCTTCCCGTCGCCGGGGAAGGTGTCCCCGGGGCGGGCCCGGACGAGCATGACGGCGTTGCGCATCCGGCTGGCCAGGATCCACGCGGCGTCCAGTACGGCGGCGTCCTCGGCGGGGACCAGCCCCGCCTCCGCGGCCGCGGCGAGCGCCGGCCGGGTACGGGTGGTCCGCAGTCCCGGGACCCCGGCGGCGTGCTGGAGCTGCAGCAGCTGCACGGTCCACTCGACGTCGCTGAGCCCGCCCCGGCCCAGTTTGGCGTGGGTCGTGGGGTCGGCGCCGCGCGGCAGCCGCTCGGACTCCATACGGGCCTTGAGCCGGCGGATCTCGCGGACCTCCTCCTCCGTCAGCCCGTCGGCCGGGTGGCGCAAGGGGTCGACGAGGGCGATGAAGCGCGCGCCCAGGTCCTCGTCCCCCGCGACCGGTTCGGCGCGCAGCAGGGCGTGCCTCTCCCACACCAGGGACCAGCGCCGGTAGTAGGCCGCGTACGAGGCGAGCGTGCGCACCAGCGGTCCGCTCTTGCCCTCGGGGCGCAGGTCGGCGTCGATGAGCAGCGGCGGGTCGGTGGTGGGGATCTGCAGCAGCCGGCGCAGCTCGTTGGCGACCTTCAGGGCGGCACGGGAGGCCCGGGGCTCGTCGACGCCCTCGTGCGGCTCGTGGACGAACAGGACGTCCGCGTCGGAGCCGTAGCCCAGTTCGCGACCGCCGAAGCGGCCCATGGCGATGACCGAGAACCGGGTCGGCAGGGCCTCGCCCACGGCCGCCTCGACGGCGTTGACCGCGGCCTGGAGGGCCCCGGTGACGGCGGCGGCGTTGAGGTCGGTGAGGGCGGCGCCGACCGCGTCGGGGTCCTCGCGGTGGACGCCGGTGAGGTCGGCGGCGGCGGTGCGGAACAGCTCGCGGCGGCGGACCCCCCGTACGGCGGCGACGGCCTGCTCGGCGGAGTCCGCGCGGTGGACCGCGGCCAGCACCTCCTGGTCCAGGGCGGCGCGCGTCCGCGGCTGCAGTCCCTCGTCGTCGCCGAGCAGGGCGACCGCCTCGGGGGCCCGCATCAGCAGGTCGGGGGCGAGCCGTCCGGAGGACAGGACGCGCGCGAGGTTGACGGCGGCGGCGCCCTCGTCGCGCAGCAGCCGCAGATACCAGGGCGTGCGGCCCAGCGCGTCGCTGACCTTGCGGAAGTTCAGCAGGCCCGCGTCGGGGTCGGCGGAGTCGGCGAACCAGCCCAGCAGCACCGGCAGCAGGGTCCGCTGGATGGCGGCCTTGCGGCTGACGCCCGAGGCCAGTGCCTCCAGGTGGCGCAGGGCGGCGGTGGGGTCGGTGTAGCCGAGTGCCTCCAGGCGCTGCTTGGCCGCGTCCGGGGTCAGGCCCACCTCGCCGGGGGCGAGCTGGGCGACCGCGTCCAGCAGGGGCCGGTAGAAGAGCTTCTCGTGCAGGCGGCGCACCTCGCGCGCGTGCCGCCGCCACTCTCGCTGCAGCTCGGAGACCGGGTCCGAGCGGAAGCCGAGGGAACGGCCGAGCCGCCGCAGATCGGTCTCGTCCTCGGGCACCAGGTGGGTGCGGCGCAGCTTGTGGAGCTGGATGCGGTGCTCCATCGTGCGCAGGAAGCGGTACGAGGTGTCGAGCGCGGCCGCGTCGGCCCGCCCCACGTAACCGCCCGCGGCGAGCTGGGCCAGGGCGGTCAGGGTGGTTCCGCTGCGCAGCGACGGGTCGGTGCGGCCGTGCACGAGCTGGAGCAGCTGCACGGCGAACTCCACGTCCCGCAGTCCGCCGGGCCCCAGCTTGAGCTCCCGGTCCAGGTGCGCGACGGGGATGTTCTCCACGACCCGGCGCCGCATCTCCTGCACGTCCTGGACGAAGTGGTCGCGCTCCGCGGCCTGCCACACCATCGGCGACAGCGCCTCGACGTACTCCTGGCCCAGCGCGGGGTCGCCGGCGACCGGGCGGGCCTTGAGCAGTGCCTGGAACTCCCAGGTCTTGGCCCAGCGCTTGTAGTAGGCCAGGTGGCTGGAGAGGGTGCGCACCAGCGGGCCGCGCCGGCCCTCGGGGCGCAGGTTGGCGTCCACCTGCCAGATGCTGCCCTCGACGGTGGTGTCCGAGCAGATCCGCATCATGTGGGAGGCCAGGCGCGTGGCGGCCTGCAGGGCCTTGGCCTCGTCGGCCTCCGGGCGGGCCTCGGCCACGAAGATGACGTCGACGTCGGAGATGTAGTTGAGCTCGTGGCCGCCGCACTTGCCCATGCCGATCACGGCCAGCCGGCACAGCGCGGCGTCGCCCGGCGCCTCCGCCTCGGCCATGGCCAGGGCGGCCCGCAGCGTCGCGGTGGCGAGGTCGGCCAGTTCCGCGGCCGTGTGCACCAGGTCGCTGGTGCCGCACACGTCACGGGCGGCGATGCCCAGCATGCAGCGGCGGTAGGCGACCCGCAGCGACTCGGGGTCGGTGGCGCCGGCCAGTCCGCGCTCGAATTCCGTCGTGCCCGGGTGCAGGTCCGCGTGCTCGTAGGTGACCAGGGCGTGCCAGTCGCGCGGATGCCGGGTCAGGTGGTCGGCGAGGGCGGCGGAGGCGCCGAGCACACCGAGCAGCCGGTCACGCAGCGGCTTGGCCGCGGTGAGCGTGTCGAGGAGGGTGCGCCGCTCCCCCGGGTCGAGGGCGTCCACCAGCCGTACGAGGGAGGCGAGTGCCTGGTCCGGGTCGGCGGTGGCGCCCAGCGCGTCGAGGAGGACCGGGTCGCTGCGCACCGGCGCGAGCTCGTCGCCGCCCAGCAGCGCCTCGGCCGCCGCGGCGTCGCTGAAGCCGTGTCGCAGCAGCCTCCCGAACCTGGTGTCCCGTCGCCCTTCCAGCACGCTGCCCGCCTTTCCCGGTGTCCCCGGCCGGGCCGATCCACCCAGCTGATCCGCCCAAGAGAGAGTATCCGCCCTGTCCCGGCTCTTTTACCTGACGGTATGACCGCTTTGGCCGGAATGGTGGCGCGGTGTGAGGGCGGTCTAGTCCTTCTGGTATAAAGCGCTTGCTGTTTCAGAGGTTTCATAAGTCAACCATCGGTACCCACAGCTACTCAGGGGTGGGACGGGGCGGGAAAGTGAGTATGAGGCGAATACGTCTGCGGGGGCGGGCCTGGCTTGCGGTCGGAGCGATCGTGCTCGGTGGGGCCGGAGTCGTGACGGCGGCGTCCGTGGCGAGCGGTCCCGAGGGGTCCGCCCCCTCGGCGGAATCGAAGGGGCCGGTGCCCAGCGCGGTCCAGTCGCTCGGACTCCAGGGCAAGGGCGGTGAGCGCACCCTGGCGCGGCGTGACACGAACACCTTCGGCCTGCTGGGCGTGACGTGGGACGACCCGCGCACCGAACTGGACGGCACGGTGCAGGTGCGCACCCGTTCCGTGAAGACCGGGCAGTGGTCCGACTGGCACCCGGTCGACGCGCACTACGACGACGCTCCGGACCCGAAGAGCGAGGGCGCCACCCGGGGCGGCTCGGCCCCGCTGTACGTGGGCCTGTCCAACGGCGTCGAGCTCAAGGTCGACTCGGCGGACGGCGCCTCGGGCACCCTTCCCAAGGGCCTCCGGCTCGATCTGGTCGGCGACGCCAAGAAGAACGGCACCGACGTCGCGATGGCGCCCGCCGCCTTCGCCGCCGACGCCGAGGACACCTCGACCCCGACGGCCGACCCCTCCGCGACCGTGACGGCGACCGACACCGCCACCCCGGACCCGGCCGGTTCCTCCCCGAGCGACACGGCGGCCCCGTCGACGTCGGCGCCGGCGAGCAGCACGCCGCCGGCCGGCGGTTCCTCGGCGTCCGCGAGTGCGTCCGCGAGCGCCTCCGCGAGCAAGTCGGCCTCGCCGTCCCCGAGCTCGACCCGGCCGACCGCCCCGGCGTCCACCGTGGCGAAGCCGGCCGTCGTGACCCGGGCCGGCTGGGGTGCCGACGAGAAGATCCGCGAGGCCGGCGACCCCTCCTACGGGGACAAGGTGAACGTCGTCTTCGTCCACCACACCGACACCGCGGCGAGCTACGACTGCGCCGACTCGGCCAGCATGGTGCGCTGGATCTACGCGTACCACGTGCAGAGCGAGGGCTGGCGCGACATCGGCTACAACGCCCTGGTCGACAAGTGCGGAAAGATCTTCGAAGGCCGCTTCGGCGGTCTCGACCTGCCGGTCATCGGCGCGCACACCTACGGCTTCAACACCCGCAGCTGGGGCATCGCCGTGCTCGGCACGTACCAGGTCATCAACGGCGTGGCGGCCACCCCCATCACCTCGCAGATGCTGGGCTCGGTCGCGGCGCTGTCCGCGTGGAAGCTCGGCCAGTACGGAATCGCGCCCAACCCGAGCACCAAGACGCAGTCCCTCGTGGAAGGTGCCAAGGACAGCTACGGGTTCACCTACGGGCAGACGTACACGTTCCAGCCGATCTCCGGGCACCGCAACGGCTACGCCACCGCCTGCCCCGGCCAGAACCTGTACGACAAGCTGGCCACGATCCGCTCCTACGCCGCCGGCGTCGCCGCGCCGACGCTGAACGGCGTCAGCGGCGCCAGCCTGTCCGGGTCCTCGTACTACACCAAGGGCACGGCCACGGTCTCGTGGAAGGAATCCACCCCGTACGCCGTCGTCAAGCGCTTCGAGGTCCTCGTGGACGGTGCCGTCGCGGCCACCGCGACCCGGACCGCCACCTCGGCGGCCATCACGGTTCCGGCGGGCAAGCACACGGTGACGGTGCGGGCGGTGCACATCAATAACAAGTCGGCGGTGTCGGCGTCCTCGTACACGATCGTCGGCGACACCACGAAGCCGACGTTCACCACCGCACCCGAGGTGAAGATCCGCAACGCCACCGTGTCCAGCACCTCCGTGCCGGTCACCCTGAGCTGGAAGGCCGCGGACAACGGGGCGCTCAAGAGCGTCGCCGCGACCGCGCCCAGCGCGGCCACCTTCGGCGCGACCACGACCTCGTGGAGCACCTCGGGCAAGGTGAACACCGCCGTCACGTACAGCGTGAAGGCCACCGACGCCGCCGGGAACTACACCACCGCCTCGGTGAGCCGCACGGCGTCGATCCTCCAGGAGACCTCGGCGACGAAGTCCGGGACGTGGACGGCGAAGAGCAGCACCAGCTACCTCGGCGGGAAGTCGCTCACCTCGTCCTCGAAGAACGCCAGCCTGACGTGGACGTTCACCGGCCGCTCGGTGGGCTGGGTGGTCTCCCGGGCCTCGACCTCCGGCCAGGCGTACGTCTACGTGGACGGTGTGAAGGTGACCACGGTGGACCTCAAGTCCTCCACCACCGCCTACCGGCAGACGATCTGGTCCAAGTCCTGGACCACCAGCGCCAAGCACACGCTGAAGATCGTCGTCGTCGGCACCTCCGGGCGCCCGGCGGTCACCACGGACGGCATCACGTACGTGAAGTGACGCCCTGAGGCGGCAACGAAAAGGTCCGGGGAACGCATCGCGCGTTCCCCGGACCTTCCCTTTGGCAGCGCTCACCACTCCCGCGCGCGGGCACCGGCGCGAGGCGCTGCGCTGCCGGCACGCCTCACAGAGGCAGCCAACCGGGCCACCCCACGGGCGTGCCGCCCGGTTGGCACATGCTCTCCGGATGCCCGGGAGAGACGTACCAGACCGCCAGCACCGGCCAGAGCAGCGCCGCCGTGGCGATGACCGTCAGCACCAGCGGCAGCAGCAGGCGTTGACGGCCGGTCACCTTGCGCATCACAGCCCACAGCACAGTCGACGCCATCGCCATGCCGGTGGCCGTGGCCACCAGCGAGACGAGTTGGTAGGCGCCATTGGCTCCGATATCGCAGTTCACCCAGGTACTGAACAGAACCAGCGACGTCATATACCCGGAGCCCAGAAAGACCGCCGACCCGATCAACCAGGCACCAGCGCTGTACCGCACCGCCTTCTCCGCAGGGGAAGTCGGTACTTCCTTTGTCTCCATGAAATTCGCCCTCCGGTAGAAATGGCGCGCCTGGCTGGTGGTGGAGTCGAGGTACGCCGCGTGGTTGTCGGCCGGGAACGTGGCCCGGTCCTGCTTCGAGAATCGGCCGGCGAGGCCGACCGTTGCGGGCCGGCTGCAACGCCACGTCGCCGGTGCAGCCGTGCTGGTCTGGCATGTTGTCCGGCGGGCGGGTGCTCACCGGGTACCCGCCCGGTGCATGCCGTATCGCCATCGGCGGCCACAGCAGCACCAACGTTGTGGCGATCGTGAGCAGCACGGGGAGCAGTGGCCGTCGCCGACCCGTTCCGCAAGACCTCCCCGGAGCACGCCTCCACCGGCAACCTCTGGATGCCACCCGTCGTGTAGCGCATCTGACCGAGCGCTCTCATAGGCTGCACAACTGTGAGTGCGCAGGGGACTCAGCCATCGGCGCGGGGTGAGCGGGTGGCCGACCTGCCGTCGGCGAACCCGCACACAGCCACCGTCGCCACCAGGAACGCCGCCGTCTCCGCCAGCAGCGTGACCTCGTAGTAGGACCGGGGCGTCAACCAGGCGGCCAGGCAGGCGGCGCCGGTTCCGGCCAGGACGGCGCATCCCAGTCTCCGGGCCAGCAGCAGGCCCGGGGCAGGTCGTCCGTCCAAAGGCACGACGGCCCCGTCCGCCGTCTTCCGTTCCCCGGTCAGGACGTCGCGTGCGGCCAGCGCGCACGCCGCCGCAGCCGTCACCAGGCCCGCACCCGCCGCCAGCCGCGGTGTCCCGAACAGCACGCCGTACCGCACGGCCAACGCCGGTACGAAGAAGAGACTCAGCCAGTAGCGCAGTACGTGCTGCAGGAACGCGAGCGCCAGTCCGCCCCGGGCGGGTCTTCCCTCCAGCCGGGACGCCACCCGGCGCAGGCCCAGCAACAGGGCGGCCGCCGCCAGCGCGAGCGGCAGGCGCTGGGGCAGTCGGCCCAGGCTGTAGAGCAGGGCGGTGTCGTACACGACCAGGACGAGCACCCCCAAGGCCCCCAGGGAGCCGATGAACGTCAGCAGCCAGGGCACCGAGGCGGGAGTTCTGGACGTTGCCCCGTCACGGGCCGCACAGAGAGCGAGAACGATCGGCGTGAGGACGGCCGAGACGGACCGTACGACAAGATCGTCGGCGGTGTACGGATTACGCAGATCCCACTCGACCAGACAGAACACGGCCGTGTACGACCCCGACGCCAGCGGCAGCACGGCGGAGCGGGCGATCCGTCGGTAAAGCTCGGCGTCCAGCCAGCGCATCACAGTTGCGAACGCCAGGAGAACGAACGGCAACTCCAGAAAGGCCTGAACCCGCAGCACACTCGGCGCGAGAAGCCCGGGCACGGGGAAGTGCCAGGCCAGATGGCGCAGGGCGGGGTTCCGCGACGCCAGCTCGAACCACCCGGCGGGCAGATACCGCGCGACGAACGACGGGTCCCCGTCGTGGACGCGCAGTACGTAGACGGTGAAGAGCACCTGATTGACGTAGATCAGACCGGTCACCATCGCCAGCGCGGCGGCCGGAGAGAAGACGGAACGGCCCGTCGCCCCGACCTTGTCGGAGCGGCGGGCCAGGACACGCGGGGTGATCGCGACGGCCGAGACGACCGACGCGACCACCACCACATTCACGAGAGTTCGCACGTTCATCACGCGTTTACGTACACCTTGCATTCCGTGCCCGTCCGGTGGGTCACGACGGCCATCGCATCCCGGTCCCGGAGGTAGCGCTCATCCTTGTCGTCGTCGGTCCAGCCGCGAAGGAAAACATGCTCCCCCGTCGTAGCCGACGCCACCGGAATCAACTCCCCGGGATCCGCTCCTGCCCGACCGGGCAGGAACTCTGCCATGTCCTCTTCGCGCCAGAACTCGATATCCTCCCTGATCTTTCGTCCCAGACTGTGCAGAAGATGGCCGGCGGGATGCTTCAAATGCAACTGCCCGTTGACCTCGATCGAACCATAGGCGTTCACGATCTCACGGAAGTCCGCAGGAAACTCGATACCGAGTTCCTGCTCCAGTTCGATCCATGGAGCCGGATCCGGCCAGTTGAATCGGGGTTCACCCAACAGGGCTTTGATCTCTGCAAGCGTTGCCATCGCCAGGCCTCTTCTCACGCGTCGGGCCGATGCCGGTTCTGGAGTTCATCGGTGCACGAGAAACTGTCCGACGTCATCAGCAGTGCCCAGCGGGGCTGTGGCACGGGCCCTCAAAATTCCAATAGGTAATCAGAGACGGCACCTGGGTCCAGACGACAACAATCAGCACCAGAAGAATTGCGCACAGCGACCAGGCGACCTTCCACCTGCGAGACACCAGCGCAGCGGCCAGAAGAAAGAGGAAGGACATCAACAGGACGAAGTTTGCCCCGGCCACGTCGTCAGGATCACTCGTGGGCCCGATATCCTCACCAATAGCCGGGAGGCTGAAGGCGAGCCAGAGAACCGCAGAAATATACAGTCCTACCGCGACAAGAGCCCGAACCCACGAGCCCAAGCGACTTTCACGGGCGATCACTTGTCTTCCTCTCGCTCCACAAGGATGCGCGGCGCGCCGGGTGACCACCCGGCGCGCCGCGTCAAGCACGACTGCCATCCAAGCACTCCGATGTGTCGTCGCTCGCAGGCGGTGCAGTCGTATCTCGCCCTCGGTGTCGCCGCCGGCGTCGTCCGGACAAGCTCGCAGGTCGCGTGTGCGGGAGACCGCATGGCAGCCGAAGAACCGAGGCCAACGCACCCCTGTCGCCCGCCTTCTGGAACTCAACGGGGAAGGTCCGGCTTCCCCGGATGCACATCCGAGCAAGCCGGCCCAACCCAACGGCCCGCAAGCAGCCCTGACCACCGTCTTCCACTGTCACGGCGGCGAGCCGTTCGGGAGACCCCTCGAACGCCATCGCCGCCTGGTTACCGGGCAACTGACCTGGCGTCGGCACATGGCCGGAAACAAGCCTGGCGCGCCCGGACCGCTTTACTCGCGCTTGACCTCAAGACCCGAAGACGTACCCAGCGTTCCGCAGACCTTCACCTGAGCAGCGGTGCCGGGTCTCTGATCTCCCACCTAACCTGGCGCGGCGCCACTCCCCGTCCCCCCTCTCGGAGGTCCGTCGTGTCCGGCTGGTCCCTGTCCAGTCCCCGTCGCACCGTCACCGCCCTCACTTCCGCTCTCGGCGTCGCCGCCGCCTCCCTCGGCCTGTGGGCCGGGCTCGGCGGCTCCGACACCGCGCACGCCGCGGGCAGCGTGCCCACGCCCGACCACACGGTCGTGGTGATGCTCGAGAACCACGCCTACAGCCAGGTGATCGACAGCTCCAGCGCGCCGTACATCAACAACACGCTGAAGGCCGGCGGTGCCGTCCTCACCCAGTCGTACGGCGTCACCCACCCCAGCCAGCCCAACTACCTGCAGATCTTCTCGGGCGGCAACCAGGGCGTCACCGACGACAGCTGCTACACCCCCGGCTTCAGCTCCAAGCCCAACCTCGCCTCCGAGCTGATCGCGGCCGGCAAGAGCTGGGCGAGCTACAACGAGACGCTGCCCAGCCAGGGCTCCACCACCTGCAGCAGCGGCAACTACGCCCGCAAGCACAACCCGTGGTTCGCCTTCAGCAACGTGCCGACCTCGACGGCGAAGACCTTCGCGCAGTTCCCGACGGACTTCAGCACCCTGCCGCAGGTCTCCTTCGTCGTGCCGAACCTGTGCAGCGACATGCACGACTGCTCGGTGTCGACCGGCGACACCTGGCTGAAGAACAACCTGGGCGCGTACGCCACGTGGGCGAAGACCCACAACAGCCTGCTCGTCGTCACCTTCGACGAGGACAACCGGCTGAGCGGCAACCGCATCCCGACGGTCCTGTACGGCCAGCCGGTGAAGGCCGGTTCGTCGTCCGCCACGACGTACAACCACTACAACATGCTCCGCACGCTGGAGGACCTGGCCGGTCTCACCGCGCACGCGGGCAACGCGGCCTCCGCCTCGGACATCACCGGCATCTGGGCGAGCTGAGGCAGGCGTGTACGTCGCGGACAGCCGCGGCGGAGCCGGTACCGGGGTCCGGGACGCGACGCGTCCCGGACCCCGGGCCGCGGCCGTCGCCCCCACCGTCCTCGTCCTGGGCACCGTCAGCCTGATCACCGACGTCTCCTCGGAGATGGTCACCGCGGTCCTGCCGCTCTACCTGGTCGCCGGGCTCGGCCTGTCCCCCCTCGGCTTCGGTCTGCTGGACGGCCTCTACAACGGCTTCAGCGCGCTCGTACGGCTGGCCGGGGGCCATCTCGCCGACCGGGGCGGCGGCCGGCACAAGGTCGTCGCCGCCGCCGGCTACGGCCTGTCGGCGCTGTGCAAGCCCGCGCTGCTCATGGTCCACAGCCTGCCCCTGATCGGCGCCGTCCTCGCCGTCGACCGCACCGGCAAGGGCCTGCGCACCGCCCCCCGGGACGCGCTGATCTCGCTGTCCTCCACCGCGGAGGCGCGCGGCCGGGCCTTCGGCGTGCACCGGGCCATGGACACGGCGGGCGCCCTGCTGGGACCGCTGGCGGCGTTCCTCATCCTGCGGCAGGCGGCCGAGGGGTACGACGCCGTCTTCACGGTGAGCTTCTGCGTGGCCGCCGTGGGCGTGCTGGTGCTGCTGCTCTTCGTGCCGGGCAGCCGCGGCGGCGGGGGCCCCACCGCGTCCGGGTCCGCGTCCGCGGACTCCCCCGCGCCGTCGCTGCGGGCCTCCGTGGCGCTGCTGCGCCGCCGGGACGTGCGGCGGCTGACGGTCTGCGCGACCCTGCTGGGCCTGTCGACGGTCAGCGACTCCTTCGTCTACCTGCTGCTCCAGCACCGGCTCGGGGTCCCCGACCGCTGGTTCGCGCTGCTCCCCCTGGGCACCGCTGCGGCCTTCCTGCTGCTCGCGATGCCGCTGGGGCGGCTCGCCGACCGCGTCGGGCGCTGGCGGATGTTCCTGGCGGGGCACGTCGCCCTGCTCGCCGGCTACGGGCTGCTGCTCGCGCACGGTCCCGCGTACGCCGTCCTGCTGCTGCACGGGGCGTTCTACGCCGCCACGGACGGGGTGCTGATGGCCGCCGCCTCCACCGCCGTCCCCGACGAGCTGCGCGGAGCCGGGCTCGCCCTCGTCCAGACCGGGCAGGTCCTGGCCCGCTTCGCCGCCTCCCTCGCCTTCGGCGCCGCCTGGACCGCCTGGGGCGACCGCACGGCGCTCACCACCGCCGCGGTGGCGCTGGCCGCGTGTGCGGTCTGCGCGGTGTACCTGCGTCCGGCGCCGAGCACGTGACCCCCGAGGAAAGGCCCCCCATGAACACCCGCAGCCGTCTGATCGTGCTGCTCGCCGCCGTGGTGGCCCTGGCCGCGGTGGCCGCCGTCTCCGTCCTGCGCGCCGCCGACCGCGCGGCGGAGAAGGACCGCCCGCAGGCCGGCGGCCCCGCGGTCACGGCCGGGACGGTGACGCTGGCGCCGGACGCGCCCCGCCTGGTGTTCCGGAACATGGCGTGGGGCCCGCACCGGGACGAGCTCGCCACCGTCCCGGCGGGCAGCCCCGGCGCCGCGCGCACCGCCTCCGCCGTGAAGTGCCTGCGCTTCTACGCGGCCGCCGGCACCGGCATCTGCCTGCAGTCGGTCAAGGGGGCCGTACAGGACACCTACCGGGCCGTCGTCCTCGACGCGCGACTGCACGAGCTGCGCCGCTACCCCCTCGCGGGCATCCCCACCCGGGCCCGGGTCTCGCCCAGCGGGCGCATGGTCGCCTGGACCGTCTTCGTCGGCGGCGACTCCTACGCGGGCACGAACTTCTCCACCCGTACGTCCGTCCTGGACACCCGCACCTGGACCCTGGTCAAGAACCTGGAGGACTTCCGCGTCACCAAGGACGGCCGGCCCTACCACGCCGCCGACGTCAATTTCTGGGGCGTCACCTTCGCCGACGACAACCGGTTCTACGCGACCCTCGGCACCGGCGGCCGCACCTACCTGGTCCAAGGCGACACCGCGGCCCGCTCGGTCCGCACGCTGCGCACGAACGTGGAGTGCCCCTCGCTCTCTCCGGACGGCACCCGGCTGGTGTTCAAGAAGCGCGTCGAGGGGCTCTCTCCCGACGCGCCCTGGCGGCTGTACGTCCTGGACCTGGCCACCATGCGGGAGACCCCGCTCGCGGAGGCGCGCAGCGTCGACGACCAGGTCGTCTGGCGGGACGACCGCACGATCGTCTACGCCCTCGCCGGGGACTTCGGCGCGGACCTGTGGACCGTCCCCGCCGACGGCACCGGCACGGCCCGCCGCATGATGACGGCGGCGCTGGCCCCGGCGTACCTGGGCTAGAGCCCGTCGTCGGGGCGCCGGAAGCCGCCCGCTCAGGTCGCCAGCGACACGTCGGTCGCCTTCACCAGCGCGACGACCTCGGCGCCCTCGGCGATGCCCAGCTCGTCGAGCGCCTCCTTGGTGATCACGGCGGTCAGCTCGCGGCCGCCCGCGAAGGCGATCCGCACCGTCGCCATGGCCTCGCCCGCCGTCACGGAGGTGACCGTCCCGGGGATCCGGTTGCGGATGCTGATGCCCTGCACCGGGGCCGTGGCGAGGGAGACCTCCGTCGCCTTGATCAGGACGGTCACACCGCCCCCGGGGATGATGCCGAGCTCCCGGACGGCCTCGGCGGTCACGGCCGCCGTGAAGTCCGGTCCCCCGCCGTCGAGGCGGACCGTGACCACGGCCATCACCTCGCCGGGGACCACCGAGGCGACCTTGCCGTCGATCTGGTTGCGAATGGTCAGTGCCATGAGCGGCACCGTAAGCCCGCCCAGCGCGCTCCGGGCGGAGCGACCCGCCGCCCGCCCCGGGCCCGGGCGGCGGTCCGGCCCCGCCCGCGACCCCTCAGGGGGTGACCAGATCCGCCCAGCGGGTGAACCCGGCGCAATCGGTGCGGATGCCGTGCCGCGTGGAGAGGGCGCTGACGATGCCGAGCCCCCGGCCGTGCTCGTCCGGGTCGGTGGTACCCCCGGGCAGGCAGGGCTCCGCCGCCGGGCCCGAGTCGGTCACCTCGATGCGCAGGGCGCTGCGCCCGTCGACGTCGGTCCAGGACAGCCGCAGGGCAGCGGGGCCGTCTGCGTGCACGATCGCGTTCGTGGTCAGTTCCGAGATCACCAGCAGCGCGTCCTCCGCGACCTCCGGGCACAGCTCCCACTCGGCCAGAACACCCCGCACCCGCCGACGCACGACGGACAGGGCGCCGGGGATGTGCGACAGCGCGCAGACGTGTTCGTCCTCGCGCTGCGGCATCGTCTCAGGCTGTGCCGTCATGGTGCCCTCCTCCCCGGGAGTCCTGCCGGGTGGACTCCCGGACCTGGACGAAAGCTACGGAGAGCGGACATCGCGGTCAATGAATCGCGGTCGTCATTATCGAACGCTGCCTTCACAGGCCGAACGACCTGCGGAAATGCCGCTGATGCCCATCGATAATCCCAGGGATAGGATCGAGTCATGGCCGGCCCGCTCCAGTCCATCGAACGGGCGGCGGCGATCCTCCGGCTCCTGGCCGGCGGTCCCCGCCGGCTCGGCCTGGGCGAAGTGGCCGCCTCGCTCGGTCTGGCGAAGGGCACCGCCCACGGCATCCTGCGCACCCTCCAGCACGTGGACTTCGTCGAGCAGGACGCGGCGACCGGGAAGTACCAGCTCGGGGCGGCCCTGCTGCACCTGGGCACCAGCTACCTCGACGTCAACGAGCTGCGGTCCCGCTCCATCAACTGGGCCGACGCCCTGGCCGCCCGCAGCGGCGAGGCGGTCCGCCTGGGCACGCCGCTGGAGGGCCAGGTCCTCATCGTCCACCACGTCTTCCGGCCCGACGACACCCTGCAGACGCTGGACGTCGGCGCCCTGCTGCCGCTGCACGCCTCCTCGCTCGGCAAGATCCTGCTGGCGTACGGGACGGCACCGCTGGAGCCGCTGCTGAAGGAGGATCTGGAGGCCTACACCCGGCACACCCTGGTGGTCCCGGAGGACCTGACCCAGGCCCTCGCCGAGGTCCGTGACCAGGGCTGGGCCGCGGAAGTGCAGGAGATGTCGATGGGCGAGGCCGGGGTCTCCGCGCCGATCCGCGGATCCGGGGGCCTCGTCGTGGGCGCGATCGGCCTGTCCGGCCCGGTCGAGCGGATCTGCGACACCAAGGGCCGTCCCCTCCCGTCCCTGGTCACGCTGCTCCGCGAGGCCGCGCGGGCCATCTCCAGAGACCTGGGCGCGGCCCGCTGGTGAGTCTCACCGCACCGAACACAGCGAACGCATCGGAAAGCAGGCCCCGATCATGGTTGAACGGTATGTGATGTCCATCGACCAGGGCACCACCTCCACCCGATGCATCCTGTTCGACCACCGGGGGCGGCTGGTGTCGGTCGCCCAGCGCGAGCACCAGCAGCATTTCCCCAAGCCCGGCTGGGTCGAGCACGACGCCCTCGAGATCTGGCGCAATCTCCAGCGCATCGTGCCGCAGGCGCTGTCCGGGGCCGAGATCGCGGCGGAGGAGGTGGCCGCGATCGGCATCGCCAACCAGCGGGAGACGACCGTGCTGTGGGACCCGAGCACGGGCGTACCCCTGGGCAAGGCGATCGTCTGGCAGGACACCCGTACCGCGCCGCTCGTCGAGCGACTGCGCCAGGACCCCGGTGACGACTTCTTCCTGGAGCGCTGCGGCCTGCCGCCCTCCACCTATTTCTCCGCGCCGCGGATCCGCTGGCTCTTCGACGAGGTGCCCGGGCTGGCGCAGCGCGCCCGCAACGGCGAGGTGCTCTTCGGCACGATGGAGACCTGGCTGATCTGGAACCTGACGGGCGGTGCCGACGGCGGCCTGCACATCACCGACGCCACCAACGCCAGCCGCACCATGCTGATGAACATCCGCTCGCTGACCTGGGACGAAGAGCTGCTGGACTTCTTCGGCGTCCCCCGGGCCATGCTCCCGGAGATCCACGCCTCGGCCGAGAACTACGGCGCCGCCCGCGCGGTCCTCCCCGGCGTCCGCATCACCGCCGCCCTGGGCGACCAGCAGGCGGCCCTCTTCGGCCAGACCTGCTTCTCCGAGGGCGAGGCGAAGTGCACCTACGGGACCGGGAGCTTCCTGCTGCTCAACACCGGGGCCAAGATGATCCGGTCCCGGCACGGGCTCCTCTCCACGGTCGCGTACAAGATCGACGACCAGCCGGCGGTGTACGCCCTGGAGGGCTCGATCGCCGTCACCGGCTCGCTGGTGCAGTGGTTCCGCGACCGCCTGGGCCTGATCAGCAGCGCCCCGGAGATCGAGACCCTCGCCCGCACCGTCGAGGACAACGGCGGCTGCTACATCGTGCCGGCGTTCTCCGGTCTCTTCGCCCCTCACTGGCGCAGCGACGCCCGCGGCGTCATCGTCGGCCTCACCTCGTACATCACCAAGGGGCACCTGGCCCGTGCCGTACTGGAGGCAACCGGCTGGCAGACCCGCGAGGTCGTCGACGCCATGAACGCCGACTCCTCGCTCGGGCTGAAGGAGCTCAAGGTCGACGGCGGGATGACCGCGGACAACCTGCTCATGCAGTTCATCGCCGACGTCCTCGACGTCCCCGTGGTCCGCCCCATGGTCGCCGAGACCGTCTCCCTGGGCGCCGCCTACGCCGCCGGCCTGGCCTCCGGCTACTGGCCGGACCTGAAGGTGCTGCGCAGCAACTGGCACCGGGCCGGCCAGTGGCTGCCGGACATGGACCCGGAGCACCGCCGCCGCGAGTACGAGAACTGGCAGCGCGCCGTCGAGCGCTCCATCGGCTGGATCAGACCCCCTGCCGCGTGACCAGCGGCACCGCCCGGCCGGTCACCCGCACACGCGGGTCCCCGGGGTCGACGTCCACGACCAGCTCGCTGGGGCGGCCCATGTCCTCGCCCTGCCGGATGAGCACGCGGGCGGGCTCCGCCACCAGGCCGAGCGCGCGCAGGTAACCGCCGAACGCCGCCGCGGCCGCGCCCGTCGCCGGATCCTCCACGACACCGCCCACCGGGAACGGGTCACGGGCGTGGAAGCGGGTCGGGGACTCCCGCCACACCAGGTGCACCGTGGTCCACCCGTGGCGGCGCATCACCTCCGCCAGGGCGTCGAAGTCGTACGCCAGGCCGGCCAGCCGCGACCGGTCGGCGATGCCCAGCACCAGGTGGTGGACCCCGCCGAAGGCGACGTGCGGCGGCAGCGCGGGGTCGAGGTCGGCCGGCCCCCAGCCCAGCGCGGCGAGCGCCGCCGCCGACTCGGCGTCCTCGGCCGGGCGGGAGCGGGTCGGCACGCTGGTGAGCGTGGCGTGCAGGGCCCCCTCTCCGTCGGCGGCCGTCAGCACCGGGATCTCCCCCGCCGGGGTGTCGAGGACCAGTTCGCCCGGGCCGATCCGCTCCGCCAGCGCGACCGCGGTCGCGATCGTCGCGTGACCGCAGAAGTCGACCTCGGCGAGGGGGCTGAAGTAGCGCACGGTGAACCGTCGTCGTGCGGTGTCCCCGCCCGTGACGAACGCCGTTTCGGAGTAGCCCACCTCGGCGGCGAGGGCGAGCATGCACCCCTCGTCGAGGGCGGACGCGTCGAGGACGACGCCGGCCGGATTGCCGCCGGCGGGGTCGGAGCTGAAAGCGGTGTACCGCAGCACGTCGGTGAGGGTCCCAGGGGTCATGGCGTCCACGCTGTCACAGCCGGGCCATTGAAGGAAACGATGGATATTCATCGCACCGATTGATGTCTCCGATGGATTCGTCTACGGTCGAACGGTGGACACCCGGCTGCTCACCACCTTTCTCACCCTCGCGCGGACGGAGAACTTCACCGGCGCCGCCGCCGAGCTGCACCTGTCGCAGTCCACCGTGACGGCGCAGATCAAGGCGCTGGAGAAGGACCTGGGCGTACGGCTCTTCGACCGGATGCCGCGCGGCGCGCAGCTCACCGCGACCGGGCGGCGCCTGATGACGGAGGCCGCGGACGTCCTGGAGGCGGAGGCGCGCCTGCGCGGGACGGCTGCCGGGGACGCCCAGTCGGGCGGGATCGTCGTCGTCGGCGCCGGCGAAACGCTCTGCTCGACACATCTGCCCCGGGTCGTCGCCGCGCTGCGCCGCACCCACCCGGACATCGACGTCCATCTGTTCCCCGGCAGCACCGACACCTGCGTGGAAGGCCTGCGGGCCGGGCGCTTGGACGTCGCGCTGCTGCTGGAGGACGCGGTCGCCCTGCCCGACATGACCGCCAGGCCCCTCGCCACCGAGCCGCTGGTCTTCATCGGCGCCCCCGGCCACCCGCTGGCCGCGCCGGGCCGGCCCGTCACCTGGGAGGAGCTCGCCCGGGAGACCTTCTTCCTCCACGAAGAGGGCTGCTCCTACAGCGACCGGGTCGCGCGCGAGCTCCTGAACCTGCCCGAGGCCCGACCCCGGCTGACCCGCTTCGGCAGCAGCGAGGCAGCCCGCTCCTGCGTGGCGGCCGGCCTCGGCCTCGGCGTCCTCCCCCGCGCCACCGTCGGCGCCGCCCTGCGCGACGGCACCCTCACCGCCGTGCCCGGGCCCCGCATTCCCGACGTCCCGGTCCAGCTCGTCCGTCAGCGCGGCCGCTGGACCTCCCCGGCGGTCCGGTCGGTACTCGACGCACTGACGGACCACTTCTCGCGGCAGGACCCGGCACCGGTCGCCGGGTTGCCCGGTGACGCCGACGGGGCGGTTCGATAGAGACCCTCGATCGAGCGATAAGGAGGTGGTCTTGGACGGGCGCCGGACGGCGACGTCACGATGCTGGGCGTGATCCCCGTCTTCACGGACGACGAGCCGCCGTGGCCCGGAAGCGGGGATGGTTCCGAGGATCCTTCCGAGGAGTTCCCGTGCTCATTCCGCGCACCCCGCAGGCTTGCGCCCCGCCCGGCAGTCCGGAGATCGCCGCGCCTCCCGTCCACCTGACCCGGAAACGCCGTATCCATGGCACGTGAAGCGCCCGCGACAGCGGAAGCCGTGAACGTCCCGACCCGCCCGGCGAAGCGGCCTGCCACCCGCCGGTGGAGACTCGACGAGCCACGGCCGCCCCGGCGCGCGGTCTCGTACGCGGCCATCACCACCTCGGTCGGCCTGGCCGTGCTGGTGGCTGTGGGGGCGCTCACCCACCAGACCGTGCTCGTACCGCCGCTCGCGGCGACGACGGCGATCGTCACCGCTGCCCCCGACTCCCCTCTCGCGCAGCCCCGCCACGTCATCGGCGGTCACATGCTGTCCTGCCTCGTCTGCTTCGCGGTGCTCGCCCTCGGCTGGCACGGCCCCTGGGCCGCCGTCGTGGCCTGCGGCATCGCCTGCGGACTGGTGCTCATCCTGAAGGCGGCCCACCCGCCGGCCATGGCGACCGCCGTCATGATCATGCTCACCGACCCGCCCGCCACCCACTTCGTGCCCCTGCTGGCCGCCGGCGCGGTGCTGCTCGTCGCGGTGCAGACGGTCTCCTCCCGCCTGCGGCGAGCGGTCTACCCCACCGCCTGGTGGTGAGCCGGCACGGTCGTGCCCCGGCGAGGGGACGACCGGCGTCCGCCCAGGGTGGCGGAGACGACTCCGGGCCGGCAGCATCCCGCCGCCCGCCCGGATCGCGGCACCGCGGGCGGACCGGACCCAGCCTGCGCCATCAAAGATCATCTCAGCTGCCCTGCCCCGACCGCCGCTTCACAAGTTCGGTTCCTGCCCCGAGGTTGCGGACCACCGCGCGCATCGGAGCCACCCGCGGCCTCCGGCCGGGCGGCGCGTCATCAGAAGGTCTCCGTCGGGCCGCACGTCACCTTCGCGCCATGCATCTGAGTGGTGCGATTCCGCTGTTCACCTACGCGATCCCTCCGGCGGCAGCTCATGGGCTCGTGCGTAGGCCCGGACCCGTTCCACGACCGCGTCGTCGGTCACCGGCCGATGATCGAGGCAGGCGCCGAAACTCCCAAGGCCGACGGAGCGGGCTGCGGCTGCCACGGGGCGAGCGATCGGGGCCCGTACGCCGGCCGCGGCTCGGGCTGGTTCCCGACCTCATCGCAGAGCATCGCCGGCCATGACACGACGAGCCTGACCGCGACCGACCAGCCAGGGTCGGTCGCGGTCAGGCCTTTGCCAGGTGATCCCCGTCGAGTGTGTCCGGGTCCTGACACGGCCGTCCCGCCGAGGACGACCGGTCAGTTTCGGGAGCTACTGACGGATGTTGATGGCCTGGACCGCCTCGGACTGCGCGACTGCCCCTGGGGAGAAGACGTTGGCCGACTCCGATTCGTTGTGGGCCTTCACATGCGCAGACTTGAGCGACTTCTTGGTGAACCTGAAGAAGCGGAAGTCCTCGCCCCAACCGCCGTAGCCTCCGCGGCCGTAGCCACCGCGGCCGTAGCCACCGCGGTCGTAGCCACCGTGGCCGTAGCCACCGCGGCCGTAACCTCCACGGTCGTAGCCACCGTGGCCGTAGCCACCGTGGCCGTAACCTCCACGGTCGTCATAGCCTCCATGGCCGTAGCCGCGGTCGTAGCCTCCATAGCCGTAGCCCCGGCCTCCACAGTCGTCGTCCCAGCCATACCCCGAACCATTCGCGGGGGTGGCCAGCGCCGTACCGGCCAGGGGGACCCCCATGGCTGATACCGCCAAAGCGACCGTAGCCGCGGCTCGTGCAAGACCTTTCACTGCATTCCTCCCTTGGAGATGGGAATTCCCTGATGCGAAGCCGAAGCTAGCCGATAGCCAACCGGAAGTCATTCACGCTTCGCGGCGAAGGTCCGCCAAATAGGGCACCGTCAAGAAATGTGCGACGACGCCCGGGAGGCCACAACCTCAGCATTCCCCCAGCTCGGGCGGCCCCGGTTCGGACTACTGTGCGAGAATTTTCGACTCCCGCTTCAACACACCTTGGAGTGAAATCGACACAGACCCTCAATACCAAGAGATGCGCCACGGAGAGAATAAAATAAATTCATTCAAGTGGGTCAGAATTGACAAAACCACACCACTTCGGACTCCCTTGACCCGGACCTTCGGGCAACAATTTCAGCCTGAACAGCGGGAATCGAGAGAATTGGATTACTTGAAATTCGGGGCGGTGCCGAATCCAAACTCGTCTCTCGATTCGGAACCGTGGGCCCCCTGGTTCATCTCTGTTCGAGATGACAGACATCAGGATTCATCTCGCGCATCGAGGAAGCATCCCCACCGTGCCGACGCTGGACGAGGCAGCCGAGCAGCCAAAAGCCGCTCGGCCACCGTCCAGCCCACCAGGACCGCCCACGCCGGTTCCCGTCACGAGAGGGTTCCGTGTCCGCTTCCCCTGCTCCCCAGTCCCCGCAGCGGCCCGCGTCCGCAGAGTCCGCCCACAGCGTGCCGGGATGGCTGATCGGGCTGCTCGCCGTGGCCACGGGCATGACCGTGGCCAACCTGTACTACGCCCAGCCGTTGCTGTCCTCGCTCAGCCAGGTCTTCCACCTCGACACGGCCACGGCCGGCGCCCTGATCACCGCGACCCAGATCGGCTTCGTGGCCGGCATGCTCTTCCTCGTGCCGCTCGGCGACCGGCTGGAGAAGCGCCGGCTGGTCACCACACTGCTCATCGTCACCACCGTCGCGCTCGCGGTGGCCGGTTGTGCGACCAGCTTCCCGATGCTCCTCGCCGCGTCGCTGGTCAGCGGCGCCACATCGGTGGTCGCCCAGATCCTCGTGCCGTTCGCCGCGAGCCTCGCGCCCGACCACGCCCGCGGCCGCGTCGTCGGCCGCGTCATGAGCGGCCTGCTCGCCGGCATCCTGCTCTCCCGCACGGTCAGCAGTCTGGTCTCCGATGTCGCGGGCTGGCGCTACGTGTATCTCGGTTCCGCGGCCCTGATGACCCTCCTCGCCCTGGCTCTGCGCGCGGCACTGCCGCAGCAGGCCCCCACCACGTCGCTCCCCTACGGCCAGGTGCTGCGCTCCACGTTCCGGCTGGTGCGCATCCATCCCGCGCTGCTGCGCCGGGGCCTGTACCAGGCGGCGATGTACGCCGCGTTCAGCGCCTTCTGGACCACCGTCTCCTTCGTCCTCACCGGACCGCGGTTCCACTACTCGCCGATCGGCGTCGGAGTGTTCGCGCTCGTGGGCGTCGCCGGTGCCGCGGTGGCACCGCGGGCCGGCCGCTGGGCGGACCGCGAGCTCGTACGTCCCGTGACGGGCATCGCCTTCGCCGTGGCGGCGCTGGCCTTCGCCCTGGCGGGATTCGGGCAGCACCAGATCATCCTGATCGCCCTTGCCGCGATCCTGATCGACATGGCCGTGCAGACCACCCTCGTCCTCGGCCAGCACACCATCTACCAGCTCGACGCCGGCGCCCGTTCGCGGCTCAACAGCGTCTTCATCGCCGTCTTCTTCGCGGGCGGCGCACTCGGCTCCCAGCTCGGGTCGCTCGCCTACCACGCCGCCGGCTGGACGGCGGTGAGCGTCCTCGGTGCCGCTCTGCCGCTGATCGCCCTCGCCTACTGGGCGACCGAGCGCCGCTCCGGCCGAAAGGACACCGGGACCACGACCGCGGCGGCCCCGATCCGGTAACGCCCCTTACCGGCGGGCCCGCCCCGCGCTCATCCCGCCGTCTCCGCCGCCGTGCGGGGGGTGATGTGCCGCAGCAGCGCCTCGACCGCGGGGGACATGTCCCCCCGGCGGCGGACCACCATGACCTTCCACGCGGGGGCGTGCTGCACGAACCGGCGTACGGCGAGATCCGGGAAACGGGCCGCGATCGACGCCGGCATGATGCACACCCCGAGGTCGTGCCGGACCAGCTCGGACGCCGCCACGATGTCGTTCACCTCGAACACCGTGGACCGCTCCACCGCGGCGGCCCTGAAGGCCCGGTCCACCGAGTAGCGAATGGCCCAGCCGGGCAGGAAGTCCACGAAGGGCATGCGGGAGATCTCGCCGAGGGTCACCAGGTCGTCCTCGGCGAAGGCGCGCGCGGGCGACGACACCAGCAGCATCTCCTCGCGCGACAGCAGACGGGTCACCAGTCCCCGTTGCTGCTGCCGGTCGAGCGCCACGACGGCGAGATCCACCGTGCCCTCGCTCAGCGCCTGCCGGACGTTGGCCACCGGTGCCTGCTGCAGACGTACGCTCACCCCCGGGTGCTCCGCACGCAGCCCCGCCAGGGCACGGTGCAGGCCGGCCCAGACGCCCTGCATGATGGCGACCGTCACGCGTCCCCGCACCTCACCCCGTACGGCGTCGACCACCGCTCGCGCCTCCTCGGCCGCGCGGAGCGCCGCACGAGCGGCGGGCACGAACGCCTCCCCCGCCGGGGTCAGCGACACGCGGTGCGTGGTCCGCTCGAACAAGGCACTGCCCAGTTCCCGCTCCAGCGCCCGCACCGTACCGGACACCGCGGACTGCACCACGTGCAGCCGCCGCGCCGCCGCCGTGAACCCGCCCTCCTCGGCGACCGCGACGGCCACTTCCATCTGCCGCAGATCCATGCGAACCGCCGCCGACCCTTTCCCGTCATCCGACCCGGGCGATCATCTCCAACGGCGATGACCGGCCCTGTCCAGCATCGCATCCGGCGCGGCCGGCGTCGGTGGTCCATCTGGCCCGTGACTGGCACGGCGCCACTCACGGGCGGCACAAGATCAAGGCCCGGGCATCCGGAGTCGTACCAGTCGACCTGGGCGAAGAGCGCGGCCGGTGGAGCGGTTCCTGGGAGCGTCGACACGCATGCGACAAGCGCCCTGGCTTACCTGCCCTGCAGCACCTGGGCGTCACCAGTCCCCTCGGAAACGCCGGTACTCGTCGTTCATCAGGTCCCAGAAGGACCGGTAGCGGACTGCGCCAGGCAGCCAATGGGCTTGCCGTTCGGTCTTGCGCGCCTCGTGGAGCAGACGTTCGACATGTTTCCGCCCCTGTGCTCCCGCCAGCCAGGTGAACACCATGCCGATCGCGCCGGTGACGCCCGTTACGACGGGTGGCAGCACCACATCGGCACTGGCGTTGTTGTCGGTGGGCTCGATCAGAATGCCTGCCATGAGCATCGAGATGCAGCTGCGTGCCATGCCGGAGTCCGAGATCCGGGAGGACTGGAACTGGCTGGAGGAGTTCATGGGAGAGGCTGGGGACCTCGATCGATTCCAGGCCGGACGCCGGGCCGGTATCGCCGAAGTCGTCGAGTACCACTTTCACGCCCTCCATAAGGTCTACGGGACGGCGTACAGCCCCCAGGGACCGCACGACTGGGAGCTCCCGGTTCTCGGCGGCAGGCCTGTGTACCACGCCACCTACAACCAGGCACCGTTCCTGATACTCGACCCCACCAAGGTGCGCCAGGCAGCCGACTTCCTGACGGCGGCATCCTTCGAAACCCTGTGGGCGGGCGCCCATTCGAAGCCCGCCTTCAACTGGGCCGAGGACAAGGACAGCTTCCTTGCGCACCACGCCGACCTGCGTGCCTTCTACTCCCGAGTGGCCCCGACGGGCCAGGCAGTCGTCAAGACGTTCTGGTACTGAACCGCTGGAAGTGCCTGAGACCAGCCGGCTCCGTGTCACGATAGGGCGCTACTTGGCTCCACGAGCCTGCCGACGCTTTTGAGACTTCGCTCCAAGGTGGCCGCCGGCCATCGCCACCAGTGCGAAGCAGGCGGAGCTCATCCAACTCACGGAGCCGTCATCGATGATCGTGCTCACGAGCCGGATCAAGACGGTGAACACGATCCATGCCGCCGCGAACGCCCCGATCACAGGCCAGCCGGGCCATCTCCTACGCATGTTCGGAGCCTATCCGCCACGCACAGACGACCCGGCAGCGGGCGGGGTGCCGGGGCTCCTCGGCGGTACTTCTGGAAGTGGTGAGCCATCCCCGCGGCTGGGCCGACGCACGGCCTCATACGTCCTGCTGTACTGGGGCCTGGACCCGATGGGTCTCAAACCGAAGATTGCCGGACACCGGCGATGCGCAGAGGCCCGCCGCGCATGCATGCTGATGTCTGCCGGCAGGAACGGGGGGTGTCAGTGAAGGCAACCACAACCCGCAGCGTGGCGCGGGCACGCATGGGATCGGGCCTGGCGGTGACGGTCCTTCTGCTGCCTTTCGGCGGCTACGGGCTGGCCAGGGCGGGGGTCGTCCCCGAAGGCGCACCGATCGCGCTCGGCCTGCTGTCCGCGATCGCCGGCTTCGTCCTGCTGCCGGAACTGGGCGAGGAGCGAGCCCCGTTCCGGCACTCATCGTCGCACCTGACCGCGCACACCTTGACCGGCGAACGGTCCGTCGACCTCGACCGGATCACCACCGTCCGGCTGCTGACGACCTTCTCGTACGGCAGCACCTACCGGACCCTGTCGGTGCGCGACGCCCACGGTGTGCGACTGGGTGTCACGACCGAGAGAAGCCGCAGGAAGCTGCGCCGAGCGATCGAGAAGGCGGACGCGAACGCCGCGCGAGGTGTCCCCGGGCCCCGCGTGAGCCGTGCGGCCCGGGCACATCTCGGCCTTGCCTCAAGGCGAGGGCTCGTCGTTCACACGATTCTCTCCTTTCTGCTTCTGACGGTGTCCGGGAGCCTGTACATGGTCGCTGTACTCCGACTCGGCGGCCAGTGAGTCTTCCCGCGTGATGACTGATGAGGCCCATGGCCCCTACGGCTCAACTCGTGATCGCGATCTACGGCTGGAGTACTGAGGTTCCCGACCTGCGTTGTCGTGGCCGTCGGCTGTCATCGTTGGTCGGTTGGCCGGGGACGGCACGCAGACGGCCCAGGGCGAATGAGACGACGCCGGGCCGGCAGCATCGCGCTGCCGGCCCGGATCCCGTCGTACGGGGATGACCCCGCTGACCTGCGGCTACAGGTTCGGCAGGTTCTTGCGGAGCTCGAACGCCGTGACCTCGGAGCGGTACTCCTCCCACTCCTGCTTCTTGTTGCGCAGGAAGAAGTCGAAGACGTGCTCCCCGAGGGTCTCGGCGACCAGCTCGCTGCGCTCCATGAGGTAGATGGCCTCGCCGAGGTTCTGCGGGAGGGGCTCGATGCCCAGGGCGCGGCGCTCGCCGTCGGAGAGGGCCCACACGTCGTCGTCGGCGCCGGGCGGGAGCTCGTAGCCCTCCTCGATGCCCTTGAGGCCTGCGGCCAGGAGGACGGCGTAGGTGAGGTAGGGGTTGGCGCCGGAGTCGATGGAGCGGACCTCGACGCGGGTGGAGCCGGTCTTGCCGGGCTTGTACATGGGGACCCGGATCAGCGCGGAGCGGTTGTTGTGGCCCCAGCAGATGTACGAGGGGGCCTCGCCGCCTGCGCCGGCGGGACGGTTCGCGCCGCCCCAGATGCGCTTGTAGGAGTTGACCCACTGGTTGGTGACCGCGGAGATCTCCCCGGCGTGCCGCAGCAGGCCCGCGATGAAGGACCGGCCGACCTTGGACAGCTGGTACTCGGCGCCGGACTCGTGGAAGGCGTTGCGGTCGCCCTCGAAGAGGGAGAGGTGGGTGTGCATGCCGGAGCCGGGGTGCTGGCTGAAGGGCTTGGGCATGAAGGTCGCGTTCACGCCCTGCTCCAGCGCGACCTGCTTCATGACCAGGCGGAAGGTCATGACGTTGTCGGCGGTGGACAGCGCGTCGGCGTAGCGCAGGTCGATCTCCTGCTGGCCGGGGGCGCCCTCGTGGTGGGAGAACTCCACCGAGATGCCCATCGACTCCAGCATGGTGATGGCCTGGCGGCGGAAGTCCTGGCCGACGTTCTGCGGGGTGTGGTCGAAGTAGCCGGAGTTGTCGGCCGGCACCGGGACGCTGCCGTCCAGCGGCAGGTTCTTGAGCAGGAAGAATTCGATCTCGGGATGCGTGTAGAAGGTGAACCCGAGGTCGGAGGCCTTGGCCAGGGACCGCTTGAGGACGAAGCGGGGGTCGGCGTACGACGGGGAGCCGTCCGGCATGAGGATGTCGCAGAACATCCGAGCGGTGCCGGGGGCCTCGGCGCGCCACGGCAGGATCTGGAAGGTGCCGGGGTCGGGCTTGGCGATCATGTCCGACTCGTACACCCGGGCGAAACCCTCGATCGCCGAGCCGTCGAAACCGATGCCCTCGTCGAAGGCCTGCTCCAGCTCGGCGGGCGCCACGGCGACCGACTTGAGATAGCCCAGCACGTCGGTGAACCACAGCCGCACAAAACGGATGTCGCGCTCCTCGAGGGTGCGGAGCACGAACTCCTGCTGCTTATCCATAGCTATCCAACCTCACAGGTCATGGGGGCCTGTTGTCCGTGCCGGCTCGAGCGAGGGCCAGACCAGTATCACGTCGCGGGATTACCGGTCTGTTTCGGCGGCGGCCGGAACCGCCGGACACCCCTCGCCACCATTGTGATGCACCCTTTCGATCTTGACACAGGGGGCCGACCCCGGAAAGGCCCGGGAAGCCCGCGCTTGCGGGCCCGAGTGCCCGACGGCACACACGTCTCCCACGACATCGTGTCGATTTGACGATTACACTGGGCGCGTGCCCCAACTTCGCCTCGCCCTGAATCAGATCGACTCCACCGTCGGCGACCTCGCCGGGAACGCGGAGTCGGTAGTGCGCTGGACCCGGCACGCGGCCGAACAGGGAGCCCACCTCGTGGCCTTCCCGGAGATGGCGCTGACCGGGTACCCCGTCGAGGACCTCGCCCTGCGCTCCTCCTTCGTCGAAGCCAGCCGCGCCGCCCTGGAGGCGCTCGCCGCGCGTCTGGCGGCCGAGGGCTTCGGGGAGCTGCCGGTGGTCGTCGGCTACCTCGACCGCAGCGAGAAGGCCCAGCCCCGGTACGGCCAGCCGGCCGGCTCGCCGCGCAACGCCGCGGCCGTGCTGTACGGCGGGAAGGTGGCGCTGAAGTTCGCCAAGCACCACCTGCCGAACTACGGCGTCTTCGACGAGTTCCGCTACTTCGTGCCCGGCGACACCCTGCCGGTGGTCCGGGTGCACGGGGTCGACGTCGCCCTCGCCATCTGCGAGGACCTCTGGCAGGACGGCGGCCGCGTGCCCGCCACCCGCACCGCGGGGGCCGGGCTGCTGCTCGCGGTCAACGCCTCCCCGTACGAGGTCGCCAAGGACGACACCCGCCTGGAGCTGGTGCGCAAGCGCGCCCAGGAGGCCGGCTGCACGCTCGCCTACCTCGCCATGATCGGCGGCCAGGACGAGCTCGTCTTCGACGGCGACTCGATCGTCGTCGCGGCGGACGGCGACGTGATCGCGCGCGCCCCGCAGTTCGAGGAGGGCTGTGTCCTGGTCGACCTCGACCTGCCGGCCGCGGACGCCTCGCGGGTGCCGGGCGGCATCGCCGACGACGGCCTGGAGATCGAGCACGTCACCCTCTCCGCCGAGCCGCTGCCGGCCTACGAGCCCGAGGTGCGCGGCGAGGAGGCCCCCCGGCTCGGCGACGACGAGGAGATCTACACCGCGCTGGTCGTCGGCCTGCGGGCGTACGTCGCCAAGAACGGCTTCCGCTCCGTGCTGATCGGCCTCTCGGGTGGCATCGACTCCGCCCTCGTCGCGGCCATCGCCTGCGACGCGGTGGGGGCCGCCAACGTGTACGGCGTCTCCATGCCCTCGCGGTACTCCTCCGACCACTCCAAGGGCGACGCCGCCGAGCTGGCCCGCCGCACCGGGCTCAACTTCCGCACCGTGCCGATCGCCCCCATGTTCGACGCCTACATGGGCGCCCTAGGGCTCACCGGCCTCGCCGAGGAGAACCTCCAGTCCCGGCTGCGCGGCACGATGCTGATGGCCATCTCCAACCAGGAGGGGCACATCGTGCTCGCCCCTGGCAACAAGAGCGAGCTGGCGGTGGGCTACTCCACGCTGTACGGCGACTCGGTCGGCGCGTACGGCCCGATCAAGGACGTCTACAAGACCACCGTCTTCCGCCTCGCGAAGTGGCGCAACCAGGCGGCGGAGGAGCGGGGCCAGACCCCGCCCATCCCCGAGAACTCCATCTCCAAGCCCCCGAGCGCGGAGCTCCGGCCCGGCCAGGTCGACACGGACTCCCTGCCGGACTACGACGTCCTGGACCGGATGCTGGCGATGTACGTCGACCAGGACAAGGGGCGCGACGCGATCGTCGCCGCCGGGTTCGACGCGGAGCTCGTGGCGAAGGTGCTGCGGATGGTGGACACGGCGGAGTACAAGCGGAGGCAGTACCCGCCGGGGACGAAGATCTCCGCGAAGGGGTTCGGGAAGGACCGTCGGCTCCCCATCACGAACCGCTGGCGCGAGCACGCGTAACGCCTGCGGCGCCTGACCGTTGGGGTGCCCCTTGCGGCCCGTCGCTGTGTGCGGGTTGTTCGCGCCTGCGGCGGGCATCCCCCACCCGCCCTCCCGACTGCCCGGCATGATCACTGCGGGGCAACCGGGCGGGAGGGCGGGGCGGAAACCGCAACGGCAACCACAACGGCGCCGCACACGACAACCGGGCCCCACAGAACGCACCCCGGACCGGGGGTCAGCGCACGGGCTCACGCACTGCGGGGTGCCCGGACACGACGACGACCCGGGACAAGGACGACCCCGCACCCGCACGCCGCTCCCACAGGCCCGCGACCGTGGCGATCACCAGCCCCGTGACCGCCAGCACCGCACCCGCCACCGCCGGGGCGGTGTAGCCGAGGCCGTGGGCGATGACGACCCCGCCGAGCCAGGCGCCGCCCGCGTTGGCCAGGTTGAACGCGGCCTGGTTGGCGGAGGAGGCCAGCGCGGGGGCGTGCCGGGCCTTCTCCATGACGAGCATCATCATGGGCGACCCCGTCGCGAACGCCGCGACACCGAGCAGCACGACCGTGAGCGCCGCGCTCCACCGCGCGTGCGCGGTGACCGTGAACAGCAACAGCACCGCCGCGAGCGCGCCGAGCCCGCCGAGCAGCGCGGGCCGCAGGGCGCGGTCGGCCAGGCGGCCGCCGAGGAGATTGCCGATCGTCGCGCCGACACCGAAGAGCGCGAGCACCAGGGTGACGCTGCTGTCCCCGAAGCCGGCCACCCGGGTGAGCAGCGGGGTGACGTAGCTGTAGACCGCGAAGACCGCGGCGAACCCGAAGATCGTGGTGCCCAGCGCCAGCCAGACCTGCCCGCTGCGGAACGCCGACAGTTCCCGGCGCAGGCCGCCGCCGGGCACGACCGGGATGCGGGGCACGAGGAGGGCGATGCCCGCGATGGCGGCGACGCCGATCAGGCCGACGGCGAGGAAGGTGGCCCGCCAGCCGAGATGCTGGCCCAGGAGGGTGGCGACGGGCACGCCCACGATGTTCGCAACGGTGAGCCCGGCGATCATCAGGGAGACCGCGCGGGCCTTGCGGGCGGGGTCGACCATGCCGGCGGCGACGACCGCGCCGACGCCGAAGAAGGCGCCGTGCGGGAGCCCGGACAGCACGCGTCCGGCGAGCAGCCAGCCGAAGTCGGGGGCGAGGGCGGACAGTGCGTTGCCGACCGTGAACAGGCCCATGAGGGAGAGGAGCAGGGCCTTGCGCGGCATGCGCGTGGTGACCGCGGCGAGCAGCGGGGCGCCGATGACGACGCCGAGGGCGTAGCCGGAGACGAGGTAGCCGGCGGTCGGGATGGAGGTGTGCAGGTCGTCCGCGACGTCGGGCAGCAGGCCCATCATCACGAACTCCGTCGTACCGATGCCGAATGCGCTGATCGCCAGTGCGAGCAGGGCGAGAGGCATGACAGACCTTTCCGGGGCAGCAGGGTCGGGGAGCTTCGCAGCAGCCTTTAGTTTAGCTACGGAACAAAGTCTCCCCCACCCATTCTTCCCGCAGGGAAAGAACTCGTTACGAGAGTGCTACCTTCGCCGCCACCGGCCGGTGGTCGCTGTCCGTGGCGGGCAGCACCCAGGAGGCGGTCGGCTCGGCGCCCCTGACGAGGATCTGGTCGATGCGGGCCATCGGGAACCCGGCCGGCCAGCTGAAGCCGAAGCCGTCGCCCGCCGCCCCCTGCGTGGAGCGCATCTGGGAGGTGATGTTGGCGAGCGCACGGTCGTTCATGGTGCCGTTGAGGTCGCCCATCAGGACGACGTCGGGCAGCTTCTCGTCCGCGATGGCCTCGCCCAGCGCGTCGGCGCTGCGGTCGCGCTGACCGGCGGTGAAGCCCGCGTTGAACTTGACCCGCACCGAGGGCAGATGGGCGACGTAGACGGCGACCTTCCCCTGCGGCGTGGTGGCGACGGCACGCATCGCGCGGGTCCAGCCGAGCCGGATGTCCACCGGGCGCGCCCCGCTCAGCGGGTACCTGCTCCACAGCCCGACGGTGCCCTGCACCGAGTGATACGGGAAGCGGCCCTTGAGCTCGGCCTCGTAGACGGGGACCTGGTCGGCGGAGACCTCCTCGAGCGCGATCATGTCGGCCCCGGACCCGATGAGGTCCCGGGCGGTGCCTGCGGGGTCGGGGTTACCGGCGTTGACGTTGTGGGTCACCACGGTCAGGTCGCCGCCGCCGCCGTGCTTGTCCGACACCAGTCCGCCGAAGAAGTGCACCCACACCAGCACCGGCAGCAGGACGGCGACCAGCGCGGTCGCCGAGCGCCGCAGCGCTCCGGCCACGAGCAGCACCGGGATCGACAGCCCGAGCCAGGGCAGGAAGGTCTCCAGCAGACTGCCGAGGTTGCCGACCCGGTTGGGCACCGCCCCGTGAAACGCCATCAGCACGGCGACGGCCACGGCCAGTACGGCGATGACGATCCCCCGGCGCCACATACCGTCACCGAACCACCGGAACCGGCCGATGCGCCCGAAACGTCCGTTCGTGTCCGAACTCTGCGGCTTCGAACCGCCGTCGGCCGTCACGTCCGCCTCGTACGCCTGCGCCATGGGGGAAGTCCTCACTGTCTTGCCAGGTGCTGAGTCGACCATAGGGGATCGACGACCGGAGGACGGGACTCGCCGGGCGACAGGTTCCCCATCGCCCGACAGAGCGCCCGGCTGTGACAGAACCAGGACATTCCCCCCTGTTCCCGCACGGGTTCAGCGTTCGCTGCGCACGCCCTCCAGCACCGAGTCGACGACCAGCTCGGACAGTCCCTCCGGCAGCGCGGCGTCCGGCCGCAGCATGGAACGGGAGAGCATGGGGCCGATGAAGAGGTCGCCGAGCAGCTCCGGGTCGACGTCGTCACGCAGTTCGCCGGTGCGGATGCCTCGCCGCAGCACGTCACGGACCTGGCCGCGCCGCGCCGCGATGACGGTGTCGTGGTACGCGGCCCACAGCTCGGGCTCGTTCTGGGCCTGGGCGAGGACGTTGCGCAGCAGGGCGGACGAGCGCTTCACCAGCGCCCTGCGCCGTATGAACTCCACGCACGTGACCAGGTCGTCGCGGACCGAGCGGCCGGCGAGCTCCGGGGTCTGCTCGTCGACGGACTTCATGACGTCGAGCATCAGCGCGTTCTTGCCCGACCACCGCCGGTAGACGGTGGCCTTGCCGACCCCGGCGGCGCGGGCGATGCGCTCCATCGACAGTTCGGCGATCGTCGCGCCCTCCTCCAGCAGGCTGAGGACGGCCTCGATGATCGCGGTGTCGGCGGCGGCGCTGCGCGGACGGCCGCGCGGGACGCGTACGGCGGGCCCGCAGACCGCGCCGCCGGCCGTTTCCGTCGCCGCCCGGGCCTCGGTCACCGCTCCGCCCCCACCGGGCTGGACTCGCGTTCCCCGCCGCCCGCGGGGCGCGCGCCGGGGGTCTTGCCGGGCAGGAAGAACAGGACGACGAGCATGCCGAGCAGCGCGACGCCGCTCGATGCGTAGGCCGTGATGTGCATGGCGTCCAGGAAGGCGTCGGTGGCCGGGGCGAGCAGCGCCTTGCCCGCGGGACCGAGCCGCTCGGCCACGGCGCGGGTGGCCTCGATGGACTCGCCGGCCTGGTGCTGCACACCGGCCGGGAGGCCGGTGAGGTGGTCTTCGATGCCGTCACGGTAGACCGTCGACATCAGCGAGCCCAGGACTGCCACGCCGAGCGCGCCGCCGACCTGCCGGAAGGTGTTGTTGACGGCGGAGCCGGAGCCGGCCTTCTCACGCGGCAGGGAGGACATGATGGCGACGGTCGCGGGCGGCATCACGTGCGCCATGGCCGTGCCCATGAAGAAGAACAGCACCTCGAGCAGCCAGATCGGGCTGTCGGCCGTCAGCGTCCGGAAGCCGAGGAAGCACAGGGCGATCAGCGCGAGGCCCGCGGCGCAGGTGGCGCGGGCGCCGAAGCGGTCGACGACCAGCCGGGCGCGCGGCGCGAAGACGAGCTGGGCGATGGCGAGCGGAAGCAGCAGCAGGCCGGAGTCCAGGGCGCTGTAGCCGCGGACGCTCTGGGTGTAGAAGACCATGAAGAAGGTCACGCCCATGAGCGCGAAGAAGACCAGGCCGATCGCGGAGACCGAGGCCGAGAAGGTCGGGTTGCGGAAGTACGACACGTCGAAGGCGGGGTGGCTGCTGCGGGCCTCGTGCCAGACGAAGGCGCCGAGCACGGCCAGGCCGCCGACGATGGTCGTCCACGCCTGGGGGGCCGTGAAGTCGGCGAGCTGGCCGCCCTTGATGATGCCGTACACCAGCAGCACCAGGCCGACGATGGAGAGCAGCACGCCGAGGGGGTCGAGCCGGCCCGGCCGCGGGTCGCGGGAGTCGGGGACGATGAGGACCATCGCGACCAGGGCGACCACGATGATCGGCACGTTGACCAGGAAGACCGAGCCCCACCAGAAGTGCTGGAGCAGCAGTCCGCCGGTGACCGGGCCGATGGCTATCGCGAGGCCCACGGCACCGGTCCAGATGCCGATCGCCTTGGGCTGCTCCTCGCGCTCGAAGACGTTGATGATGATGGCGAGGGTGGCGGGCATCACGAAGGCGCCGCCGAAGCCCATCACCGCGCGGAAGCCGATGAGCTCGGCGGAGGAGCCGGCGAAGGCCGACAGCACCGATCCGACGCCGAACACGGCCATGCCGAGGAGCAGCACCTTCTTGCGGCCCAGGCGGTCGCCGAGCAGGCCCGCGGTGAACAGCAGGCCGGCGAAGACCAGCGTGTAGGAGTTGATCGCCCACTCCAGCTGGCTCTGGGTGGCACCCAGGCCGGTCGGGGCGGGCTCGGCGATGGTCTTCATCGCGACGTTGAGGATCGAGTTGTCCAGCACCACCACGAGGAGGCTGAACAGCAGGACGGTCAGGATCGCCCAGCGGCGGCGGTGGACCGCCTCGGGAACGCTGGGGCTCTGTGGCTGCGGCGTGTCGGCGGGCATGCGGCCAACGTAGACCCGATTTCCGATACGGGACCGTCTCGTATTGTAAAACCTCGGCAAAGGGGTGAGTGACCGACGCCCCCCTTTGCGCGAACGGCGGGGCGTGTCAGCATGGAAGCGGTCCGGGGACGCCGTGAGGGCGCCTCGAGATGACACAAGGAGCCGTTGCAATGACGCACGCCGTTTCGGCTGCCCAGACGCCCGCCCAGCCCGTCTCCGACAGCAGCAAGGCGCTGTACGGAGGGAAGGGGACGCGGCGGATCACCGTCCGGGACATCGCCGCCGCCAAGGAGCGCGGCGAGAAGTGGCCCATGCTCACCGCCTACGACGCCATGACCGCCTCCGTCTTCGACGAGGCCGGCATCCCCGTGCTGCTGGTCGGCGACTCGATGGGCAACTGTCACCTCGGTTACGACAGCACCGTCCCGGTCACCATGGACGAGATGACGATGCTGTCCGCCGCCGTGGTGCGCGGCACCAAGCGCGCCATGGTCATCGGCGACCTGCCGTTCGGCTCGTACCAGGAGGGCCCGACGCAGGCGCTGCGCAGCGCGACCCGGCTGGTGAAGGAGGCCGGGGTGGGCGCCGTGAAGCTGGAGGGCGGCGAGCGCTCCGCCCAGCAGATCGAGCTGCTCGTCCAGGCCGGCATCCCCGTGATGGCCCACATCGGCCTCACCCCGCAGTCGGTCAACGCCTTCGGCGGCTACCCGGTCCAGGGCCGCGGCGAGGAGGCGGCGCAGCAGCTGCTGCGCGACGCCAAGGCCGTGCAGAGCGCCGGCGCCTTCGCCGTCGTGCTGGAGCTGGTCCCGGCGGAGCTGGCCGCGGAGGTCACCCGGAGCCTGCACATCCCGACGGTCGGCATCGGGGCGGGCGTGGAGTGCGACGCCCAGGTGCTGGTCTGGACGGACTTCGCCGGGATGACCGGCGGCCGGGTGCCGCGCTTCGTCAAGCAGTACGCGGCGCTGCGCGAGGCGCTCGGCGGCGCGGCCAAGGCCTTCGCCGAGGACGTCGTGGGCGGGGCGTACCCGGCCCCGGAGCACAGCTTCCACTGATCTCCCGCAGACCTGTCGCGGCGCCATGCGCGACTTCCCCCTGAGGCGGTGCGACCCACCGCCGGCTTCCGCCCCGGGCACCCCCTCCCCGGGGCGGAAGTTTTTTCTGGGGACGTTGAGCACACCCGCCCTTGTGCACGTATGAGTTGGCAACCGCCCACCAGGGGCGGAGCACCGACGAGACAATGCCGGGGGCCTTGGCATGAACGTTCCGAAGTTGCGCCGATCGGTCACGGCGGGCGCTTTCGCCGCCGCGATGCTGATCGTCGCCACCGCCTGCAATGCGGGCGCCGACAGCGCCAGTCCCCCGGTGGGCGCGATCCAGGCGTCACAGCCCGCGCAGGCGTCGCCCGGCCTCAGGACCGTCGACAACGCCCAGCTCGGCAAGCTGGTCACCGACGGGGAGGGCCGGGTGCTGTACCGCTACGAGCAGGACAAGTCCAATCCGCCGACCTCGAACTGCACCGGCGAGTGCGCGACCCAGTGGCAGCCGGCCGCCGCGGTCTCGGACACCCAGGTGCAGGGCGTGGACCAGAACCTGGTCGGCAGCGTCAAGCGTCCCGACGGCACCGTGCAGCTCACGCTCAACGGCATGCCGCTCTACCGCTTCGCGGGCGACAAGAACCCGGGCGACACCAACGGCCAGGGCGTGAACCGCGCCTGGTACGCGGCCACCCCGGACGGCGCGAAGGCCGGGGCACCCGCGCAGGCGAAGAGCAGCTCCACCGAGAACGGGTCAGACGGGTACTGATGGGACAGCAGGCATTGAGAGGACTCGACCCGCAGCGATCAGTAGGGCAGGATGCGCTCGTGGCCGACCATCGCTCAGGTGGGGTCCCCGAAGAGGACCTCATGCGGGCGCTCTACCGCGAACACGCGGGTGCGCTCTTCGCATACGTCCTTCGGCTGGTCGGCGGTGACCGCTACCTGGCCGAGGACGTCGTGCAGGAGACGCTCCTGCGCGCGTGGAAGAGCGCATCCCGGCTCGACCCGGGGGCCCGTTCCCTGAGGCCCTGGTTGGTGACGGTCGCCAGGCGGATCGTGATCGACGGGCACCGCAGCCGTCAGGCACGGCCCCCGGAGGCCTCCCCGGCCGCCCTCGACCAGCTCCCGGCCGAGGACGAACTCGAACGCTCCCTGAGGCTGATGACGATCTCCGACGCACTGGATGATCTCACCGAGGCCCACCGCCAGGTGCTGATCGAAACGTACTTCAAGGGCCGGACGGTCAACGAGGCCGCGGCGGCGCTGGGGGTACCGCCCGGCACCGTGCGCTCGCGCGTCTTCTACGCCCTCCGCTCCCTGAAAATCGCTCTTGAGGAAAGGGGTGTGACCACCTCGTGACGGTCTACGGTTACGGCTCCGGGGCAGGTACTCCCCATGACCCGCATGTCGATGTCGGGGCGTACGTCCTCGGCGTGCTCGACGACGCCGACATGGCGCGCTTCGAGCAGCATCTCGCCATCTGCCACCAGTGCGGGCAGCAGCTCGACGAGCTGAGCGGCCTCGTGCCGGTGCTCGCCGAACTCGCCCCCGCCGGCGCCGGCGCCCCGGTGCCGCCCAGCGGCGACAAGATGCTCGGCCGCCTCGTCGGCAAGGTCGCCGACGACCGCAAGACCCGGGCCCGGCGCAGGATGTTCGCGCTCGCCGCCTCGGTCGCACTGATCGTCGCGGGCCCGACCATCGCGGTGGTCGCCTCCGGCGGCTCGGACGGCGCCCAGGCCAGGGTCTTCGCGGAGCAGTTCAAGGGCGCCGACAACTCCACGGGCGTCAAGGCCACGGTCGGGGTCAACGAGAAGAAGTGGGGCAGCGAGATCGGCCTCACCCTCGCCGGGGTCCAGGGTCCGCTGACCTGCCGCCTCGTGGCCGTCGGCAAGGACGGCTCGCAGCAGACGGTCTCCACCTGGAGCGTTCCGACGGCCGGCTACGGCACCTCGGACCAGCCCAACCCGCTCACGCTGGACGGGTCCGCCGGAATGCAGCCGGACGACATCTCGCGGTTCGACGTCATCACCTCGCAGGGGCAGCGGCTGGTGTCGGTCACCACGTAGGCCCCACGGGGCCGATGACCCAGGGGGGACGCGCGGCGCGCGTCCCCCCTCGGCCGTCCCGGGCGGACGCGTCGGCGCCGTGTCGGTGCCGCTGTCAGCGATATGTCGGTGGCGTGTCGGCGGGGCACGCGACCGTGGGGGCATGACACAACGGGATGCCAAGAGCGCGGACGCCGCCGTCAGGGTGCGGGGGCTCGTGAAGCGCTACGGGGAGACGAAGGCCCTCGACGGGATCGACCTGGACGTGCGGCAGGGAACCGTACTGGGCGTGCTGGGCCCCAACGGGGCGGGCAAGACGACGCTGGTGCGGATCCTGTCGACGCTGATCCGGCCGGACGCCGGCACGGCGACGGTGGCCGGCCACGACGTGGTGGCGCAGCCCCGGCAGCTGCGCCGGGTGATCGGGCTGACCGGGCAGTACGCGTCGGTCGACGAGTCGCTGTCGGGCCGGGAGAACCTGTACATGATCGGCCGGCTGCTGGACCTGCCGCGGCGGGACGCCCGGGCCAGGGCGGACGAGCTGCTGGAGCGGTTCTCGCTGACCGACGCCGCCCGCAGGCCCGCCAAGCAGTACTCGGGCGGCATGCGCCGCCGTCTGGACCTGGCGGCGTCCATGATCGGGCGCCCCGCGGTGCTGTACCTGGACGAGCCGACGACCGGTCTCGACCCCCGCACCCGCAACGAGGTGTGGGACGAGGTGCAGAACATGGTCTCCGACGGCTCGACCGTGCTGCTGACCACGCAGTACATGGAGGAGGCCGAGAAGCTCGCCCACGAGCTGACGGTCATCGACCGTGGCCGCGTCATCGCCGGCGGCCGGGTCGAGGAGCTGAAGGCCAAGGTCGGCGGCCGGACCCTGCAGGTGCGGCCGGTCGACCCGGGCGCGCTGGACGCCATGGCGACGGCCCTCGGCACGGGGGCGCAGGCCGTACCGGACCACGCGGGCGGAGTCCTCAACGTGCCGATCCTCAGCGACGAACAGCTGACGGACGTCGTGGCCGCGCTCGGCGCGCACGGTTTCGCGATCGCCGGCATCGACACCCATCTGCCCAGCCTGGACGAGGTGTTCCTGGCCGTCACGCGCGGCAGCGACACCCGGGACCGAGAGGAGCTCGCCGCATGACCGCCATCACCGTCCCCGCCGCGAAGGCCGGGGCCGCGGGCGCCGATCCGCGGATCGGGCTGCGCGCCAACCTGCGGCACGTCGGTGCCCTCGTACGGCGCAACGTCCTGCAGATCCGGCAGGACCCGGAGTCGATGTTCGACGCGCTGCTGATGCCGATCGTCTTCACGCTGCTGTTCGTGTACGTCTTCGGCGGCGCGCTGGAGGGCAGTCAGGAGAAGTACGTCAACTACATGGTGCCCGGCCTGATGGCCATGATGGGCATGAACATCGCGATGGCCGTCGGCACGGGCGTCAACTCGGACTTCAAGACCGGGGTGATGGACCGCTTCCGGACGATGCCGATCGCCCGCTCCTCCGTGCTGATCGCGAAGATCGTCGTCGAGATCGGGCGGTCGCTGGTCGCCTCGCTGATCCTCTTCGCCATGGGCTTCGTCCTGGGCCTGCACGTGGACAACGGCTTCTTCGGGCTGGTGTGCGCGGTGGTGCTGTCGCTGGTCTTCGGGGCCTCGCTGATGTGGGTCTTCATCCTTCTGGGTCTGGTCGCCAGGACCCCCCAGTCCGTCCAGGGGCTCGCCATGATCGTCGTCCTGCCGCTGCAGTTCGGGAGCTCGATCTTCGCCAAACCGACCACCATGCCGGGCTGGCTGGAGGCCTTCACCCGCTACAACCCGCTGTCCAACCTCGCCGACGCGTCCCGCAACCTCATCAACGGGGGTCCCGTCGCGCACTCGGTGTGGATGACGCTGGCCTGGGCGGTGGGCATCACGGTGATCAGCGCGCCGCTGGCGGTGGCGAGGTTCCGCAACAAGACCTGATCCTGGAGGCATGGACCCCGTCGAGGCGCTGGACCGGATCGCCTTCCTGCTGGAGCGGGACGGCGCCCCGACCTACCGGGTCCGTGCCTTCCGCGGCGCCTCCGCCGCGGTCACGGCGCTGCCTCCGGGCGAGCTCCGGCGGCGCGGGGAGCGGCCGGGCGGCCTGGAGGAGGTCAAGGGGCTCGGCCCGAAGACCGCCGCCGTCGTGCGGGAGGCGCTGGCCGGCCGGAGGCCGGACTATCTGACCCGGCTGGAGGAGGGCGCCGCCGACGCGGTGCCCCGGCCCGAGGGGGACGCCGGCCGGCGGATGCGGGCCGCGCTGCGCGGCGACTGCCATCTGCACTCCGACTGGTCCGACGGCGGCAGCCCGATCGAGACGATGGCCCGCACCGCCGTGGACCTCGGCCACCAGTGGGCGGCGCTCACCGACCACTCCCCCCGGCTGACCGTCGCCCGCGGGCTGACCGCGGAGCGGCTGCGTGCCCAGCTGGCGATCGTGGCCGAGCTCGGTGAACGCCTCCCGGACTCCTTCCGGCTGCTGACCGGCATCGAGTGCGACATCCTCGCCGACGGCGCGCTCGACCAGAACGCGGAGCTGCTGGACCGGCTGGACGTCGTGGTCGCGTCCGTCCACTCCAAGCTGCGGATGGAACGGGACGAGATGACCCGGCGCATGATCTCCGCGATCAGCAACCCGCTGGTGGACGTGCTCGGGCACTGCACGGGGCGGCTGGTGGCGGGCAAGCAGCGCCCGGAGTCGGAGTTCGACGCGGACCTGGTCTTCGCCGCCTGTGAGCGGTTCGGGGTGGCCGTGGAGATCAACAGCCGCCCGGACCGGCTGGACCCGCCACGACGGCTGCTGCGCAAGGCCGTGGAGGCCGGGGTCCTCTTCAGCATCGACAGCGACGCCCACGCCCCCGGCCAGCTGGACTGGCAGATCTTCGGCTGTGCCCGCGCCGAAGAGTGCGGCGTCCCCCCGGAGCGCGTGGTCAACACCTGGGACGCGGACACGCTGCTGCGCTGGACCCGGACCCGGGAGGTGCCCGCCGCGGCGTCTCAGGTCTGAGCCGCTGCCCGGTCCGCGGGCAGCCCGAGGAGTTCCCGGAGGCCCGAGCTGTCCGGTTCGGCTCCCTCCGGCGGGGACATCGCGGCGTCCACAGCACGGTCCAGGGCGGCGTGGACGCCCTCGTCGAACTCCAGGTGACTGCCGCGCTCCCAGTCCAGTTCCCAGCGGGCCCGGCCGTCCTCGACCAGGGCCGCCAGCGCCAGGGAGTACAGCCCGTCCGCGGCATCGGCGCGGGCGCGTGCCCGCAGGGAGTCGTCGAGGAGCATGTGTCCCCCGTGGCCGGGGCGCGGCATGCAGTCGACGACCTCCGGCCAGCGCCCGGCGTCGAGGGCGTCCAGCAGCATCCCGAGGTCCGCGGTGGTGCGCAGGACCGCGCGGGCGGCCCGGAGCACCGGCGTCGTCTCGGCGTCGAGTTCCGCCGTCCCCACCTCGGCGGCCAGGTCCCCCCAGGGCAGCTGCCGCAGCGTGGCGGCCCCGGGGAGCGCCAGCACGGTGCGGGCACCGGTTCCCGCGGGATCCCCGAGCAGGCCGGCGGCCGGCGGTGACGGCTCGCCGGGGAACGTCCCGGGGGCGTCCGCGGGCAGCGCCTCGATCGCCGCGATCCGCTCGCGCATCGGGGGGTGCGAGTCGTAGGGCGAGGTCTTCTCCCGGGGCGGGTCGGCGATCAGCCGCCGCTCCTCCTCCCGCCAGGTGGCGCTGTCCAGGAACGCGCCGAAGCCGGGGTGCACCTCCTCGGCCGGAGGGAGCAGACCGAGCGCGGTGCCGATGCCGGCGTACTCCCGGAGGTAGCGGGTGTGCGCCGCGTCGAGCAGGGGGATGCGCCGCAGTGCGGCGGCGGTGGTGTCCCGTCCGGCGATCCGCGCGGCGGCGCGGTCCGCGGCGAGTTCCCCGAGGCGCGCCTGGGCCTGCGTCGTCCGCAGGCAGAAGCGGGCGTAACCGGCGAACAGCGAGCCCCTCGCGTGGCCGATGCCGTTGCCGTCCTCGGCGTACCGCTCCAGGACCCGCATCAGGCCTGCGCGGTTGCGGGCGGCCAGCCCCGCCAGGAGGGTGTCGCGCCGGGCGAAGTGACCGAGTTCGTGGGCGATGACCGCGTCGATCTGTCGTTCCGTCAGTCCGGTCAGGTACGGGATGCCCAGCACCATCCGCCGGCGCCCGGGGACCAGTCCGAGCACCCAGGAGCTCTGCCAGACGGCCGCCACCGGCTCCGCCACGAGCCAGAGCTCGACGGGGGCCGCCGTCTCCATGGCCTCGGCCACCCGGAGCACGCGCGCCCACAGCTCCGGTTGCTCTTCGGCGGTCACCCGCACCCCGGCGGGCAGGTGACGGTTGACGCCGCGGACGGAGGCGAACAGGCCCGACACCAGCGGTGAGGCGAAGGCGACGCTGATGCCCAGGAACAGGAAGGTCACGTAGCCCTGTCGCAGCGCGACGTCGGTGGCGACGACATCCGCGGCGACGATCGACGCGAGCAGGCCGACGGCCATGACGTAGAAGCCGAGCAGCAGCACAAGCAGCCGGAGGGCCTGGAGGAACGCGCGCATGCCGGAAGGGGTCTCCTCGGAACCGGGGGGAGTCGCGCGCGACGGGCCGAGCGGCGACGCGCCATGCTATTCCCGCGCCGACCGCTGCTCAACGGCCTTTCCGGGGCGCGGTGGTGAGCTCCTCCCCGCGGTCACGCGTCGGGCCGCAGGCGGAGCACCGTGGTGAGGGCGTGGCGGCCCTCGCCCTGGAGGATCTCGACGGGGAGGGGTGCGGGGAGGGGGCGGTAGGGGGTGCCGTCGTCGAGGGCGGCGCCGACCGTGTCCGGGGGCGGGGGGCCGACGAGGAGCGCGGCCAGTTCGGCACGCAGGGGGGCGTCCAGGGGTGCGGAGGCGAAGGGTCCGTCGCCCAGGTCGAGGACGAGGGCGCGGGGGGTGCGGGGGGTGCCGGTGAAGCCGATGGCCTCGGCGTCCTGCGGGACGGCGTGGCGGAGCTTGAGCCAGTCGCGGCGGTCGGGGCGGTAGCGCTGGCCGCGGCCCTTGGCGACCAGGCCCTCGATGCCGGCCGGAGCGAGCGAGGCGTACCACTGGACGGCCTCGTCCCGGTCGGTCGTCATGGGCACGGCCTGCAGCGGTGGCCCGAGCGGCTCCAGCAGGGCGACGAGGGCGGCGCGGCGCTCGTCGTACGGCCGGCCGCGCAGGTCGGTGCCGCCGGCGGCGAGCAGGTCGAAGGCCGCGTAGTTGGCGGGGAGTACGGGGCGGCGGCGGGCGCCGCCGAGCGCGCGGCGCTGGAGGGCGCCGAAGTCGATGCGGCCGTCCCTCCAGATGACGACCTCGCCGTCGAGCACGGTGCCGGGCGGCAGGACCCCGGCCGCGTCCGCGATCTCGGGGAAGGTGGCGGTCACCATGCGGCCGGAGCGGGTCTGCAGGCGGACCGGGTCGGTGAGGACGACCATGCGGTGGCCGTCGAACTTGGGCTCGTACGCGCATCCGCCGGGGAGCGCGTCGGCCGCGGGGACCGTGTCGACGCGCCGGGCCAGGGCGACCCGGACCGGGAGCGCGATGGGGTCGGTCACGAGGGCGTGCCCGTCACGGCAGGCTGCCGCGTACGGAGTCGTCGTCGAGGGCGGCCAGCAGGTCGCCGTGCCCGGCGGCGCGTTCCAGGACCTCCTCCGGGGCGAAGGCGAGATCCTCGGCCTTCCGGCACGAGGCGACCTCCTCCCACGTGACCGGGGTGGCGACGCCGGGGCGGTCGCGCAGCCGCAGGGTGTAGGGGCAGGCGGTGGTCTTCGCGGAGGCGTTCTGGGACCAGTCGATGAAGATCTTGCCCGCCCGCAGGCTGCGGGTCATGGAGAAGAGGACGAGGCCGGGGTGCTCGTCGCGCATGCGGGCGGCCAGCGCCTTGGCGTAGCCCGTGGCGGCGGCCTCGGGCGCGGGCCGCAGCGGGGCGTACAGGTGGAGCCCCTTGCTGCCGGAGGTGACGGGGAAGGCGGTGAGGCCGTCGTCCTCCATCATCTGCCGCAGGCGTTCCGCTACCCGGCAGCACAGGACGAGGTCGGCGCCCTCGCCGGGGTCGAGGTCGAGGACGAGCCGGTCGTGGGCGTCGCGGCCGCCCGCCACGCTCCACTGCGGGACGTGGACCTCCCAGGCGCCGAGGTTGGCCATGGTGACCAGGGCCGGGGTGGAGTCGACGACGATGTGCGGTTCGTCGGCCTCCCCGGCGGTGGTCACCCAGTCGGGCGTGCCGGCGGGCGGGCGTTTGGCGAACCAGCGCTGGGCGTACGGGCCCTCGGGGGCGCGGACGAAGGAGGCGAGGCGCCCGGCGGCGTGCGGCACCATGACCGGGGCGATGCGTGCGTAGTACTGCAGCAGCTGCGCCTTGGTGTGGCCGGTGGCGGGGAAGACGACCTTGTCCAGGTGGGTGAGGACCACGCGGCGGCCGTCCACCTCGACCGCCTGCCGGTCGGGCGAGGCTGACGGGGCGGGCATAGTCTGGAAAGTCCCCGGAAAGGGACGAAAGTATGCGATCCATGTGGAAAGGTGCGATCGGCTTCGGGCTGGTCTCCATTCCCGTCAAGCTCTACGCGGCCACCGAGGAACACGGCGTCTCCCTGCACCAGGTGCACGCCGAGGACGGCGGCCGCATCCGCATGAAGCGGTTCTGCGAGAAGGAGGGCAAGGAGGTCCCCTACTCGGAGATCGCCAAGGGGTACGAGGACGAGGCGGGGCGCGCGGTGGTCCTCACCGACGAGGACCTGGCCGCGCTGCCGCTGCCCAGCAAGAAGCTGATCGACGTGCTCGCCTTCGTCGACGCGGACGAGATCGACCCGCTGTCCCTGTCCCGGGCCTACTACGTCGGGGCCGAGACCGCCGCCGCCAAGCCGTACGTCCTGCTCCGCGAGGCCCTGAACAGCAGCGGGAAGGCCGCCGTCACCAAGATCGCGCTGCGCACCCGTGAATCGCTCGCGCTGCTGCGCGTCCACCAGGACGTGCTGGTCCTGCACACCATGTACTGGCCCGACGAGCTCCGCGCCGCCGAAGGGCTGGCGCCGTCGGAGAAGGTCACCGTGCGGCCGCAGGAACTGAAGATGGCGCAGAGCCTGATGGACACCCTTTCCGAGGACTTCGACCTGGAGTCGATGCACGACGAGTACCAGCACGCGCTGGACGAACTGGTCGCCGCCCGGCTGGAGGGCGAGCCGGTGCCCGAGATGGCCGAGGTGACCGCCGCCCCCGACAACGTGGTGGACCTGATGGCCGCGCTCCAGGCCAGCATCGACGCCCGCGGCGGCGAGAAGGCCGGCGCGAAGAAGACCGCCGCCGCGGGCAAGGCGGCCCCGGCGAAGAAGACCGCCGCCAAGAAGGCCCCCGCGAAGAAGGCGGCGGCCAAGAAGACCGCGGCCAAGAAGACGACGGCCCGCAAGAAGGCCGGCTGACCGCTGCGTACAGGCCCACCGGGAGGAGCCCGCGGGCGGGCTCGCGGGCCCCCTTCCCTCGTCGCCCTCCGCGCCGGCCCGGAGGCCGGGGAAACCGGTACGGTGGGCGCCGCCCGGGTCACGCGGGCGGGGACGTCCGGCTCGACGGCGTCACAGGTGTTCGCGCAGCAGCTCGTTCGCCTCGGGGAACGTGAGGCCCTCGCCCTCGCGGTACGCCGCCGCGAACGCCTCCTCGCCCAGGTGCCCGCGCAGCCGTGCCGCGTCCTCGTCGAGGCTCAGCCGCTCCCACGGGGTGCACGCGGTCTGCCGCAGGCTGTCGTGCGCGCCCAGCACCACCGCGGCGCGGCGGGCCGGCCCTTCGGCGTCCTCGCCCCCGCCCCGCAGCCCGGCGATCCCGGTGAAGAGGGAGACGGCCGGCGGGAAGAGCAGTACGCCCAGGCGCGGCCCGATGACCGGGCTCAGCGGATGCGCGTCCATGTAGGCGACGGCCTCGGCGAGATGGGGCAGTCCGCCGTAAGGATCGCCCGCCATGCCGGTCAGCCAGCCGCGGATCGCGGCCAGCAGGCCGAAGATGAACGAGGGCATGCCCCGCGGCGGATCGGCCTGCATGGCGTCGAGCAGTTCGAAGGCCTCGTCCAGGTCGCCGCGGCGGCCGAGGATGGCGACGAGCAGCACCCTGCCGTAGTAGCTGGCGTCGTCGCCGACGGGGCGGAAGCGCTCGGCGTCCGCCACGCCATCCCGGATCAGCCGCTCGCCCTCGACGTCGTCGCCGCTGTTGGCGAGGGCGTCGCCGAGGCGGACCATCAGGATCGGCACATGCTGGTGGGCGCCGAGCTTGCGGGCGAGCGCGATGGCCTCCCGGCAGCTCTCCACGGTCCGCGCCCAGTCGCCGCCGTTGGCGGTCGCCTCGGCCTCCGCCGACAGCGCCTCGGCCATGCCCCAGTCGTCGCCGACCCTGCTGAACAGCTCCCTCGCCTCGCGGATGTCCTCCATGGAGGCGTCGAGCCGGTCCTCCACGTCGTTCATCACCTTGGCCCGGAACTGCAGCGCGAACGCCAGCTCCCACACCCGGCCATGGGTACGGCAGCTCTGGACCGACGCGTCGATCAGCTCGGGCATCCGGTCGAAGCGCCCGGTCAGCATGGCGCCCAGCATGCGGAAGAGCCCCGGCCGGAGGCTGGACTGCGGCAGATGCGGCGGATACGCCTCGATGATCGCCTCGCCCAGCTCCACGAACTGCGGGTCGTTCCAGACGTCCCGCTCCCCCATGTACGCGAACACCTCGGCGGTGCGCGCCCACCGTCGGGCCTCGGTCAGCAGCTGGGGGGTCATCGGCAGCGGGCCGTCCAGCGGCCCGCGGTCCAGCGGCGGCAGCTCGCGCGGGCCGGCGAAGGGGTCCACCGGGCTCATCGCCGCCACGACGCCGGGCCAGTGGCCGATCTCGCTGCGGTAGTTGCGCATCTCCCAGAACCAGCTGCACGCCAGCACCAGGCAGAGCGCCTCCTGCTCGTCCCCGGTCTCCACGGCCCGGCGGATCGCGGCCCGCAGGTTCTCGTGCTCGCGCTCCAGGCGCTCCAGCCACAACAGCTGGCGGGGACCGCGCAGTTCGGGGTCGGCGGTGCGGACGTACTCACGGAAGTACGAGGTGTGGCGGCGGCCCACCGCGTCCCGCTCGGCGGCCTCGTCGAGCCGTTCCGCGGCGTACTCACCGATGGTCTCCAGCGTGCGGTAGCGCGCGCCGTCCTCGGTGAGGTCCGCGACGACCAGCGACTTGTCGACCAGCGAGGCCAGGAGGGAGGCGACGTCGCGCGCGTCGACGACGACGCCGCCCGCGGGATCGTCGCCGCAGACCGCCTCGGCGGCGGCCAGGTCCCAGCCGCCCGCGAAGACGGCGAAGCGCCGCAGCACGATCCGCTCGGGTTCGGTGAGCAGGCCCCAGCTCCAGTCGACGACCGCGCGCAGCGTCTGCTGGCGGGGCAGCACGGTGCGGCTGCCCGCGGTGAGGATGCGGAAGCGGTCGCCGAGCCGGTCCACGAGCTGACGGGGGGTCATCATCCGCAGTCGGGCCGCCGCCAGCTCGATGGCGAGCGGCAGTCCGTCGAGCCTGCGGCACAGCTCGGCGCAGGCCTCGGGATCCTCGTCCGGGGTGAAGCCGGGGCGGGCCGCGGCGCCGCGGTCGGCGAGCAGCCGCAGGGCGGGGGGCTGCGGCAGCGGGTCCAGCGGACGGATCAGCTCACCGGGAACGCCGAGCGGTTCACGGCTGGTGGCGAGCACCGCCACGTCGGGGCAGTGCGCAAACAGCCGCTCGGTGAGCTCGGCGGCGGCGCCGATCACGTGCTCGCAGTTGTCGAGGACCAGCAGCATGCGGCGCCCGGAGCAGTACTCGGTGAGCTGCAGCAGCGGGTCCTTGGCGGCGGCGCCCTTCGCCTCGGCGGCCAGTGCGGCCTCGGTCGCCGAGGCCGCGTGCAGCAGCGTCTCGCGCAGGCCGAGCGCGTTCACCACGGCGACGGCCACGGTGCGCGGGTCCTCCACGGGCGCCAGCTCGGCGAACCAGACGCCGTCCGGCCAGCGACCGGCCACCAGGTCGCCGGTCTCCTGGGACAGGCGGGTCTTGCCGGTGCCGCCGGGGCCGGTGATCGTGACCAGCCGGGCGGCGGCCAGGTCCGCGGCGATGGCGTCCAGCTCCGCCTCGCGGCCGACGAAACTGGTCAGCCGGGCCCGCGCGTTGCCGAGCCGCCGCGGCACGACGGGGGGCGGGGAGGGCGCGGCCGCGGGGGCCGGAACCGGGACCGGTTCCGCCGGGTTGAGCAGCTCGGCGTGGAGCGCCCGCAGTTCGGGGCCCGGGTCGGTGCCCAGGGTCTCCGCGAGCTCGCGCCGCACCTCCTCGTACGCCACCAGCGCGTCCGCCGCCCGGCCGGCCTCGCGCAGCGCACGCAGCCGCAGCACCTGCACGGCCTCGTTGAGCGGATGCGCCACGGCCAGTTCCACGGCCTCCGGCAGCACCTGCTCGGCGCGGCCCAGTGCCACCTCGGCGGTGATCCGCAGCCGCTTGGCGTCCAGCCGCAGTGCGTCGTAGCGGGGTGCGACGGAGGAGCGGTCCGGCAGGTCGGCCAGCACCGGGCCGCGCCACAGCGCGAGCGCGGAGTCCAGGGCCTCGGCCGCCTTGGCGGCGTCGCCGTCCGCGAGCGCCCGGCCGCCGTCCTCCACGAGCCGCTCGAAGCGGTACAGGTCCACGGCGTCGGGCACGGCGGCGAGGCGGTAGCCGCCGTCCACCGAGCCGACGGCCTCGTGCCCGATGGCCCGCCGCAACCGTGCGACCAGCGCCTGCAGCGCCCCGGTCGCGTCGGCGGGCGGCTCGCCCTCCCACACCTCGTCGATCAGCGCCTCGGTGGTCCGCACCCGCCCCGGCCGCAGCGCCAGCGCGGCGAGCAGCGCTCTGAGCCGCGTACCGGCGAGCGGTACGGCGGTGCCGTCTTCGCGGTGTACCTGGGTCGTCCCGAGAATGCCGTAGCGCACGCCCCCATTCTGTCGGAGGCGGCTGTGCGGCCGCCCCCGGGTTGTGAAGCCGCGGCAACCAGGATCGCCTCCTCCCCACGGGGGCCCCGCCCGTGCCTCGTGTGCGGGTTCCCTGCGCCCGCGGCGGGAGGGCGGGGAACACGCCTACGGAAACCGCGACGCACCCGCACGCAACAACCTGGCGGCACGGGAAAACCGCGACCGCAACCACCGCGGCGCCGCAGACGAATGCCGGGTCACCGACCCTCGCATCCCTCCGCACGAAACTCCCCCACCGGCACCGTGGCGAAGCCGTCCCGATCGGTGCCGGGCCTCCCCATCCCCTTGTACCAGCGGACCTGGCCGGGTTCGAGGCGGGCGAACTGGGCCGCGGTGAAATCGACATGGCTCGTCGACCAGGAGTTGTCCCGGGTCCCGCCGAACAGGCTGTAGGTGCGCTGCGGTTCGAAGGGGACGGACGCCGGCACCTCGGCGTTCCAGCCCCTGCCGCCGCTCTCCAGCGACCACACGGTGAACCCCGTGGCCGGCTTGCTGCGGCTCCACCTGCCGAGGCGGGCCGCCGAGGTGTCCTCCTCGTCGGAGTCGTACAGCACGGCCGCGTCGATGTGGTCGTGGCAGACCAGTATCACCCCCAGCGGCCTGCCGTCCTCGCTCACGGCGATGCCGGTGACCCCCGCCAGCGGCACGCCGCAGCCCGGCAACAGGCCGAGTGCCGCGATGCCGAGCAGCGCCGGTACAGCGAACCTCTTCCGTGTCATGACTCCCCCGTCCTGACCCCGCCCCGGGCCCCCCGGCCCCGGACGGTTCCAGGGTGCGCCCACCGCGGCCCCCGCAGGACGGAACGTGCGCGATCGATGACATATCGCAACGCCGTCGCGACCCGGACGTCCGACGGGCCCCAGGAACGTCCGGCGTTCGCCAGGCGTTATGCCGCCGTGGGTGTGCCCGGCGACGGCCGGATGGCATGATCGGGCGGCCAGCACGACGACCGATCCCGTACCGCCCTCCGCAGGAGCCCGCACGATGACCACCGCAGCAACCCGCAGTGAGCGGCAGATCAGCCCGATCTTCCTCGGGCTGGTGGCGATCATGGCCGTATCGGGCTGGGCGGTGTGGACGGCCTTCTCCACCAGCACCGGCTTCGCCGTGTTCCTCTTCGTCGTGTCGGGCTGGATCGTCTCCCTGTGCCTGCACGAGTACGCCCACGCCCGTACCGCCCTGCACGGCGGCGACATCTCGATCGGCGCCAAGGGCTATCTGACGCTGAACCCGCTGAAGTACACGCACGCGCTGCTGAGCATCGTGCTGCCGGTGGTCTTCGTGATCCTGGGCGGCATCGGCCTGCCCGGCGGTGCCGTCTTCATCGAGCGCGGCAGGATCCGGGGCCGCTGGAAGCACAGCCTCATCTCGGCCGCCGGGCCGCTGACGAACGTGCTGTTCGCGATCGTCCTGCTGCTGCCGTTCACGCTGCACGTGGTGGACCCGTACGACCGGGCGCAGGCACCCTTCGCGGCCGCGCTGGCGTTCCTGGCGATGCTGCAGGTCACGGCGGCGATCCTGAACCTGCTGCCGGTGCCGGGGCTGGACGGCTACGGCGTGATCGAGCCGTGGCTGTCGTACGGCGTGCGGCGCCAGATGGAGCCGTTCGCGCAGTTCGGTCTGCTGGCCGTCTTCGGTGTGCTGTGGATCCCCGAGGTCAACGTCGCGTTCTTCGACTTCGTGGACTCGGTGACCCGGGTCTTCGGCGTCCCGGACGGGCTGTCGGGCCTGGGCTACAGCTTCTTCCGCTTCTGGGACGGCGACCCTCAGCTCTGACCGGAGGCCCGCTCCGCCTTCGCCTTGCGCAGGTAGTACCAGCACATGTTGCTGGTCAGGCCCGCGATCAGGATCCAGAAGACGCCGAGCCAGCTGCCCTGCACGAAGGACACGACGGCGGCGGCCACGGCGAGGGCGCACAGGACGAGCGCGTAGAGGGCGAGGCGGGGCATGGGGGGCGGCTCCTGTCGGGTCGGTCACGAACCCGCTCATTGTCCCCCATGCCCTCCCGGGCCTAGACGTCGGTCAGGCGCAGACCTGCGTGGGCCTTGTAGCGGCGGTTGACCGAGATCAGGTTGGCGACCAGCGCCTCCACCTGGTGCGCGTTCCGCAGCCGGCCCGCGAAGACACCGCGGATGCCGGGGATGCGGGCCGCCAGGGCCTGGACCAGGTCGGTGTCGGCCCGGCTCTCGCCGAGGACGAGGACGTCGGTGTCGATCGTGTCGATCTCCGGGTCCTCCAGCGTCACCGCGGACAGGTGGTGGAACGCGGCCGTGACCCGGGACTCCGGCAGCAGCGCGGCGGCCTGCTCGGCGGCGCTGCCCTCCTGCGGCTTCAGGGCGTAGGCGCCCTGCTTGTCGAAGCCCAGCGGGTTGACGCAGTCGACGACGAGCTTGCCGGCGAGCTCCTCGCGCAGCGACTCCAGGGTCTTGGCGTGGCCCTCCCAGGGGACGGCGACGATGACGACGTCGCTGCGGCGGGCGGTCTCGGCGTTGCCGGCGCCCTGCACGCCGAGGCCGAGCTCGTCGGCCGTGGCCTGGGCGCGGTCCGCGGCGCGCGAGCCGATGATCACCTGCTGGCCGGCCTTGGCGAGCCGGTACGCCAGGCCGCGGCCCTGCGGGCCGGTGCCGCCGAGGACACCGACGACGAGGCCGGACACGTCGGGCAGCTCCCAGGGGTCCTTCGCCGGGGCCTTGGGGGCGGGGGTCTCATTGCCACTGTCAACAGTCATACCGCCGATCCTGCCAGGTGAGGGCGGTCCATGGCCTCCCGGTCACGCTGTGACCCACCGCTCGCCCCGCGGGTGTGCGCGACCCGCGAAAGCCCGCGTACGCGCCGGTATCGGCTCGGAAGGCGACGGATGTGAGGTATGACATCGGTGGTGCCTCCCGATGCGCTCCGCGGGGCGGACGCAGGACGTCCCTTGTCCCGCGCGGACGACGCACGGAGGTATTGACGGAACGTCAAGAGGGCGCGACAGCACAGGGAAGGGCGGCCACCCGTGACCAGAACCGTCGGCAGAAGCCGCGGCCCGAGGCTCCAGGACCGCATCATCGAGCTGATCCACGAGCAGCGGCTCGCCCCCGGCGCCACCCTGCCGACCGAGCCGCAGTTGATGGACCTCCTCGGCGCGAGCCGCAACAGCGTGCGCGAGGCCGTGCGGGCGCTGCAGGCACTCGGCATCGTCGAGATCCGGCACGGTACGGGCACGTTCGTCGGCGAGGCGCCACTGCGGGTGCTGATGCCCTCGCTCACCTTCCAGCTCCGCTCCCGGGTGCGGGCCCTGGCCGATCTGGTCGCGGTCCGCGAACTGCTCGAGGTCGGCCTGATAGGCGAGGTGGCCGGGACGATACCGCCGCAGCGCCTGGACGAACTCGACGCGCTCGCCGCCCGGATGGTCCACGACCCCGACGCCGACCGCACCTTCCACGCACTGCTCTACGAGTCCTGCGGCAACGAACTCGTGCTGCAGCTCATCGACCTGTTCTGGAGCGCCTACCACGAGGTCGGCGCCGCCCTCGCGCCCGCGGACGACCCGGTCGAGCGCCTCATCGCCAACCACCGGGCCGTCGTCGGCGCGCTGCGCACCGGGAACGCGGGCGCGGCGCGGGCCGCCATGCGGCGGCACTTCACGGACGTGCGGGAGCGGGTGAACAGGACACTGCCCCCGGACCAGGCGGACTGACCACGTTCGGGTGAGCACGGCGCGAAGCGGGGCCGGGCGGGGGCGCGGTCCGCGAGGATGCGGAGCATGGATGCCGTACGGGTCGAGGTCGTCCGTGAACTGCTGGCCGGGAGCGAGTGGCCGGAGCTGACCCGGTCCTTCGCGGGCTCACTGCGCGGGGCCGTCCGGCGGGGACCCGCGGGCGGGCTGCTGCTCGTCGGCAGCGGCGGTTACGAGCCGTGGCACATGGCGGCCCACCTGGACGACGAGGCCGCCTGGAGCGGGCTGCCGGAACTGTCACCGACCCTGGTGCGGCACCGCGTACCGCCGGGCGCGCCCCCGCATCTCGCGGTCGGGACGGCCCGGCTGGCGGCGGTGCGCAGGGGCGAGACGGTGCTGGTGGTGACGCCCGAGCGGGCGGAGGCCGCGCTGCTGGAGCGGGTCGACGACGCACGGCGCGCCGGCGCGACCGTACTGGCGATGGACGCGGGCGACCCGGAGCTGCGCGGTCTCGCGCACGACGCCCTCACCGCGCCGCCGGAGCCGTCCGAGGTCGGCATGGACGTGCTGCAGCATCTGGTCAGCGCGGCGGCGGGACGCCGGGTACGGCTGCGCGACCGGCTGCCGCGACTCGCGCGGCTCGCCGAGCAGTTGGTGACGCCGCCCCCGGCGAGCTGGTAGGAAGCGCTCCATGACCGGAACCGGGACCGATCCGCTCCGTCCGCTGCGCGGCGTCGTGCCGCCGCTGTGCACCCCGCTCACGCGGACGGGGAACGTCGACACCGGGGGGCTCCGCGCCCTGGTCGACCATGTGCTGTCGGCGGGGGTGCACGGGGTCTTCGCCCTGGGGTCCAGCGGCGAGACGGCGTTCCTCACCGACGCGCAGCGGCGCACCGCGCTGACGGCGGTCGTGGAGGCCGTGGCGGGCCGGGTGCCGGTGCTGGCCGGGGTCGTCGACATGACCACCCCGCGCGTCCTGGAGCACGCGCGGGCCGCTGTCGCGGCGGGCGCCGACGCCCTGGTGGCGACCGCGCCCTTCTACGCGGCGACGCATCCGGTCGAGATCGCCGACCACTTCCGGCGGGTGCGGGACGGTGCGGGCGGGGTGCCGCTGTTCGCGTACGACATCCCCTCGGCGGTGCACACCAAGCTGCCCGCGGCGACCGTGCTGACCCTCGCGGAGGAGGGCACCCTGGCCGGCCTCAAGGACAGCAGCGGCGCCGACGGCCCCATGCGCCGGCTGCTCGTCGAGCTCCGCCGCCGCGCCGCGGACGCCGCCTTCTCCCTGCTCACAGGGTCCGAACTCGCCGTGGACGGCGCCCTTCTGGCGGGCGCGCGCGGTGTCGTGCCCGGCCTCGGCAATGTCGACCCGCACGGCTATGTGCGGCTCTACGAGCACGCCGTCGCGGGGCGCTGGCGGGAGGCGGCGGCGGAGCAGGACCGGCTCGCGGCGCTCTACGCCATCGTCGACGCGGGCGCCGCCTCCGCGCCGATGGGCCCGAGTTCCTCGGCGCTGGGCGCCTTCAAGGCGGCGCTGCGGCTGCGCGGCGTCCTGACCTGCGGGGCCACGGCACCCCCGCAGGTGCCGTTGGACGACACCGCGGTCGCGGTGATCCGGCAGCGCCTGGCGGCCGCGGGGCTGATGCCGTAGCGGCGGGTGCGCCATGGCGGGCCTGCGTGAAGGGAACGCCGGCCGCGCGGCTCCCCGGCAGTGCGGGGACCGACCGCCTCGCGGCCCTCTCCCGAGCGCCCCGGCGGGGTGCGGACAGGCGAAAACCCGGTTGCGCCGGGCGGCCCGCGCGCGGAGCATGCGACACCGTGCCCCGACTCCTTCCCGACCTCGCACCCTGGCGGACCTCGCGTGACTTCCGCCTGATGTGGTGCGCGGGCCTGATCACGAACTTCGGCAGTTTCCTGACCTTCGTGGCCGTCCCGGTCCAGATCAAGACGCTGACCGGCTCGACGCTCGCGGTCGGCGCCCTCGGCGCCGTCGAACTCGTGCCGCTGATCGTCTGCGGGCTCTACGGAGGGGCGCTCGCGGACGCCCTGGACCGGCGCAAGCTCATCCTGTGGACGGAGGCCGCCCTCGGTGTGCTGTCGGCCGTGCTGCTCGTCAACACCCTGCTGCCACGGCCGGTGATCTGGCCGTTGTACGTGGTCGCCGCGCTGACCAGCGCGCTGGGCGGGCTGCAGCGGCCGGCACTGGACGCGATCGTGCCGCGCATCGTCCCGCACGAGCAGCTGACCGCGGCCGCCTCGCTGAACGCACTGCGCTGGCAGATCGGCGCGATCGCGGCCCCCTCCCTGGCGGGTGTGCTGATCGCGTACGCCGGACTGCGGTGGGCGTACGCCATCGACGCCGTCACCTTCGCCGTCTCGGTCGTCCTGGGCCTCGGACTGCGGCCCTCGCCGCCCTCGCACGACGCGAAGCGCCCGTCCCTGCGCTCGATCGCGGAGGGGGCACGCTACGCGTGGAGCCGCAAGGAACTGCTGGGCACGTACGTGGTGGACATCGCGGCGACCGGGCTGGCGTTCCCGATCGCCGTGTTCCCGTTCATGGCGGACGACCTGGGCGCGCCCTGGTCGCTGGGCCTGATGTACGCGGCCCTGCCGGCCGGTGCGCTGCTGATGAGCCTCACCGGCGGCTGGTCGTCGCGGGTGCACCGGCACGGACGGGCGATCGTGCTGGCCGCGGCGGGCTTCGGCCTGTGCATGGCGGCGGCCGGCTGGTCCCGCAACGTGTGGCTGGTGCTGGCCTTCCTGGCGCTGGCCGGCGCGTTCGACATGGTCAGCGGGGTGTTCCGGGCCACGATCTGGAACCAGACCATCCCCGACTCGCTGCGCGGCCGGCTGGCCGGCATCGAACTGCTCTCCTTCACCATCGGCCCGCAGTTCGGCCAGGTGCGGGCCGGCGGCTCGGCCGCGGTGCTGGGCCTGCGCACCTCGGTCTGGACCGGCGGGCTGGCGTGCGTGGCCGCGGTCGGGGCGCTGGCCGCCTGCCTGCCGACGCTGATGGCGTACGACGCCCGGACCAACGAGCACGCCGTGAGCATGCGGAAGGCGGCGGAGGACACGGTGCCCTCCGCCGCCTGACCCGTGGGGCGGGCCTGCGGTCCGATCAGCCGGTGAACCCGGCGGTGATCGAGGTGAACTGCCAGGTGCTCTGGCTGATGCCGGAGCAGTTGCTGGTCACGCCGCCGCCGGGGCACGGGCGGTCCCGGTTGACGGCCCAGTAGGCGAGCCGGGCGATGTGGTGGGAGTTGGCCCAGTCCCGGATCTGGGTCCAGATGGCCGGGGTGGTGTTCTCCTGCTGGTCGCTCAGGCCGTTCATGCCGGAGATGCCGATGTGGGCGTAGGCGGTGGCGTCGTCCCAGCCGAAGGTGGACTTCAGCTTGGTCTTCAGCCCCTCGGCGGCGTTGACGGTGTTGCCGTACATGTCGGCGCCGCCGCCGAAGTCGAACGGCATGATCGTGAAGACGTCGATGTCGGCGCCGAGCGCGTTGGCCCGGTCGATGAGGCGGCCGCCCCAGTAGGTCGGGCCGGTCGTGGACGTGCCGAAGGTGAGGATCGTACGGATGCCGGGGTTGTTCTGCTTGACGATCTTCAGCGCGTTCAGGATGCGGTCCTGGACGGCCTCGCTCTCGAACTCGTCGGTGTTCTCGATGTCGACGTCGATCGCCTTGAGGCCGTATGCGTTGATCACCTGCTGGTAGGCCCCGGCGAGCGCTTCGGGCGTGGAGCAGTTGGGCCCGAGCTTGTTGCCGCTCCAGCCGCCGATGGACGGGACGATGTCGCCGCCGGCCGCGCGGATGGCGTTGATGGTGGACTGGTCGTTGCCGCCGGTCAGCGGACGGGAGCCGTCCCAGGCGGGGTTGCAGCCGCCGGAGGAGAGGATGAAGGCCATCGTGAACCACTTGACGCCGGTGGCGCTCATCACCGTGGACGGGCTCGGCGGGTCGCCCCAGCCGAGGTAGAGATAGGGTGCGGCCTGCTTGAAGCCGGTGCCCCCGCCGCCGCCCGCGCTGGTGGTGACGGTCACCGCGTTGGAGGCGGCCGAGGTGTTTCCGGCGGCGTCGCGCGCCTTGACGGTGAAGGTGTACGAGGTGCTCGCGGCGAGGCCGTTGACGGTGGCCGAGGTGCCGGTCACGGTGGTGGCCAGGGTGCTGCCGCGGTAGACGTCGTAGCTGGTGACGCCGACGTTGTCGGTGGAGGCGTTCCAGGACAGCGAGACGCTGGAGGAGGTCTTGCCGGTGGAGGTGAGGCCGCCGGGCGCGGTGGGCGCCTGGGTGTCACCGCCGCCTCCGCCGCCCGGACCGTCGAGGCTGATGTCGTCGGCGTTGTAGGTGCCCTGCGCGTACCAGCCGTGCACGTAGATCTGGACGCTGGTCTGCGAGGCGCCGGTGGTGAAGGGGACGGTCAGCTGGGTGTACGAGGTGGCGGACGGCGTCCAGGTGGAGGCGCCGCCGGTGACACCGAGGTAGACGTACGCCCCGCGCACCCAACCGGTCAGCGAGTACGCGGTGTTGGGCTGCACGGAGACGGTCTGGGTGCACTGGGCGGTGTCGCTGCTGCTGACGGCACCGGCGAGTGCCTTGGTGCCGCTGTGCACGGGGCTGCCGACGACCGATCCGCCGGAGCAGGACCAGCCGGAGAGGGTGCCGCTCTCGAAACCGGGGTTGCTGACGAGGTTGGCGGCGTGGGCGGTGCCGGGCAGGGCGATCAGGGTGCCCGCGGCGGCGAGGAAGGCGGCGGTGACGCCGGCGAGGATGCGGGATCTGCGCGATCCGGTACGGGGGACATGACGACGGAAGAGCACGTGACCTCCCTGTGGGGGGCGGGGGGCTGCGCTGTGCGAGTGGTCTGGACCGTTGGTCTGGACCTGTCACGCGGATTGAAGCGGAGTGTCGTGCTCTCGTCAAGGGGTCCGGGCCACTGCCGCTTCCTGGTACGGCAGTGGCCCGGACCGGCCGCGGGGTCCCGGTCAGCCGACGCGTTCGATGCGCGCCTTCCTGATCAGGAACTTGCCGGGCTCACGGACCTGCTCGAAGGCCGCGTTGTTCAGCAGCGCACAGCTCCCGGAGGTCGAGGTGACCGACACCGTGGTCGACTTGTTGTTGTCCAGATTGGTCACCTTGAGCTTGGTGCCCAGCGGGAACTGGTTGCTGGAGGCGGCGGGCGCGCCGCTCTCCCCGGACAGGGTGACCGTCGAGCCCGCGCAGACCACCTGACCCGTCGCGCCGTTCGCCGGCGGCGCGGCCTGACCCTGGTTCTGGTTCTGCCCCTGGTTCTGCCCCTGACCCTGACCGGCAGGCGCGGCAGGCGCGGCGGGCGCGGCCTGGGCGGCCCCGCATCCGGCGGCCGCGCGCTGCACGTTGATCTGCTTGATCACCGCCTCGCGGTTGGCGATCCGCGCCGCCGACTGGGCGTCGGGGTTGGCCTTCTGCCCCGCGATGAAGTTCTCGTTGTTGCGCAGCGCCTGGTCGAGCCCGTCGCACACGACCGACGCGTGGCCCATGCTCATGGTGACCACGGCGAAGCCGCCGGCCAGGGTGGCCGCGCCGGCCATGAGCGCGATCTTCTGCTTGGTGCTCATCGTGCGTTTCCTGGACATGGGGCCCCTTTCCTCCGACCGGCCGTCGATCGGATCCGGTCCGCATGTCCTCAGAAACGGAGCGCCGTTGGTCTGGACCTCAATCGGTTCGGAATTTCGGACACGGAAGGGCTCTCTGTGCTACGGGCCGGTAGCTTCGCCGTCCCAGCGGACGACCAGCCGTCCGCCCTCCTCCGTGACCCGGTGCCCGAACTCGGCGCAGGCGCGCCGGAACCGCCGCGCGATCCAGGCGCGTTCACCGGCGTTGGCCAGCCGGGTGAAGCAGTAGTCGAGGGCGATCGGCACCCCCTCCACCCGGACGGGGCGGCAGCCGGCGCCGTCGAACGTGACGAGGAAGAGCAGGCCCCGGTCGTTGCGCAGCCGCGGATCGGTCGCGTAGTCGTCGACGAAGTCGCCGAGGTCGTAGAGCACCCCGTCCCGCACGCCGTGGAAGACGTGCGCGGAGCTGCCCGCGACCAGCGCGGCGCCCGCCGTACGCAGGGCCGAGGCGGCGTCGCGGATGTAGCGGGCCGGGCCGGTGGTCATGTTGGGGCCCCAGTGGGGGGTGACGAGCACCGCCGCGGTCTCCTCGCGCAGTCGCGCGACGCCGTCGGTGAGCCACGGCGGGGCACCCTCGCGCAGATCGGCGTAGGCGACACCGGGGCGGTCCGGTCCCGCGGCGTAGTCGGACGGATGGTCGGTGACGCCCAGGACGCCGAGACCGCCGGGGCCGCCGATCACCGCCGGGGCGCGCGCCGCCGACTCGTCCGGTCCGGCCCCGACGGCGGTGATCCCGGCGGCGGCCAGATGCTCCAGGGTGTCCAGGAGCGCCACCCGGCCGTAGTCCAGGGCGTGGTTGTTGGCCAGGTTGACGCAGCTCACGCCGAGGTGCCGGAGTGCGCGCACGGCGACGGGCGGAGCCCGGAAGAAGAAGGGCTTGAAGGGGTCGGGCCAGGGCTCACCGCGATCGGAGATCGCGCACTCCAGGTTGAGGACGAAGAGGTCCGCCTCCCGCGCGACGGCCACGACCTCCTCGGAGAACAGCGCCTCCGGAGGGGCCTCGGCCAGCCGCGCGGCGACCATGCGGCCGAGCATGGTGTCGCCGGCCAGACCGAGCTTCACCCTTCCATCGTGCACCCGGCGGCCTCCGGCCGGGTCAGTCCCCCTCGTCCTCGCGGGAGCGGTCCTTCCACCGCGGATCGTTCTCCCACTGCAGGTTCCGCTCGGCCGCCAGCTCCATCGCCCGCTCCGCCTCCGCGCGGCTCGGATACGGCCCCATCCGGTCCTTCGCCGGGCACTCCGGGCCCTCCTCGACCTTGTGGTGCTCGATGCAGTAGAACCACTCACCGGGCTTCCCCGCGGGCTTGCGGACTCGCCTGAACAGCGCCATCGTGCCTCCTCGTACGACGTCCTGCCGCCATGCTGCCCGACCGGCCGCCGATACACTCACTGACATGTCTGTCCTGGTTCCCGGCAAGCTCTCCCCCACCCGTCACGTGCCCGCCTCGATCCCGCGTCCGGAGTACGTGGGCAGGCCGGCGCCTCGGCCGTACGACGGCCCGGAGGTGCAGTCGGCGGAGACGATCGAGAAGATGCGGATCGCCTCGCGGATCGCCGCGCAAGCCATGGAGGAGGCGGCGAAGGCGATCGCGCCCGGGGTCGCCACCGACGAGCTGGACCGGATCGCGCACGAGTACATGTGCGACCACCAGGCCTACCCCTCGGACCTCGGTTACCGGGGCTTCCCCAAGTCGCTGTGCTCCTCCATCAACGAGGTCATCTGCCACGGCATCCCCGACTCCACCGAGCTGCGCGACGGCGACATCGTCAACCTCGACGTCACGGCGTACATCCACGGGGTCCACGGGGACACCAACGCCACCTACTTCGTCGGTGAAGTCGCCGAGGAGTCAAGGCTGTTGGTGGAACGCACCCGGGAATCCCTGAATCGCGCCATCAAGGCGGTCAAGCCGGGGCGGCAGATCAATGTGATCGGCCGGGTCATCGAGTCCTACGCCAAACGATTCGATTACGGCGTCGTGCGCGACTTCACCGGCCACGGCATCAATACCGCCTTCCACTCCGGCTTGATCATTCCGCATTACGACGACCCGCGCGCGACCACGGTGATGAGGCCGGGGATGACCTTCACCATCGAGCCGATGCTGACCCTGGGCACCCACGAGTACGAGATCTGGGACGACGGCTGGACGGTCGTCACCAAGGACCGCAAGCGCACCGCGCAGTTCGAGCACACCCTTGTGGTGACGGACACAGGCGCCGAGGTGCTGACCCTGCCTTGACCCTTCCATTACCTTTCCTTTGCATAAATGAGGGCAAGGCGAGGTGGGCCTCGGATAGGTTAGGCAAGCCTTCCACAGGAAAGGCTTGCCTAAGCCGTCCTCGTCCGAACCGCCAGGAGACCGCATGTCCGCCGTCCGCATGTCCGCCGTAGCCGCCGCCGGCATAGTGGTCGCCGTCACGGCCGTCACCGGTTGCGCGGAGAAGGCGGACGGCAAGTCCTCCGACGCCATCACGATCACCGCGACGGACTCCAAGTGCGAGGTCTCCAAGACCAGTTTCCCGGCCGGGCACGTACAGCTCGCCGTGGAGAACAAGGGCTCGAAGGTCACCGAGGTCTACGTCTACACGCCCGGCGACGAGATCGTGACCGAGCGGGAGAACATCGGCCCCGGCACCAAGGCCACCATCAGCGCCGAGATCAAGGCCGGTGCGTACGAGATCGCCTGCAAGCCCGGTATGCAGGGCGACGGCATCCGCCAGAAGATCACCGTCACCGGCAAGGGCGCCGCCAAGAGCGACTCGCGCCTGGACGCCGCGGTCGCCGCGTACCGCAAGTACGCCCAGGAGCAGGCCGATCTGACCCTCCCGGCGGTCACCGAGTTCGCCGAGGCCGTCAAGCAGGGCAACCTCGAGGCCGCCAAGGCCGAGTTCGCCACCTCTCGCATCGGCTGGGAGCGGACCGAGCCGGTCGCCGAGTCCTTCGGCGACATCGACCCCAAGGTCGACGTCCGCGAGGACGGCCTGGAGGAGGGTCAGGACGTCGAGAAGGACTGGACGGGCTGGCACCGCCTCGAGCGCTCCCTGTGGAAGGACAAGAAGCTCACCGACCGCGACAAGGAGCTCGCCGACCAGTTGGTCAACGACCTGAAGGACTGGCAGAGCCGGGTCGGCACCGCCGACATCACCGCGACCAGCATGGCCAACGGCGCCAAGGAGCTGCTGGACGAGGTCGCCACCGGCAAGGTCACCGGCGAGGAGGACCGCTACTCCCACACCGACCTGTCGGACTTCAACGCCAACGTCGAGGGCGCCCTGAAGGCGTACGAGCTGCTGAAGCCGGTCGCCGCGGAGAACGACCCCGAGCTCGTCGCGGAACTGGACAAGCAGTTCCCGGCCCTGAAGACGCTGCTGGACAAGTACCGCAAGGGCGGCAGCTCGACGGAGTTCGTCTCCTACGACACCGTCGGCAAGGACCAGCGCAAGGAGCTCTCGGACGCCGTCAACGCGCTCGCCGAGCCCCTGTCCAAACTCGCCGCGGCCGTCGCCAAGTAATCCAAGGGAGCATCGGACCATGTCCGAGGAGACCGTCACGTCGCGTCGCAAGGTGCTCGGCTGGACCGGGGCGGGCGTCGCTGTCGCCGCGGCCGCGGCCGGGGGCGCCGTGGCCGCCGTCCGCTCCGGGAACGACGTGCAGCCCGCGGCCGCCGCGGGCAGTGCGATCGCCTTCCACGGGGCGCACCAGGCCGGCATCACGACCCCGGTGCAGGACCGGTTGCACTTCGCGTCCTTCGACGTCAAGACCGAGGACCGCGAGGAGCTGATCGCCCTCCTGAAGGAGTGGACCGACGCCGCCCGCAAGATGACGCAGGGCCGGCCCGTCGGCGAGGGCGCGGTCGGCGGCCTCGCCGAGGCCCCGCCGGACGACACCGGTGAGGCGCTGGGCCTGCAGGCCTCGCGGCTGACCCTCACCATCGGCTTCGGCCCCTCGCTGTTCACGACGAAGGACGGCAGGGACCGCTTCGGCCTGAAGCAGCACCGTCCCGAGGCTCTGGTGGACCTGCCGAAGTTCTCCGGCGACGCCCTCGACCCCAACCGCAGCGGCGGCGACCTGTGCGTCCAGGCCTGCGCAGACGACCCCCAGGTGGCGGTGCACGCCATCCGCAACCTGGCCCGGATCGGCTTCGGCAAGGTCGCGATGCGCTGGTCGCAGCTCGGCTTCGGCAAGACCTCCTCGACCACCCCCGAGGCGCAGACCCCGCGCAACCTGATGGGCTTCAAGGACGGCACGCACAACGTCGCGGGCTCCGACAAGGCCACCCAGGACAAGCACGTGTGGGTGTCCGGCAAGGACGGCCCGGCCTGGATGGCCGGCGGCTCGTACCTGGTCGCCCGCCGCATCCGGATGCACATCGAGACCTGGGACCGCACCTCGCTGCGGGAGCAGGAGCAGATCTTCGGCCGGACGAAGGGCGAGGGCGCCCCGATCGGCAAGCAGCGCGAGCACGACGCCCCGGACTTCAAGGCGATGCTCCCGGACGCGCACGTACGGCTGGCGCATCCGGACAACAGCGGCGTGACGATCCTGCGCCGCGGCTACTCCTTCACGGACGGCACCGACGGCCTTGGCCGCCTGGACGCGGGGCTGTTCTTCATCGCGTACCAGCGCGACGTCCGGGACGGCTTCATCCCGCTGCAGACGCGGCTGGCGAAGCTCGACTCGCTCAACGAGTACATCCAGCACGTGGGTTCGGCCGTCTACGCCGTACCGCCGGGCGTCCGTGGCAAGGACGACTGGTGGGGCCGCGAGCTCTTCCAGAACAACTGAGAGGAAGTGACAGGCGGTGTTCGGCAACTACCTGATCGGGCTCCGTGAGGGCCTGGAGGCCAGCCTGGTCGTCTGCATCCTGGTCGCGTACCTGGTGAAGACCGACCGCAAGGACAAGCTGCCGCCGGTCTGGCTCGGCGTGGGCAGCGCGGTGCTGCTGAGCATGGCCTTCGGCGCCGCGCTGCAGTTCGGCTCCTCCACCCTGACCTTCGAGGCGCAGGAGGCGCTGGGCGGTTCGCTGTCGATCATCGCCGTCGGCCTGGTGACCTGGATGGTCTTCTGGATGCGGCGCACCGCGCGGCACATGAAGACCGAGCTGCACGGCAGGCTCGACGCCGCCATCGCCATGGGCACCGGCGCGCTGGTCGTCACCTCCTTCCTCGCCGTGGGGCGTGAGGGACTGGAGACCTCGCTCTTCATCTGGACCGCCGTGCAGGCCACCGACGACGGTGTGCGTCCGCTGGTGGGCGCGGTGCTCGGACTGCTGACCTCGGTGGTGCTGGGCTGGCTGTTCTACCGGGGCGCGCTGCGCATCAACCTGGCCAAGTTCTTCACCTGGACCGGCGCCATGCTGGTCGTGGTCGCGGCGGGCGTGCTCGCGTACGGCTTCCACGACCTGCAGGAGGCGGGCTGGCTGCCGGGGCTGGACGCGCGGGCCTTCGACATCAGCGAGCAGATCCCGCCGGACTCCTGGTACGGGACGCTGCTCAAGGGCGTGTTCAACTTCCAGCCCAACCCGACCTGGCTGCAGGTCGTGTTCTGGGCTCTGTATCTCGCACCGACGATGTTCCTCTTCCTCCGCCCCGGTAGGGTTACCGCGCCGGCCGTGAAGCCGTCCGCCGCTGCCCCGAAGGAGCCCACCTCCGATGACCCGCAGGTCGCGATTCCTGCCAGCGCTCGTCCTGCTGACTCTGACGGCGGCACCGCTGACCGGATGCGTGACGGTGCACGGGGAACGGGCGCTCGTCCCGTCGGTGACGAAGGCTGAGGCCGCCAAGGCCCTGGACCGCTTCATCGAGGTCAACAACGAGGCGAACAAGAACCTCGACGCGAAGCTGATCGGCACCGTCGAGACCGGCCCCCTCGGCGCCGTCGACAGTGCCGGTCTGCGCGCCCGGCACGCCGTCGCCTCCGGTGGCAACCCCGACCACAAGAAGCTCGCCCTCAGCGACGCGCGCTTCCTGATACCCCGCCAGCGCGGCTGGCCCAAGTGGTTCGTGGCCGACGTCGCGCCGAGCGTGGGCGGGTCCGGCGCCGGCACGACCCGGTGGCTGATGGTCTTCGAACGGAACAGCTCGGGCGAGGCATGGCGGGCGCCGTACGTGAGCCCCGTCCGGGCCTCCGCCGTACCGGAGTTCACCCGCGACGCGCGGGGCCACGTCGAACCGGTGTCCGCCGACCGGTCCGGACTGCTGCTGGATCCGGGCGACTTGAGCGGCGCCTACACCGGCTACCTGGGCAAGGGCGACGCCAAGGACACATCCCTGTTCGCCCCGGGCTCGTCCACCTCGCAGCTGATCACGAGCCGGGTGAAGACCGTCCGTACGGCCGACTCGGCCACCCAGTACGCCGACCAGCCCGCCGAGGAGGGGGATTTCGCCCCGGTCGGGCTGCGGACCGAGGGCGGCGGCGCGCTGGTCTTCTTCGCCTCGCACCACACGGCGAAGATCACCATGCTGCGGCCGGGTGTCGCGCCGCCGGTCGACTCGTACACGAAGGCGCTGATGACCGGCACCGCGAAGAAGTCGGTCACCCTGGGCCGGGTCGCCCGTCAGGTCGTGCTCGTCCCGGCGAAGAAGGACGGCGGCGGCCAGGTCATCTTCCTCAGCCGCACCACGGGGCTGGTCGCGGCACGCGGGGAGTAGCAGCCGGCCCCGGTCGCACCCGGACAGGCACCCCGGGCGGCAGCCGGGGGATCAGTGCAGCCAGCCGGCCGCCTCCGGCTCGGGCTCGACCTGGGCGCAGGCGTCGGTCAGCGCGCCGAGCAGCGGCAGCGGATCGGGCAGGGCGCGGTCCGGCCCGTGGCCGGCGACCCAGGCGACGGTGGCGCCGGACGGCAGACGGGAGGGCGGCAGCAGCACATAGCTGGCGCGGCAGTGCCAGCGCAGCCCCGGGTGCTCGTCGAGGGTCTCGGGATGGCAGTCCAGCTCGCACGGCCACCACTCGTCCTCGTCGGCGGTGGCGCGGCTGGCCGTGAAGAAGAGCATCCGACCGTCGCTGACGGCGACCGGACCGGCCTCGGCGCCCTCGACGGCCAGCCGTTCCAGGGCGATCCGGCCCGCCTCGGCGGGTACGTCCAGGACATCGTGGGCGATGCCGGTGGCGGTGATGAAGTTGGCCAGCGGATGGGCGCGCAGCCAGCGCCTGACCTGATCGGGGTCGGTGGTGGCCTGGGTCTGCCAGGCGAAGGAGACGGGGTGCGTGCCCGGGGTGGGGCAGCCGATCCGGTCACAGGAACAGCGATAGCCGGAGACGGGGGACGGATGGGCGGCGGGCGCCAGCGGCAGGCCCGCAGCCGCGGCCTCCAGCAGGAGCTCGTCCCGGCGCAGATCGTCCCCGTTCCGGCCACCCGCGGCCGCGCGGACCGCGGCCCCGTCCACTCCGCCGGCTCCACGCTCCCCCGCTTTGCGGCGCAGCCAGTCGGACAACCTGCCCTTGGTGACCATCGAGCCCCTTTCCTCGCCCCGTGAACCCCTGCTCCACCCTACGTAACGAGGGAAAGGCCGTATGCGGAATCCACGGATGGTTGAAACCATCCTGCTCCTGGTCGGCATTCCGGCCGCACTCGGGGTCCCCCCGGTCAGGAGACCCCCGAATGGCCCATTTCGGCCCCGCTAATCATGACAAACACGTCTAGCGTTCCATGAGTGACTTAACGGGTATGAGTCACAATTTTCAGCGCGCCGCAGCTCACGGCGCCCACCGAACCGCCCGCCACCCACGCCCCCTCGTGACCACCATCACCCGCGACACGACGCGCCGCCCCCGACCGGCGAGGGTCCCCGACACCCGTTTTCCGACAGGTTGTCGGCAAGCCATTGACTTAGGCTTACCTAAGTTGCGACGATTCCTGCAGGCCCGACGCAGGAGGATTTCCTTGACGCCAGCCCCCGGCCCCGCCGCCGCACCGTTCTCGGCCGTCATCCGCACCGCCGGCCACGACCGGCACACCGAGGCGGAGAACTCGACGTTCATCAGCGACCTGCTCGGCGGCCGCCTCGGTGTCGCCGCGTACGCCCGCTACACCGAGCAGCTGTGGTTCGTGTACCGGGCGCTGGAGGACGCGACCGGCGCGCTGGCCGGCGATCCGGTGGCCGGTCCCTTCCTGAGGCCCGAGCTGATGCGGGTCGTCGCCCTGGAACGCGATCTGGACCACCTCCTCGTCCCCGGGTGGCGGGACCGCGCCGCCGCGCTGCCGGAGACCCTCGCCTACGCCGCCCGTATCACCGCGACCGCCCGCGACTGGCCGGCCGGCTACGTCGCCCACCACTACACCCGCTACCTCGGCGACCTGTCCGGGGGGCAGGTCATCCGCGGCATCGCGGAGAGGACCTGGGGCTTCGCCCGCAAGGGTGACGGCGTGCGCTTCTACGTCTTCGAGGCGATCGGCAACCCCGCGGCCTTCAAGCGCGAGTACCGGGCCCTGCTGGACGCCGTGCCGGTCAACGAGCTCGAGAAGCAGCGTGTGGTGGAGGAGTGCCGGCGGGCCTTCGCGTACAACTCTGCGGTCTTCGCGGCGCTGGGCCGGGAGTTCCCGCTGTCGGCCTGACGGTCCGACCGCCCCGGGACGGCAGGCCGGGCCGCCGGCAGTGCCTCCGGTCCGCCGGGCAGGCGTCATCGGTGCCGCCGTCTCCGGCAGTCGTGGGGCTCCCGTCGGCGACGTCCCTGCCGACAGCCGGTGGGCGCGGGTGGCGAACCCTGCTGATCACGAACACGGGAGTGGCCCGCGCGCTCGCCCGGCGCCCGCGCAGCAGGGAGGGCGGTTCCCCGGACACCGCCGTGCTCGACACGGTCGCCACCGCCTCGACGGGCCGCGCGCCATCACGCTCGCCGGCGCCCTCCTCGTGAACGTCCCTTCACCGCGCCTCCACGGGGGCGTGCTCACGTCCGAGGCGCGGGCGGTCCGGGTGGCCTCCGCGGCGTGACCGAGACGCCCCCGGCGGAGCCGGCAGAGCCGATTCGACGACGGGCTCTAGCCGAGGGGGGAGCTCCAGCCCGAGGGGTCGACTCCGCCCGGGACCGGGGCCGTCCGCTCGTAGGGGGTGCGGGTGAAGACGAAGGAGCCGAGGTCGAGATGGCTGACGGTGCCGTCGGGGGTGCGCACCGCACGGAGGGTCTCACCGTCGTAGTAGCCGTCCAGGCCGGTCCAGGTGCCGTCCGGTTGCGCGCGGAAGCGAGCGCCGCGGGCGGTGCCGGACAGGGCGGTCAGTTCCAGGTCGCGGCCGGCGCGCAGGCGCAGGACGTGCGGGGCCGTGCCCCAGTACCAGGGGCCGGTGAGGGCGAGCAGCTCCGGGTCGGGGTCGGAGACGGGCCGCCAGGGCTCGGGGATGCGGGGTTCGCGCTCGGCGACGATGCGCAGCAGGTCGGCGGCGATCGTCGTCGCCGGGGCGCCGGTGGTGGAGTTGGCGAGGACGACCGCGCCGAGTCCCTCCGCCGTGTCGCACCACAGCCCGGCCACGAAGCCGGGCATCGAGCCTCCGTGGCCCACCAGCACGCGGCCGCCCGGGCCCCGCATCAGCTGCACGCCGAGGCCCTGGTCGCCGCCCGGGGCGGCCGGTCGCCGCATCTCCTCCAGCGTCGCGGGCACCAGGACGCGCTCGTCACCCGCGGCGAGGAAGGCGGCCCAGCGGCACAGGTCGTCGGCGGTGGACCACAGTTCGCCCGCAGGGGACATCAGTCCGGTGTCCTGCACGGACTCGGCCATCATCAGCTCCGCGTACGGGTGGACGGCCCAGCCGCCGGCGTGCGGGGCCTGCGGGCGCCGCGTCGTACGGGTCATCCCCAGCGGCTCGAGGACCTCGGAGGTCAGCACCTCGTCCCAGGGCCGGCCGTCGTGGAGCGTCTCGACGACCGCGCCGAGCAGGGCGTACCCGGGGTTGGAGTAGTGGTGGCGTTCGCCGGCGGGGTGCAGCCGCGAGGCCTCGCCGAGGAGGTCGGCCGTCTCCGGGCGCAGCCCGCCGGGGGTGCGCTCCCACCAGGGGCCAGGGGTCTCCGCGGCCAGTCCCGCGGTGTGCGCGAGGAGTTGGCGCACAGTGACCCCGTCCGCGGGGGTGCCGCCGATGTGCTTCTCGACGGGGTCGTCCAGCCCGAGGCGCCCCGCGTCGCGCAGCCGCATCACCAGCACGGCCACGAAGGTCTTGGTGATGGAGCCGATCCGGTACTGGGTGTCCCCGTCCGGGGCGTGCCCGTCCACGCAGGAACGCGCCCCGGTCCACACGGTGTCGCCGTCCCGGACGACGGCCCCCACGAGGGAGGGGGTGCGGCTGCCGGACTGGGCGACCGCGACGCGGTGCAGCAGGGCCCGGCGGGTGTCCGGGAGCAGGAGCAGGGCGTCGTCGGGGTCCGTCTGCGGTGTCGGCATGCGCTCACCTTAGAGGCCTGCCCCGGCGGGGTGGCGGGCACATGGGTGCGGGCGTCAGCTGGTGAGGAGCACGCCGGCGTAGGAGACGGTGGCGATGAGGGTCCAGGAGATCAGGCCGACGGCGGCCACGCGCGGCCCGGTCCGCGCCAGGGCGCGCAGGTTCACCATGCTGCCGAGCCCCACCATGGCCATGGCCAGCAGCAGTTGCTGCAGCTGCTGCGCGCCGTCGAGCACGCCGGCCGGCAGGACGCCGGTGCTGCGCACGGCGATCATGGCGAGGAAGCCGACGACGAACAGGGGCAGCAGCGGGGTCCGCCGCGCGGCCGCGGCGGCGTCCGCTCCCGCGGCGCCCGACATGGCGCGCCGTCGGCGCACGGTGTAGGCGACCGCGGCGACCAGGGGCGCCAGGAGCGCGACGCGCATCAGCTTGACGAGCACCGCCTCACCGAGCGCCGCCGGACCCGCGGTCTGGGCCGTCGCGACGACCTGTCCGACGTCGTGCACGCCGGCCCCGGCCCAGCGCCCGAACTGCACGTCGTCCAGGCCGAGCGGGTGGTGCAGCAGCGGCAGCACGCCGATGGCGAGGGTGCCGCAGAGCGTGACCAGGGCGACGGACGCGGCCACGTCCTCCTCGTCGCTGCCGGTGACCTGGCTCACCGCGCCGATGGCGGAGGCGCCGCAGATGGAGTAGCCGGTGGCGATGAGCAGGGGCTGGTCGCCGCGCAGGCCCATGCGGCGGCCGAGCCATACGGTGCCCCAGAAGGTGGCGGCCACGACGCAGACGACCATGCCGGCCGTGGCCCAGCCGAGGCCGAGCACGTCGTCGAGGCTGAGTTGCAGCCCGAGGACGACGACGCCGACCCGCATCAGCCGTTTGCCGGCGAAGGTCAGCCCGGGCCGGGCCCGGCCGCGCAGGGTCGCGCGCAGCCCCGGCAGGTTGGCCGCGGCGATGCCGAGGACGACGGCGGTGGTGGGCACCGGCACGGCGGGCAGCAGCCGGTGCAGCGCGGTCGCCAGGACGGCGCCGAGGGCGGCGACCAGCAGGCCGGGCAGCACGGCCGCGGCGGCCCGGCGGCGCCCCGCACCGCCTCCGGCGGGGGACGCGGCGGGCGGCGCGGGCGGGCGGACGGCCGGCGTCGCCCCGCGAGGGGCGGTCGCGGGGGTGCGCGTCGCGGTGCGGAGGTTCACCGTTCGCCGACCGGCAGCCGGTAGACGCGTCGCACGCTGGAACCCAGGCGGGAGATGTCGGCCCCGTAGATGTGCAGCGATATCGCCTTGCCGGTGCCGCCGTTCCACACCTCGTGGATGTCGCCGGGCGGCGCGAAACCGCAGACCTCGCCCTGGGCGTTGACGACGTCCTGGGTGGGGACGAGGCGGGAGCCGGCGCCGTCGGGGACCAGCCGGTAGCGGCGCTCGTGCTCCCGGCCCTGGTGGACGCCCGTGACGCACCAGGAGACGTGGTCGTGGATGGACGTCCGCTGTCCCGGCAGCCAGACCAGGGCGACGATCGAGAAGCTGCCGTCCTCCTCGGCGTGCAGGATGTGCTGGCGGTAGCGGTCCGGGTCGCCCTCGGTGTGCCGGTCGGCCAGCAGGTCGGCGGCGCCGAGGTGCGGCGCGAGCCGTTCGCCCACCAGGTGGGCCGTCGGGCCGGGCGGCAGGCCACGGCCGACCGTCTCGCGCACCTCGTCGACGAGGCGGGCCAACCGGGCGGTGGGCGCGGAGAGCGCCGGAACGGTCGCGGAGGTCATGGTCGCAGCGTCCGTGCGCACGGGCCCGCGCGTCCACTGACAGTTCCTTCACCCCGCTTTGCCCCTCCTTATGGATGGGGTGCGGGTCAGCAGCCGCTGCGCCGCTCGGCGACCGCCTTGAGCGCGTCGAGCACCAGGGCCGCCGCCGGGATCCGCAGGTGGTCGCGCGGCACGTACGCCGCGACCCGGCGGCGGGACACCGGGTCCAGCGGCCGTCCGGTGACCCGGTCCAGCCGCATGAAGGACAGCACCAGCCCGGGCATCATCGCGACCCCCAGCCCCTCGGCGACCAGCGACTGCACCACGAGGTTGTCGTCGGTGGCGAAGGCGATGTCGGGGGCGAAGCCCAGCTCGGCGCACTCGTGGAGGAAGTTGACCCGGCAGCGCATGCAGCCGGCGATCCAGCGCTCGTCCGCCAGGTCGCCGAGCCTGACCGAGCGTGACCTGGCCAGCCGGTGCCCGGCCGGCATCAGGACCATGAGCTGGTCCTCCACCAGCGGGATCTCGACCAGGTCGTCCGGCACGGCCTCGTGGAGTCCCGGGTACGTGAAGGCGAGGGTGATGTCGCACTCGCCGCGGGTGACCCGCTCCAGCGAGTCGGGCGGTTCGTCCCCCAGCAGCTCGACCCGTATGCCGGGGTGCTCGGCCGCGAGCAGGGCCAGCGCCTCGGGGATCAGGGTGGCGTTGGCGCTGGGGAAGGCGCACAGCCTCACCCGTCCGGTCTCCAGCCGGGTCACCGCCCCTATCTGCTCCCAGGCCACGGACATGCTGTCGAGGATGGTCTCGGCGTGCCGGGCCAGCGCCTCACCCGCCTCGGTCAGCCGCATGCGCCGCCCGACGCGGACGAAGAGCGCGGTGCCCACCGAGCGCTCCAGCGCCTTCATCTGCTGGGTGACCGCGGGCTGCGTATACCCCAGCGCCACGGCCGCTGCCGAGTAGGAGCCGGCAGTGACCACGGTGTGGAACGTCTTGATGTGCCTGGAATCGAACACCCCCGAATCATAAGAGGAACTTGGGACAACCCGGCATGGGCCCGCTGGTGCTTCTGGGACCGCCGTGCCGGGGGGTGTTTGCGTCCGCAATCCGGTGCGCGGTGTCCGCCGCGGGTCCACCATGTGACTACGGCCTCAACCACACCGCGAGGAGCCTTCATTGAGCGCAGCGCGAACCGCCTCGTACCGCCGGTATCTGATGTGTCCTCCCACGTACTTCCGCGTCACGTACTCCATCAACCCCTGGATGGATCCCACGAAGCCGGTCGACCCCGCGCTCGCCCTGCTCCAGTGGGAGGACCTCCGCGACCGCTACCGCTCGCTGGGGCACACCGTCGACATCCTGCAGCCGCTGCCGGGCCTGCCGGACATGGTCTTCGCCGCCAACGGCGCAACCGTGGTCGACGGCCGGGTCTTCGGTGCCCGCTTCGCCAACACCGAGCGGGCCGCGGAGGCACCCGCGCACCGCGAGTGGTTCCTCAACCGCGGCTACGGCGAGGTGCACGATCCGCACCACATCAACGAGGGCGAGGGGGACTTCGCCGTCACCGAGAGCTGGCTGCTGGCCGGGAAGGGCTTCCGCAGCAGCCCGCTGTCGCACGCCGAGCTCCAGGAGTTCTTCGGCCGCCCCGTCATCGGCCTGGAACTGACCGACCCGCACTTCTACCACCTCGACACCGCGCTGTGCGTGCTCTCCGGCGACGAGATCATGTACTACCCCGACGCCTTCTCCCCCGGCAGCCGCGCGGTGCTGCGCCGGCTCTTCCCCGACGCGCTGACCGCCACCCGCCAGGACGCGGCGGCCTTCGGGCTCAACTGCGTCAGCGACGGCCTGCACGTCCTGATCCCCGCCGGGGCCACCGGGCTGCTGCGGCCGCTGCGCGACCGCGGCTTCGAGCCGGTCCCGGTGGACATGTCCGAACTGCACAAGGCCGGCGGCAGCGTGAAGTGCTGCACCATGGAGCTGCGCGACTGAGCGTGATACGAAAGGGCGCATGTCGCAGCAGCTGCCTCTTCGCACCTCGTACGACGCCGTGATCGTCGGCGGCGGCCACAACGGCCTGGTCGCCGCCACGTACCTCGCCCGCGCGGGCCGCTCCGTGCTGCTGCTGGAGCGGCTCCCCGGCACCGGCGGCGCCGCCGTGTCGACCCGCGCCTTCACCGGCCTGGACGCACGGCTGTCCCGGTACTCGTACCTGGTCAGCCTGCTGCCCCGGAAGATCGTCGACGACCTGGGGCTGCGCTTCGCGGTCCGGCGGCGGCGCATCTCGTCGTACACCCCGCACGGGGACGGGGGGCTCCTCGTCGACGCCGAGTCGCCGTCGCGGACCCGCGAGAGCTTCGTCCGGCTGACCGGCTCCGACCGCGACTTCGAGGCGTGGCAGCGCTTCTACGGCATGACCCAGCGGGTCGCCGAGCGCGTCTTCCCCACCCTGACCGGGCCGCTGCCCTCGCGCGCCGAGCTGGAGCGGATCGTCGACGACCCGGAGGCCTGGTCGGCGCTGTTCGAACGGCCGCTGGGCGAGACCGTCGAGGCCGCCTTCGAGGACGACGTGGTGCGGGGCGTCGTGCTGACCGACGGCCTGATCGGCACCTTCACGCACGCCCATGACCCGTCCCTGCTGCAGAACCGCTGCTTCCTCTACCACGTCGTCGGCGGCGGCACGGGCGACTGGGACGTGCCCGTGGGCGGCATGGGCGCCCTCACCGACGCCCTGGCGGACGCGGCGCGGGCGGCCGGGGCGGAGATCGTGACCGGCACCGAGGTCACGTCCGTCGAGACGGACGGCACCCGGGCCGAGGTCGCCTTCGAGGGCGGCCTGGTGGGGGCGGGGCACGTGCTGGTCAACGCCTCGCCGTACGCCCTGGCCGGCCTGCTGGGCGAAGCCGCCCCGGAGAAGCCGGAGGGTGCCCAGCTCAAGGTCAACATGCTGCTGCGGCGGCTGCCGCGGCTCCGCGACACCTCGGTCGACCCGCGCGACGCCTTCGCCGGCACCTTCCACATCGCCGAGTCGTACGCCCAGCTGGACCGGGCCTACCGCGAGGCGGCGGAGGGCGCGGTCCCGACCGCGCCCCCGTCCGAGATCTACTGCCACTCCCTGACCGACCCCTCGATCCTCGCCCCGGAACTGGCCGCGCAGGGCATGCACACCCTCACGCTCTTCGGGCTGCACGCCCCGGCGCGGCTCTTCGCGGACGACCCGGCGCAGGCGAAGGAGACCCTGGTCAAGGCGACGCTGGCGCAGCTGGACGCGGTGCTCGCGGAGCCCTTGGCGGACTGCCTGGCGGTGGACGGGGACGGGCGGCCGTGCATCGAGGCGAAGTCCCCGCTCGACCTGGAGCGGGAGGTGGGCCTCCCCGGCGGGCACATCTTCCACCGCGACCTCGCCTTCCCGTACGCGGAGTCGGGCGGCGGCACCTGGGGCGTCGAGACCGCGCACCCGAACGTGCTGCTCTGCGGGGCGGGCGCGGTGCGCGGCGGCGGCGTCAGCGGCATCCCGGGCCACAACGCGGCCATGGCGGTGCTCGGCGGCCGGTGAGCGCGCGGCAGGATGCGCCCTGCCCAATGCCGCACGTCGTCGGCGGCAGGCGGTCGCTCCGCGAACCCGGGGCGCGGGCCGCACGTCGTCGTACCCCTCACACCACTGCGGGCGCCGCACCACGCGGTCCGGCGAACCGCAGGCCGCCGCCCGCCAACGGAGAGGCGGTCGCTCCGCGAGCCCGGGACGCGGGCCGTGCCCCGGTAGCCCGAGCCCGACCCGGGGCTACTCCGGCTCCGCCGGAGGAGGCGGCCACGCGTCGCCCCACGCGACGTCACGGGCCGCACGGTACAGCGGCCCGTGCCGCTTGCTCACCGTGTCCCGGCGCAGGCCGTCCTCGACCGTGCACAGGTCGATGAGGACCTGGCCCTTGCGGATCTGCGGATGCCGCACCACGCGGTCCGGCGAGCCGTCGCCCGCCGCGGGGAAGCGTGCGGCCGCGACATAGCTGAACTTCTCGTCCTCGTACGGCAGGGAGCCCCCCTTGACCTGCCGGTGCAGCGACGTCCGGGCGACCCGCGCCGCGAAGTGGCACCAGTCCGGGGCCTGCACCGGGCAGGCACCGTCGTGGGGGCAGGGGGCGAGGACGTGGAAGCCGGCCGCGATGAGCCGCTCGCGCGCCGCAAGGACGCGTGCGTAGCCGTCGGGCGTGCCCGGTTCGACGACGATCACGGCGCCGGCCGCGGCGCGCGCCGCCTCGGCGACGACCGCGTCGCGATCGGCCTCCGTGAGCTCGCCGATGACGTACGACAGCGTGATCAGGTCCGCCTCGGGCAGCCGTGCCCCGGTGCCGAGCGGCGCCTTGTGCCAGCGCGCGTCCCGCACGGGGGCGTGCTCCGCCCCGGCGGCCAGCTCGCGGCCGAGTGAGAGGGCCGCGTCGGACCAGTCCAGGACGGTGCTGGTGTGCGTACCGCCCTCCCAGGCGTCGGCGACCGCCCAGGTCGCGGCACCGGTCCCGCCGCCCACGTCCAGGTGGCTCGCCGGCGCCCACTCCCCCGCCCTGGCCCGGAACTCCGCCAGCGCCGCGCCGACCGCGGCGTGGGTGGCCGGCATGCGGTACGCGGCGTACGCGGCGACATCGGAACGGTCGCGGAGGATGGGGGTGCTGCTGGGCGTACGCCCCCGGTAGGTGGCGATCAGCCGCTCGACGGCCTGGGCGGCACGGCCGGGCGGGAGCCCGTCGAGGAGGTCGGCGAGGGCGGCTTGCAGAGAGGACACAAGGGTCAAGGGTAAGGGCCGCCGGGAGTGGGCCGGCGCGGTCGCCGGTAGGGTGCACCGGCACCCGGTTCACAGGAGGTCTCGCGGTGTTCGTGGAGATCGTGCTCACGGCCCTGCCCCTCGACCGCGACGAGGTCGAGGAGGCGCTGGAGGCCGCGTTCGAGGCCGACGGCGAGATCACGGGCGCCGGGACCGGCATGGGCAGCTGCCACCTCGACCTGGAGATCGACGACGATGTGGACAGGGACGGCGCTTTGCGCAGGATTTACCGCACGCTCCGGGAACTCGGCGCAAGTGACCACGCCCAGGTGATCGTCCGCGACTGACACCGGCGCCAGGCTCCGCCGTCATGGCCTCGCCGGATGAGCAAGTGACGGACGCACGACGTGACTTCGGCCGCCTGTGGGGCGCCTACGCGGTGAGCACGGCGGGCAGCGCGATCGGTGCCGGGGCCCTGCCCCTGGTGGCCGTCCTGGTCCTGGACGTCTCCACCTTCCAGGTCTCCCTCCTCGCCGCGCTGTCGGCGGTCGCGGGCGCCGCCATCACCCGGGGGTTGACGGCGACAACCCCGCGGTCAGCCCGTCGGCCGTGCTGCCGGGGCCGGGGCGGCTTTCGCCGTGCCGGACTGGGGGAACAGCGGTGCGGGGGGCGGAAGGCGGCCGTCGTCTCCGGCCGCGCAGCGCTGCGCGATCAGGGCCGCGGCACCCGGCAGGAAGGGCTCCAGTTCTCCGGCGAGTGCACGGCAGGCGTGCACCAGGGCGGCCAGCACCGCCTCCAGGCGGCGGCCGGCGGAGGCGTTGCGGTGCCTGCGTTCGGCGCGGGCCAGCTCCCAGGGGCGGGTCTCGTCGATGCAGCGGTTGGCCTCGTCGACGATCCGCCACAGTGCGGCCGTGGCCCGCCGGAAGTCCACGTCGTGCAGGGCCTCCGCGATCCGCTCCGGTGCCTCGCGACAGGCCGTCAGCAGCGCCTCCGTACCGGGCTCGCCGGGTTCCTCCGCCCGGCCCTCCTCCGGGACGACGCCGTCGCGGAACCGGTGGACCATCGTCACCACCCGGTGGACGAGGTTGCCCAGGCCCCCGGCCAGGTCCGCGTCGGCGCGGGCGACCAGCCGCTCGCGGGTGAAGTCGGCGTCGCCGACCCGGGGCACCTCGCGCAGCAGCCACCAGCGCACGGCGTCGGTGCCGTGCTCGGCGGCCAGTTCCTCCGGGTCGACGGTCGTGCCCGCCGACTTGCTGATCTTGCGGCCCTCCACCGTCAGGTAGTCGTGGACGAGGATGTCCGTCGGCAGCGGCAGCCCGGCCGACAGCAGCATCGCGGGCCAGTAGACGGCGTGGAAGCGCACCACGCCCTTGCCCACCAGGTGCACGCGCCGCCCGTCGCCCGCCCACCACTGGTCGTACGCGGCGCCGCGCTCCCCGTCGGGGCCGCCGTAACCGAGGCTGGTGACGTAGTTGCCGAGGGCGTCCCACCAGACGTAGATCACCTGCCCGGGGTCGCCGGGCACCGGGATTCCCCAGCCGCGGGCCCGGGTCTGCGAGCGGGAGACGGAGAAGTCGCGCAGGCCGCGCGCGAGCAGGGCGAGCACCTCGTTGCGGCGCGCGGCCGGCTCGATGCGCAGCCGTCCGTCCTCGATCAGCCCGCGCAACTGCGCGGTGTAGCGGGACAGCCGGAAGAACCAGTTCTCCTCGGCGACCGTCTGCGGCTCGGTGCCGTGCTCGGCGCAGCGGCCGTCGACCAGGTCGTCGGGGGTGTAGAACTGCTCGCAGCCCACGCAGTACAGGCCTTCGTAGTGCTCGCGGTACAGGTCGCCCGCGGCGGCGCAGCGGCGCCAGAGGCGCTCCACGCCGGCACGGTGGCGGGGGTCGCGGCTGGTGCGGATGAAGTCGTCCAGGGAGAGCGCGAGCGGGGCGTCCAGCGCGGCGAAGGCGGCCGCGTTGCGGTCCACGAGGTCCTGGACGGGGATGCCCTCGGCCTCGGCGGCGAGCACGTTCTTCAGCGAGTTGTCGTCCGTGCCGCTGAGGAAGCGCACCGGCTCGCCGCGGCGGCGGTGGTGCCGGGCCAGCACGTCGGCCTGCACCAGTTCGAGCGCGAAGCCCAGATGGGGGCGGGCGTTGACGTACGGGATGGTGGTCGTGACGTAGAAACGGGAAGCCTGGGGCACGGTCATCGGAACCTCCGGGAAGGACGGTGGCGGGGCTCCGACGCGCAAAAGGATCGAGGCCCCGGTGGGGGGCCTCGGAAGACGCGGACGCGTCCGGTGTCAGCGGCCCCGGGCGGGGGCCATCATCTGCCGGTGCGAGACGTTCGCGATCATGCCTCGATGCTAGCAGCCGGGACGCTCGGTTCGCGGAGCCATTTCGCCAGGAAGGCGACGAGGAAGAGCGCGTGCCACGCCCCGGGGGGTGAGGAAGGCCAGGCAGAAGACGCCGGCCGGCCCCGGTTGCACGGCGAGGGCCGGCGGCCGGGAGGGGGCCGGGCGGTTCGCATGGCGCGTACAGCGACGCGCCCCTGAAGGGGCGTCACCCGACTGCCTCCGCACGGTGGCCGCCATCATATAAGCCCATAAAGTGGACGCCGTGTCCCGGAACCCCCGCGCCCTCGCGCTCCGTCTCGCCCTCGCCGCCGCGCTGTCGGGCGCCCTTTTCGCCGGCGCCTGCTCGCCCGGTGGCGCGGGCCCGGCCGAGCGCCCCGCCGCGGGGCGGTCCCCCGCGGCCTCCCGCGCCGCGCAGCCCTCCGGACTGGCCGGCATGCCCCCGGTGCTCGACTCCCGGGACATCTACTCGGCCGACCGGCCCGGGGCCTTCTCGCCCGCGGTCAAGGGCTTCCCGTCCCGGGTCTACGTGCCGAACACCAACTCCGACACGGTCTCCGTCATCGACCCCAGGACGTACAAGGTCGTCGACACCGTCCGGGTCGGCCGCCAGCCCCAGCACGTCGTCCCCTCATGGGACCTGAGGACCCTGTGGGTCAACGACGACCTGGGCAACACGCTCACCCCGATCGACCCCGCCACCGGAAGGGCCGGCAGACCGGTCGCGGTCCACGACCCGTACAACCTGTACTTCACCCCCAACGGCCGCTATGCCGTCGTCATGGCCTCCGCCGACCGGCAACTGGTCTTCCGCGACCCCCGCACCATGGCCGTCGTCAAGTCGGTGCCCGTCCCCTGCTGGGGTGTCAACCACGCCGACTTCTCCGCCGACGGGCGCTACTTCATCGTCTCCTGCGAGTTCTCCGGCGAACTGCTGAAGGTGGACACCGCGGGGATGCGGATCCTGGCCCGGCAGCAGCTGCCGCTCCACCACGCCATGCCCCAGGACGTCAAGCTCTCGCCCGACGGCCGCACCTGGTACGTCGCCGACATGACCGCCAACGGCGTCTGGGTGCTCGACGGCGACCGCTTCACCACCCCGCGCCTGCTCCCCACGGGCCGGGGCACCCACGGGCTCTACGTCAGCCGCGACTCCCGCACCCTCTACATCACCAACCGCGGGGAGGGCTCCGTCTCGCTGCTGGACTTCGCCAAGGGCCGGCTCGTCGGCAAGTGGCGCCTGCCGGGCGGCGGTTCGCCCGACATGGGCGGGGTCTCCGCCGACGGCAAGGTGCTGTGGCTGTCCGGCCGGTACGACTCCGAGGTGTACGCCATCGACACCCGTGACGGCCGCCTCCTCGCCCGCATCCCCGTGGGCTCGGGCCCGCACGGCCTGGCCGTCTACCCGCAGCCGGGACGGTACTCGCTGGGGCACACCGGGATCTTCCGCTAGGCCCGCACTCCGCTCCCGGCCCCGCGCTGTCACCCGGTCACATGGGTGAGGAGGAGGGCGATGTCGTCGTTGCGCGGACCGGACCGCTGGGCGTGGCCGAGGAGGCTGTCGGCCAGGGCGTCCATCGTGGCGCCCTTGCCGGCCCGCTCCAGGTGCGCCGCCAGGTCGGCGGCGGACGCGTCCAGGTCGACGCCCGGGATCTCCACCAGGCCGTCGGTGTAGAGCACGAGCACCGCGCCCGGCGGCAGGGCGATCTCCGTCGTCGGATAGCAGGCGTCGGGGTCGATGCCCAGCAGCGGGCCGGGGGGCAGCGGCAGCACCTCGGTGGTGCCGTCGGGATGCCGCAGGACCGGCGGCGGGTGGCCCGCGGTGGCCACGCAGGCGGTGTGGCGCTCCAGGTCCAGCTGGGCGTAGAGGCAGCTGGCGAGCAGGCCCGGGTCGAGGTCGACGAGCAGCCGGTTGGAGCGGGCGAGCACCTCGCTGGGCGACGCGCCCGCGGTGGCGCGGACGGCGGTGCGGACCTCCCCCATGAGGGCGGCGGCGTTCACGTTGTGCCCCTGGACGTCGCCGATGGCCACCCCGCACGTGGTGGTGTCGAGACGGATCACGTCGTAGAAGTCGCCGCCGATGTCGATGCCGCGCGTGGCGGGCATGTAGCGCGCGGCCACCTCCAGGCCGGGGATGTCGGGCAGGGCGCGGGGCAGCAGCCGGGCCTGCAGGCTGATGGCGAGGTTGTGCTCGGCGTCGTACAGGCGGGCGCGGTCCAGCGCCTGGGCGACCAGTCCGGCGATCGAGATGAGGACGCTGCGCTCGCCCGACGTGAAGGGGTGCGGCCGGTCGTAGGCGAGGGCCATGGAGCCGACGGGCCGGCCCGAGGTGATCAGGGGCAGGAACGCCCAGGCGGCCTTGCGGTCCCGGACGGCCGTCTCGGGGAAGATCCGCAGAAGCTCCTCGACATTGGCGAAGAAGCTCGGGACCCCGGTCTTGAGCACGCGCACGGCGGGGTTGTCGGAGTCCATGGGCATGTTGTCGATGGACTCCATGAAGTCCTCGTGGTAGCCCCGGTGCCCGATGATCCGCAGCCGCCCCTCCTCGGCCGTCAGCAGTGCCACCGCCTGCACGCCGAAGACGGACAGCATCTGCTCGACGACCAGGTCGATGACGTCCTGTGTGCCGACGGCCTCGGTGAGCGTGGCGGACATGTGCAGCAGGTGGTACAGGGCGATGGCCCGGTCGGGCGTGGGCCCCGCGGGGAGCGGCGCCACGGGCGTGTCCGCGGCCTCGGGCATGGGGACGGGCGTGACGCGGACGCTGACGCCGGTGCCGTCCGGGTAGAACTCGAAGGAGAGCCAGCGGTCCGGCGGCCGCAGCGCGGTGGCCGAGCCGGGACGGCGGCTGATCATCGCGCTGCGGAAGCGGTCCTCGAAGACCGGGTCGTCCAGCCAGGGCAGCAGCTCCCAGGGTTCGGCCCCCAGGAGGTCGGACACCTCCGCCCCGAGCAGGGAACCGGCCGTCTCCGTGACGAAGGTGATCCTGCCGTCCAGGTCCAGGGCGAGGGAGCCCTCGGGGAGGCGTTCGGCGAGGTCGGCGGCGGCCATGGCCTCGTCCGGGCCGTGGGTGCGGGTACGGAGAGCGGGCAGGGCCCGCGGCTCGGCCGGGGGCAGCACCGGCCTGCCGTCCTCGGCGGCCCGGCGCAGGAGGCGGCCCATCCGGTCGCACGCCCCGCGGTACGCCTCGCGGGTCCGCTGGGTGATCCGGCCCGAGTGCCCGCCGGGCCACAGCAGGCACAGCGCGCCCCAGGTGGTGGAGCCGCTGGTGATCGGGGCCGCGGCCAGCGGGAAGTCGTAGGGCAGCACCAGGGCGAGCCGGGGATACGTCCGGGCGGTGTCCTCGTGTCCGCAGAGCCACACCATGCGCCGCTCCCGCACCGCGTCGGCCACCGGGCTGGCGGCTCCAGGCACCACCCGCCCCCAGATCGAGTCGATCTTGCGCGAGACGCCGACCACCACCGCCAGCCGCAGCATGTCCTGCTCGGGCGTCATCAGGTAGACCAGCCCCATCGAGGCCCCCGTGTCGCGCACCACCTGGCTCAGCGGGGAGTCCAGCAGCGCCGGACCGGGGTCCGCGGCGACGAGGGCGGCGAGGTCCGGCGGCATGCCGTCACCGTCCCCCGGCCGCTGTCGGGGCCGGTCGCGTGCCGATCTCGGGGACCATCGCCTCCTGTGCCTCCGTTCCGCCGTGGGGGCCGGCCGGCCTCGCGGGGTCCGGACCGTCACCGCCCATCCGCCAGCCAAACTACCCGATTGACGGCAATATGCCCGATTCAAGACGTCGCATCCGCGGTGCCCGCCGCCCCCATGGCCCCGCCCGGCTCACGCCACACCGAGCGCCCTGGCGAACCGCGTGCCCGCGGCCGCCCGGGGCGCGCTCCCGTCGCGCCACGTACGGCACGGGTGCACGGAGTTGGCGAGCAGCACCAGGAAGGCGTCGGTGGCGGGGTCGATCACCAGACTGGTGCCGGTGAAACCGGTGTGCCCGGCGGCGCCGCGCCCCGCGAGGGCGCCCATGAACCAGGGCCGGTCGACCTCGAAGCCGGGGTAGGGGCCGCCGCGGTCCAGCAGCGCGCGGCAGAGCAGCGCGAGGTCCCAGGCGGTGGAGAACAGCCCCGCGTGACCCGCGACCCCGCCCATGGCGTGGGCGTTCTCGTCGTGGACGGTGCCGCGCAGCGGTCCGCGGTCCAGGCGCGCCCAGGGCCGGCGCTGGTCCTCGGTGGCGGCGATGCGCGGGATCCAGGAGGCGGGCGGGTTGTAGCGGGTGTCGTACATCCCGAGCGGGTCGGTGACGTCCTCCCGGACGAGGGCGTCCAGGGCCTCGCCGGTGGTCCGCTCCAGGACGTGCTGGAGCGCGATGAGGTTGAGGTCGGAGTAGACCCGCTCGCTGCCCGGGGCGACGACCGGGGCCTCGCCCCAGAGCAGCCTGGCCCGCGACTCGGCGTCGGCATGGTCGTAGAAGGGCAGCTCGGGACGGAGTCCGGAGGTGTGGTCGAGCAGCTGCCCCACGGTGATGCGCTGCTTGCCGGCGGTGGCGAACTCGGGCACGTAGGCGGCGACCTCACGCCCCAGCTCCAGCCGGCCCACCGCGACCACGGCCGTGAAGAGCTTGGTCAGCGACGCGAGGTCGAAGACCGTGTCCGGCCGCATCGGCACCCGCCGCTCCGGCGGCAGCTCCACACCGCGGTCGGCGGACTCGTCGTACGAGGCGTAGCGCACCGCCCACCCCACGGACTCGTGGAGGGCCACCGTGCCGCCGCGCCCCGCGAGGACCACCGCACCCGCGCACCAGGGATGCACGGAGGGGGACGCGGGCTCCAGATATGGGGTGATGTCCGTGACGAGCAGGCTCAGCTCGTCGCCACGCAGCTCCGCCTCACGGCAGGTACCTCTCGACAGCTGCGGGGCCATGCTCCTCCAGCAACTTGCGGGCCTTCTCGATGAGGGCCGGCGTCGGCTCACGGCCGGAGGCCATGACCAGGTCTTCCGGATCGATCATGTGTTCGGACCCGGTGTGCAGGCAACTGTCTGCGGTCTTCCAGGCCCACTTGCTCTCGTCGATCGGCTCGGACATCGCTGCCTCCTGACTCGGCGCGGCAATGACGGCACGAATCACCGTGCATCCACAGTACGCCGCCACGGTCGGCACAGCCCGGCGAAGCAGATCCAGGCCGCCACCACACTGCCCAGCTGCACCAGCGCCATCGGCACCGCCGTGTGCTCGCCCGCGATCCCGACGAGCGGCGAGGCGATCGCGCCCACCAGGAAGGAGGTCGTGCCGAGGAGCGCGGAGGCGGATCCGGCGGCGTGCCGGGTGCGCATCAGCGCGAGCGCGTTGGTGTTGGGCAGGACCAGGCTCATCGCCGCCATCAGCACGAAGAGCCCCGCGGCGACCGGCACCAGCCCCACGTGCCCGAAGACTCCCGAGGTCAGGGCCAGCAGCGCGGCCGCGGCCACCGTGATCACGGTCAGCCCCACCCCCGTCACCCGGTCCATGCTGACCCGCCCGACCAGGATCTTGCCGTTCACCTGACCCAGCGCCACCAGGCCGACGGAGTTGAGGCCGAAGAGCAGGCTGTAGGTCTGCGGGGAGGCCCCGTAGATCTCCTGGACCACGAACGAGGAAGCGGAGACGTACGCGAACAGCGCGGCGAATGTGAAGCCGCCGGTGAGCATGTAGCCGGTGAAGGCACGGTCCCCGAGCAGCCCGCGCATGGCCCGCAGGGTCTCGCCGAACCCGCCGCCGTGCCGGTGCTCGGGGCGCAGCGTCTCCGGCAGGCAGCGCCACACCACGAGGGTGAGCAGCACGCCGATCACCGTCAGCACGACGAAGACCCCGCGCCAGTCGGTGAACCGCAGCACCTGGCCGCCGATGAGCGGGGCGACGATCGGCGCGACCCCGGAGATCAGCATCAGGGTGGAGAAGAAGCGGGCCATCGCCACGCCGTCGTACAGGTCGCGGACGATCGCGCGGGCGATCACGATTCCGGCGGCGCCGGTGAGGCCCTGCAGCAGCCGGAAGCCGATCAGCAGTTGCGTGGTGGGCGCGAAGGCGCAGACGGCGGTGGCGAGGACGTAGAGCGCCAACCCGGCCAGCAGCGGACGGCGGCGGCCCCAGCGGTCGCTCATCGGGCCGACGATCATCTGGCCCAGGGCCAGTCCGGCCAGGCACGCGGTGAGTGTGAGCTGCACCGTGACGGCGGGGCTGCGCAGCGCCTCGGTGACCTGCGGAAGAGCCGGCAGGTACATGTCCATGGAGAGCGCGGGGAGCGCGGTGAGACCGCCGAGGAGGACGGTCACCAGCAGGCTGGTGCGAGCTCCTTGGCCGTCTCCGGCGCGTCGTACCGGGGTTGACGTCCCCGGTGTGGATATCTGGTCGGGCGGGGTCGCGCCGGCTTCCGGCATGGGCCTCTCTCCGTGGTGTGTGAATCGTTCTCTATGCTCTCAGCAATCACGAGGTGGTCGAGGCCAGGTGGGGGCAGATTCATGACCGAATCGGTCGATTCCGGGACAAAGGTGCGCTGGGGCATCCTGGCCACCGGTGGCATCGCCGCGTCCTTCGCCGAGGACCTGCGGGAGATGAAGGACGACGCCGAGATCGTCGCGGTCGGTTCGCGCAGCCTCTCCGCCGCGCGTGCCTTCGCGGACCGCTTCGGCATCCCGCGCGCGTACGGCAGCTGGACCGAACTCGCCGACGACGAGGGTGTGGACGTGGTCTACGTCGCGACCCCGCACTCGGCGCACCGCGTCGCGGCCGGACTGTGCCTGCGGGCCGGGAAGTCGGTGCTGTGCGAGAAGCCGTTCACCGTCAACGCGGTCGAGGCGCGCGAGCTGGCCGACCTCGCCCGCGCCCACGGGCGCTTCCTGATGGAGGCGATGTGGACCTACTGCAACCCCGTGGTGCGGCGGCTGACCGAGCTCGTCGCGGACGGGGCGATCGGCGAGGTCCGCAGCGTGCACGCGGACTTCGGCCTGGCCGGCCCGTTCGCGCCCGGCCACCGGCTGCTCGACCCGGCCCTCGGCGGCGGCGCCCTGCTGGACCTGGGCGTCTACCCGGTCTCCTTCGCCCACCTGCTGCTCGGTGAGCCCGACGAGGTCCAGGCCTGGGCGCACCTGACCCCGGAGGGCGTGGACGGCAACACCGGCATGCTCCTCGGGTACGACAACGGCGCCATGGCGGTGCTCAGCTGCTCCCTCACCGCCGACACCGCGTGCACGGCGGTGGTGACCGGCTCTGCGGGGCGGATCGAGATCCCGCGCGGCTTCTTCCACCCGGACCGCTTCGTCCTGCACCGCGAGGGGCGCGAGCCGGAGGAGTTCGGCGCCCCGGAGAACGGCCTGCGCGGGCTGCAGTACGAGGCGGCCGAGGTCATGCGCTGCCTGCGCGCGGGCGAACGGGAGTCCCCGCTCGTGCCGCTCGAGGGCAGCCTGGCCGTGATGCGGACGCTGGACACGGTCCGGGACCGCATCGGCGTCCGCTACCCCGGCGAGGACTGAGCCCGTCAGGCCTCCCGCAGGCCGGGGTCCCCGACTTCGGTCACGAAGGACGCCGCGGTGGTCAGGGCCGCGCCGGGGGCGGTCACGGAGTCGACCGTCTTGAAGTCGGCACGCGCCTCCTCGGCGTCCAGACGGACCGTCACATAGCCGCGGCGCCCGTCGTAGAAGCGCAGGTGCGGATTGGCCGCCATGAGCGTCCCCCAGTTGGCGGGGCGCGGGGAGCCGTCGCGGCCGCTGGAGATCGAGCTGGTGACCAGCTCGGTTCCGATGGTGCGCGAGGTGGGGTCGTCCCAGTCGGCCTTCACGTCCAGGGCGCAGTGGACGTGCACGTCGCCGGTGAGCACCAGCAGGTTCTCGATTCCGGCGGCGCGCGCCCCGGCCAGCACGCGGTCGCGGGAGGCCGGGTAGCCGTCCCAGGCGTCCATGCTGAGCGGGGAGACGGCGGCGGTGGTGTTCTTCCGCCGGGACAGCACGACCTGCTGCGGGACCACGTTCCAGGTGGCGTGCGAGCTGCGGAAGCCGTCCAGCAGCCAGCGCTCCTGGGCCGCGCCGGTGATGGTGCGCGCCGGGTCCTCCGACTCCGGGCCGGGGAGCTGCCAGCCGTCCCCGTACGCCTGGTCGGAGCGGTACTGGCGGGTGTCGAGGATGTCGAACTGCGCGAGCCGGCCGTAGTGGAAGCGGCGGTAGAGGGTCATGTCCGGGCCCTGGGGGAGCTGGGGGGCGCGCAGCGGCTGGTTCTCCCAGTAGGCGCGGTAGGCGGCGGCGCGGCGGATCAGGAACTCGTCGGCGGGGCCGCCGTTCCCGTCCCCGCCGCCCGCGTAGTTGTTCTTGGTCTCGTGGTCGTCCCAGGTGACGAACCAGGGGAAGGCGGCGTGCGCGGCCTGGAGGTCGGGATCGGTCTTGTAGAGGGCGTACCGCAGGCGGTAGTCCTCCAGCGTGACGGTCTCCTTGTCGAACCAGGCCGGCAGGGTGCGGTCGGTGTAGGCGCGGGCGCCGCCGGTGGCGCCGACGGCGTACTCGTAGAGGTAGTCACCCAGGTGGAAGACGGCGTCGACGTCCTCGTTCGCGAGGTGGCCGAACGCGGTGAAGTACCCGTCGTGGTACGCCTGGCACGTCACGGCGGCGAACCGCATCTCGTACGGGCGCGCGCCCGTCGCCGGAGCGGTGCGGGTACGGCCCGCGGGGCTGGTCCAGGTGCCGGCGCGGAAGCGGTAGTAGTACACCCGGTCCGGCTCGAGGCCCTGGGCGTCGACGTGCACGGTGTGGTTGAACTCCGGGTGCGCGAAGGCGGTCCCGCGGCGGACGACGCGCGCGAAGCGCTCGTCGCGCGCGATCTCCCACTGGACCGGCACCCGGGCGTCCGGCAGTCCGCTGCCCGGCCCCGGCTCGTACGGGCGCGGCGCGAGCCGGGTCCACAGCACGACGCCCGACGGCAGGGGGTCGCCCGAGGCGACGCCGAGCGTGAACGGGTCCTCGGTGATCGCCTCCGGCGCCGCCTCCGCCGCCTGGGCGGCCCCGGCGACGGGCAGGTTCGTGCTGAACGCGAGGGCCGCGGCGGCCCCGGTGACGGTCAGGAACCGGCGCCGGTCGAAGTGCGCGGCGGCGGCGCGCAGCGTGCGGTCGTGGGGGCCATGGCCCTGCGGGTGCGTCACGTGTCCCTCCCTGGCGGTGGGTTGCGTGGCCCCAGTCCAGTGGCCAGGGGGACTATACGTTGACGTGCGCACGACACTCCGATGACGCGCGCGCGAGTTCCCTGAACCCCCCGTTCGGCGTCACAGGACCCTCGACGGGACGGCGGGCGGCGAGCCCACGCATCACGATCCGCGCGCCTGCAGCGGGCCTGACGCAATGTCACCGGCGTGCCCCGGAACCGCCACCCTAACCGGCGGGTCCGGCCACCGCGACACGACCGGAGTGCGCCGTCGCCGCCGGACCGCCGGACCCGCCGTCGCGCTCCGGGCCGCGGGCCCACGGCCCGGGACCGTCACACACCGCCCGGGGCAGGGGTGACCGGAAGGCGACACCCCGGGCGCCGCGCCCGGCAACCGCGCCGCTACGCCGCGCCGTGCGCCGGGGCGATGGCCTCGATGCGCTGGGCCAGGCCGAAGTCCCGCTCGGTGAGCCGGCCGCCGGCCGCGTGCGTGGTGATGGAGATGGCGATCGAGTTGTAACCCAGCGTCAGATCACTGTGGTGGTTGAGTTCGTCCTGGATCTGCGCGATGTGGACCGCGAAGACCGCCGCCGGGATGTGCGGCAGCCGGTACGTGCGCAGCAGGCTCGCGCCGTCGTCGGACAGGGACCAGCCGGGCAGCTCGGCGAGGCGGTCCTCGATCTCCTTGTGCGACAGGGGGTCGGCGTAGGGCGGCATGGTTCCATCGTGGCACCGCATACCCTGCTGAGCCATGACTGAGATCGCGGGAAATCAGACGGGCGGGACGGCCGGCGTCGCGGTGGTCACCGGTGCCGGGTCGGGGATCGGGCGGGCGGTGGCGCGCGAACTGGCCGCCTCGGGCTGGACGGTGGCCCTGGCCGGCCGCCGGGAGGAGGCGCTGCTGGAGACGGCCGCCGCGATGACCGGTGAGGCCGCCGTCATCCCGACGGACGTCACCCGGCCGGAGGCGGTGGACGCCCTGTTCGCCGCGGTACGCGACCGCTACGGGCGGGCCGACCTGCTGTTCAACAACGCGGGGACCGGCGCGCCCGCCGTCGCGCTGGACGAGCTGACCCACGACCAGTGGCGTGCCGTCGTGGACGTCAACCTCACGGGCGCGTTCCTGTGCGCGCAGGCCGCCTTCCGGATGATGCGGGCGCAGAACCCGCAGGGCGGCCGGATCATCAACAACGGCTCCCTCTCCGCGCACGCCCCGCGTCCGCTGAGCATCGCGTACACCGCGACCAAGCACGCCGTCACCGGCCTGACGAAGTCGCTGTCGCTGGACGGCCGTCCGTACCGGATCGCCTGCGGCCAGATCGACATCGGCAATGCGGCGACGGAGATGACCGAGCGGATGGCGGCCGGGACGCTGCAGGCGAACGGCCGGCTGATGACGGAGCCCCTGATGGACGTCGCCGACGTGGCCCGTACGGTCGCCCACATGGCGTCGCTGCCGCTGGAGGCGAACGTGCAGTTCGCGACCGTGATGGCCACGTCGATGCCGTACATCGGCCGCGGCTGAGGCCGCGGCAGGGCCCGGCAGGGCCCGGCGGGCGCCACAGCCAGCCGCGGCCGGAATCGACCACTTCACCGCCCTAAACAGTCAAATCCGAAATACGCCCCATAGGACTGCTTGCGTCGCGTTACGTTGCGGCATGCTCTCCAAGCACCACCGCGACGTATGGTCAGAAACGCCCGCAGACGATGCCGGGTCCGAAGCCGGGGCCCCCGAGCCGGAGACCGAGCTGATATCGCTGCCCGGCCCCGTGTTCGTCGACGCCAGCGGGAGACGGGCCCGCGCGGTACGCAGGGCCGGCTGGCTGGTCGGCGCGGCTTGCTCCGTCTACACGGCGGCGCTGGCGCTCAGCCTCTCCGGCGCGACGCCGATCGCGCCGAAGACGCTGCTGCCGCTGCCGGGGGTGCCGAGCACAGCGCCGGACGACGCGGGCTCCTCGGGGACAGGAGAACTCGACGTACCGGCCGACCAGGCCGCTCCCCCGGTGACGGCGGGCTTCCTCCGGGCGGGGGCGGCGGCGCCGCCCCCGTCCCGGACGGCCGGCTCCTCCGCCTCCCCGAGCCCCCGCACCTCCCCGTCCAAGCGCGCCTCGGGCAGCGGCGGGGCCGCTCCGGCCACCCCGCGCGCGACCGCGGGCAGCCCGGCCGCCCCGACGCCGACCGCCGGCGCGACCGCGACCGAACCGGCTCCGTCCGGCCCCCCGTCGGGACAGCCCAGCGGTTCCGCCTCCGCCGCCCCGGGCGCCTCCGACGGCCCCGTCGAGCAGCAGCCGCAGGGCGGCCAGTGACCCCCCTGCGCCCCCGGCTCGTCATTCCCCTGCTGGCCTTCGTGATGCTCGTGTGCGTCCTGCTGCTCGGCGGCTACGTGCGCGGCGACTTCGAAGCCGACCACCGGGTGCACCCGCCGGTCTCCGCGGACAAGGTGCCGGAGGCGGTGCTCAAGGGCGGCCCGGTCGTCGACGCCACCGGCGACCGGCCCCGCTCGTACCGCACCCCCGACCACACCATCGCCCTCACCTTCGACGACGGACCTGACCCGGTCTGGACGCCGAAGGTGCTGGACGTGCTGAAACGGCAGCATGTGCCGGCCACCTTCTTCGTGACCGGCGGCATGGCCGCCCGGCACCCCGGCCTGATCCGGCGGATGGTCGCCGAGGGCCACGAGATCGGCGTGCACACCTTCTCCCACCCCGACCTGGTGTACCAGTCGCCGGGGCGGATCGACCGGGAGCTGTCCCAGACCCAGCTGGCGCTCGCGGGGGCCGCCGGCATCCACGCCTCCCTGTTCCGCCCGCCGTACTCCTCGACCTCCGACGCCCTGGACGACCTGTCCTGGCCGGTCGTCCAGCGGGTGGGCAGGCAGGGCTACGTCACCGCCTTCATCGACCGCGACGCGGAGGACTGGCAGCGGCCCGGCGTCCAGGCGGTCGTCGACGGCTCCGTCCCGGCGAAGCCGGGGCAGGGCGCGATCGTGCTCATGCACGACGCCGGTGGCGACCGTTCGCAGACCGTGGCGGCGCTGGACCGGCTGATTCCGCTGCTCAAGGAGCGCGGCTACCGCTTCACCACCGTGGGCGGCGCGGTCGGCGCCACGTCCACCAACGACAGGGTCACCGGCTCCGAGTTGTGGAAGGGACGGATCTTCGTCGCCGCGGTCGAGTTCTCCGAGACCTCCGTCCCGGCGCTCGCCGTCCTCCTGGCCGGAGTGGGCCTGCTGGTGCTGGCCCGGTTCGCCGCCATGCTGGTGCTGGCGCGTCGGCACGCGCGGCAGCGCAGAGCGCCCGGCTTCAGCTGGGGGCCGCCGGTGATCGAGCCGGTGAGCGTCATCGTGCCCGCGTACAACGAGAAGGAGTGCATCACCCAGACGGTGAACTCCCTCGCCGCCGGCGACCATCCGGTGGAGATCGTGGTCGTCGACGACGGCTCGACCGACGGCACCGCAGACCTCGTCGAGGCCCTGGACCTGCCCGGCGTGACCCTCGTGCGGCAGCCCAACAGCGGCAAGCCCGCGGCGCTCAACAACGGCGTGGCGCACGCCCGGCACGACCTGATCGTGATGATGGACGGCGACACGGTCTTCGAGCCGGCCACCGTACGGGAGCTGGTGCAGCCCTTCGGCGACCCTCGGGTCGGCGCGGTCGCCGGCAACGCCAAGGTCGGCAACCGCACCCGGATGATCGGGCGCTGGCAGCACATCGAGTACGTGATGGGCTTCAACCTCGACCGGCGGATGTACGACCTGTTGCGCTGCATGCCGACCATCCCCGGCGCGTGCGGTGCCTTCCGGCGGGACGCGCTGCGCGACGTCGGCGGCATGAGCGACGAGACCCTCGCCGAGGACACCGACGTCACGATGGCGCTGCACCGGGCCGGCTGGCACGTGGTGTACGCCGAGCGCGCCCGTGCCTGGACCGAGGCGCCGTCCTCGGTGCGGCAGTTGTGGAAGCAGCGCTACCGCTGGAGCTACGGCACGATGCAGGCGATGTGGAAGCACCGGGGCGCGGTCCTGGACCGCGGCCACTCCGGCCGCTTCGGCCGGGTCGGACTGCCGCTCGTCGTCCTCTTCCAGGTGCTGGCTCCGCTGCTGGCCCCGCTCATCGACGTGTTCGCGGTCTACGGGCTGGTCTTCATGGACCCGTTTCGCACCGCGCTCGCCTGGGCGGGCGTGCTCGCTGTGCAGGCCGCGTGCGCGGCGTACGCCTTCCGGCTGGACGGCGAACCGCTGCGCGACCTGTGGCCGCTGCCGCTCCAGCAGGTGCTGTACCGGCAGTTGATGTACCTGGTGCTGCTGCAGTCCTGTGTGACCGCCGCCAACGGCGGCCGGCTGGGCTGGCACAAGCTGCGGCGCACCGGCGAGGTCGGTAGTCCGCCCGTGGGCAGCGGCACCGCAACCCGCACCTGAACACCCCCGATGCAAAAGAGGAGTTTCCCCATGCCCGAAGCACGCGAGGCGGGGCCCGCGGCGGCCCCGCCGCTCCCCGCGGAGGGCGCCGGGACGACACGCATACCGGGCCCACGGGGGCCCGCCCCCTCCGCCGCCTCCTCCCCGGAGGGCGGCGGAGGGGGCGGCGGCCGGGACCGCTACCTCGACCTGCTGCGCGCCCTGGCCCTGGTACGGGTGGTCTTCTACCACACCTTCGGCTGGGCCTGGCTGACCCTGGTCTTCCCGTCCATCGGCATCATGTTCGCCCTGGCCGGTTCCCTGGCCGCGCACTCGCTCCAGCGGCCCGCGCTGTCCGTGCTGCGCGGCCGGCTGCGGCGGCTGCTCGTACCCTTCTGGCTCTTCTCCGCGGTCGTGACCGTCCTGATGGTGCTGCACGGCTGGCGGCCCCGCTCCTGGCACCGGATGCTGCTGTGGATCCTTCCGCTGGCGGACCCGCCGGGCACCGCCTGGGCCGAGCAGATGCTCGCGCCGCTCTGGTACATCCGGACCTACCTGTGGCTCGTCCTGCTCTCCCCGTGGCTGCTCAAGGCCTTCCGCGCGGCGCCGCGCTCCTGCCTCGCCGCCTGCGGCGTGCTGGTCGTCCTCGCCCAGTACGACCGGCTGCCGCTCGTCGAGCCGGCCCTGACCCCGATGGCCGACCTCGTCACCTTCGCGGCCTGCTGGCTGCTCGGCTTCGCGCACCGCGACGGCCTGCTGGACGCGCTGCGGGTCCGTACGGTGGTCGTCGCGGCCGCGCTCTGCCTCGCCGCGGGCGCCTGGTTCGCGTACACCCACCCCACCGACGAGGGCATCGACCTCGGTGAGATCCCGCTGGCCCAGGCGCTGTGGTCGGCCGGCTTCGTCCTCCTGCTGCTCCGCTTCCGCCCCCGCCGGATGCGCCGCGTGCCGGTCGCCGACGGCGCCGTGGGGCTCCTCAACGCCCGCGCCGTCACCGTCTACCTGTGGCACGAGGTCGCCCTGTTCGCCAGCGTCCCCCTCATCGACCTGATGTGGGACGTCCCCTTCTTCGAGGCCCATCTCCCGCTCGACGCGACCTGGTTCCAGTTCCTGGTGGTCTGGCCGCTCATCGGCGCCGCCGTCCTGCTGGTCGGCTGGGCCGAGGACCTCGCCGCCCGGCGCCGCCCGCGCCTGTGGCCGGCGGGCGGCGGGACGCGCGGCAGGCGGGCCCGCCGGGGAGTGTGAAGGTTCCGCGATGAAGGAGTGCGGCAGATGTGTACGCTCGTCCCCTCGTATTCGCACCATCCCTTGGGGGGACCGAACACCATGCGCCACCGCACCGCCGTCGCCTGCCTGATCGCGGCGATATCCGCGACCGCCCCCGCCCTCGTCGCGGCCCCCGCCGCCGAGGCCGCCGGCTCCGTGCACATCGCGACGATCTACTACGACAGCCCCGGCAGCGACAACCGTTCCAACAAGAGCCTCAACGGCGAGTGGGTCACCATCACCAACTCCACCTCGCGTGCCGTCAGCCTCAAGGGCTGGACCCTCACCGACGCCTCCCGCCACGCGTACACCTTCGGCGCGTACACGCTCGGCGCCCGCAAGACGGTCAAGGTCCGCACCGGCAGCGGTGACGACACCTCCTCCACCCGCTACCAGGACCGCCGCGCCTACGTCTGGAACAACGACAAGGACACGGCGACGCTGCGCAAGGCGAGCGGCTCCAAGGTCGACAGCTGCAGCTACAACAGCACGCGCGCGGACTCCAAGACCTGCTGAGCCCGGGCCGCGCCACCAGCGCCCGACCGGATCGGTACGAGGCCGTCCCCTGTGCGGCCCCCCACCGATCCGGTCCGGACGTCCCCCGTCACCGGCGCGCTCCTCCCCACCTCGCACGACCCAGGCTCGCCCAATTCCGCAGTTATCCGTAGACCCCGGGTGTTGCCAGGGCATATTTGGCAACACCGGCCGGGCAACCGAACACGGAGGCAGCACGTGGAGGGGCAACAGAACGGCTTCGGCGAGGAGTTGCGCCGGAGGCGTCAGGCCGCCGGGCAGTCGCTCGGTGAACTGGCCGAGCAGGTGCCGTGCAGCCGCAGCTTCCTGAGCCGGGTCGAGAACGGCCGGCGCCGGCCGACGTACGAACTGGCGGAGAAGTGCGACAAGGTCCTCGACGCCGGGGGTGAACTGCTCGGCCTCGCCCCGCTGCCGCGGCCGGCCCGCGGGACCGGCGGCCCGGCCCGTACCGCCGCCGCGCAGGGCGACCGGGCCGCGGCCGCCGTATCCGGCGCCCCCGCCGTGGCCTCCGGGTACGGGGAGGAGTTCGACCGGCTGGTCCGGCGCGGTGATCTGCGGCACGCCGCGGGCCGGATGCGCGAGGCGGACCGCTGCTACCGGGAGGCGCACCGGCTGGCCCAGGGGCAGCCGCGGGCCCGGGCCCTGGCCGTGGTGCGGATCTGCCGCCGCTGGTCGGACCCGGGCCAGGTCGACCGGGAGCTGCTGCACCTGATCGGCGACAGCCTCGCCGCCCTGCGCGACGACCCCGGTCCCGAGGCCGGAGCCCTGCGGCTGCGGCTCAACGCCCACCGGGCGAAGAAGCTCTCGATGGCGGTGAGCGCGGACACCGCGATGGTCCAGGCGGGCCCGGACAGCGGCGCGGCCCTCGCCCGCCACACCCTGCGGGGTCTCGAACGCGCCGACTCCGCGGGCGCCTTCGGCGCCGGCGAGGAGGTGCGCTGCGAGGTGCTGACCGAGTGCCGCTGGGGCCTGTACGACTTCTCCCCGGCCGCCGCCTCGCTGACCCTGTCGGAGCGGCTGCGCGACGCCGCCGTGCGCCAGGGCTCGGCGTACTTCCGGGGTGAGGCGCTGATGGCGCTGGCCGTGGACCAGTTGCGCATGGGCCGGGTGTATCCCGCGCTGGCCACGGCCCAGGAGTACCGCAGGCACGCCGCCGCCAGCCGCAGCGAGCTGGCCCGCTGGCAGCAGCGCACCCTCGACACCACGCTCGACCTGTGGCGCGGCCGGTTCGCGGCCGCGGCCGACTGGATCCTGCGGGAGTCCGCCGAGTACGCCGACCGGCTCGCTGCCGACCTGGACGTGCCGGCCGGCAACCTCCGGCAGACCCGGATGGGCCAGGCGTACTGGCTGCTGCGCGAGCAGGGCCGGATGCACGAGCTGTTCGCCAACGGACTCGCCGACGACGTGCAGGAACACGGCTACTTCCCGGTGTGGCGGGCCGGACTCGTCCTCGCCCTGTGCGAGACCGGCGCCCGGGACCAGGCCGCCGACCTGCTGCAGGCCTTCGCCGACGACACCGACGGCTTCCGTGCCCTGCCCCCGCACGGCTGGGCGGTGCCCACGCTCACCGTGCTCGCCGAGGCCTGCGCCGCCCTCGCCGGCCACGCCGAGCTGCGCCCTCTGGTGGCCCGGCTGCGCGAACGGCTGGTCCCGCACAACGGCACCGGCATCGCCCTGGCCGGCTGGCCCACGGTGCTGGTCGCGCCCACGGCCCACGCCTGCGGTGTGCTCGCCCTCGCCGCCGGCGAACCGGACACGGCGCTCGCGCACTTCCGCCTGGCGGCCACCCCGGCCCGTACCTCCGCCCCGCAGCTCGCCCGGCTGCGCCTGTGGCAGGCCCGCGCCCTGCGCGCCTCCAGCCGCCCGGGCGCCGCCGCGGAGGCCCCGCGCCTGCTGCGTTCGGCCCGCACGGTGGCGGAGGAGTACGGCATGGCCCGGCTCGCCGAGGAGTGCGGTGCGCTGCTCGCGGACATCGGCGGGGAGTGAGGCAGACGAGTCGAGCTGTACGCCGGGTTCTGTGTCCGGTCGGCCTCGCGGCCGGCCGGGCGACGGCCATCCATCTAGGGCCGGCGTTGCCGCCGGCCTCGTGCGGTCTACCCGCGGACTCGGGCGGGCAGCCCTCGATCGTCCGCGCAGGGCCGTCTCGCGACGGCCCCTCTTGACCTTGCTCCGGGTGGGGTTTACCTAGCTGCCCAGGTCACCCTGGGCACTGGTGGTCTCTTACACCACCGTTTCACCCTTACCGGGAGCCTTGCGGCCCCGGCGGTCTGTTTTCTGTGGCACTGTCCCGCGGGTCACCCCGGGTGGGCGTTACCCACCACCCTGCCCTGTGGAGCCCGGACGTTCCTCGGCAGGACCGAAGTCCTGACGCGGCCGCCCGCTCGGCTCGTCTGCCGTGCCGACCATGCTACCGGGCGATCACGCCGGGGTGAAAAGCACCGTGTGGCGGCCGGGGTCCGCCCGCGTGAGGCGCACCGGGAGGGGCTCGCCGAGCGGGAGCGGGGCGGTGCCGCCGCGGACGTGGGCGATGACGGCCGGGTCGCGGAGGTGGACGGTGCCCGAGGTCGGGTCGGAGTCCTTGATGTCGATGACGAAGGCGTCGAAGACCTCGCCGACGCGGTCCTCGAGGAGGACGGCCTCGACGAGGTCGAGCGAGGCGCTCTCGATGGTGCCCGCGAACTGCGAGCCGCCGCGCATGTCCCGGGGCAGGTCGCGGAAGGCCTTCTCGACCCACTCGGGCGGATCCTGCCCGGCCACGGCGGCCACGCAGAACCCGGCCGCATAGCGGTCGACCAGGCGCCGCAGGGGCGCGGTGCAGTGGGTGTACTCGTCGGCGACGGCGGCGTGCAGGGCCGGCTCGGCGGGGTGGCCGGGCCAGAAGGGCGTGTAGTCGGCGCCGCGGAAGAGGCCGGTCGCCTCGTGGAGGAAGGCCGCGTGGGTGGTGCGCCGCGGGTCGAGGGTGCGGACCAGTTCGGCGTACGAGGTCATGTGCGGCCAGTCGATGCCCAGCGCCGCGGCGACCCGTCGCAGCCGGGCCACCTCGCCGTGCGGGGCGAGCGGGAGGGTGCGGAGGATGCCGGTGCCGGAGCGCACCATGATGTCGGCGGCGACCATCCCGGTGAGCAGGGAGACCTGGGCGTTCCAGGCGTCGGCGGGCAGCGGGGCCCGGTACTGCAGGGCGTACCCCCCGTCGCGTTCCACGACCTCCTGCTCGGGGACGTTGAGGGAGATGCCGCCGCGGGCCCGTTCCTGCTCCTCGCGCAGCCGGCCGATGACGCCGAGCAGGGCCACGGGCTCCTCGGCCGTTCCGGCGTCGACGGCGTGCTGCACGCCCGCGTAGTCGAGCCGGGCGCGGCTGCGGACGAGGGCGCGGCGTACGTCGACGTCGGTGACCGCGCCGTCCGCGTCGAGGTCGATGCGCCACAGCACGGCGGGCCGCTCCTGGCCGGGCAGCAGGCTGGCCGCCCCCTCGCCGAGCACCGGCGGGTGGAGCGGCACACGCAGGTCGGGGAAGTAGAGGGTCAGCGCACGCCGGTGCGCCTCGGCGTCCAGCGCGCTACCGGGGGTGACGAAGGCGGCGACGTCGGCGATGGCGTACGACACCCGGTAGCCGCGGCCGCCCTCCCGCCCGGCGAGGTGCATCGCCTGGTCCAGGTCGAGGGAGCCGGGCGGATCGACCGTGAAGAACGGCAGGTCGGTGGCGTCGTACTCGGGCAGCCGGGGGGCGCGTGCGGCCTCCTCGGCCTCGGCGAGCACGCCGGCCGGGAAGTCGCGCCGGACGTGGAGGTCCGTGCGCAGCGCGTCGAGCGCGGACCGCAGCAGGACTCCGTCGGCGGCCGTCACGCGCATCGGGCGACGAGGCATAGAGCGAGCGTAAGTCGGGCGGCCGTAGGCTGCACTGCACACGGGAAACGTGAAGGAGACCAGCTGTGCTCGTCCTGCTACCGCCGTCCGAGGGCAAGGCCACCGACGGCACCGGCCCCGCCGTCGACCTGGGCGCCCTGTCCCTGCCCGGGCTCACCGCGGCGCGCGCGACGGTGCTGGAGGAACTGGTCGGGCTCTGCGCGGGCGGCGACGAGGACAAGGCCGCCGAGGTGCTCGGGCTCAGCCCCGGGCTGCGCGGCGAGATCGCCCGCAACGCCGTGCTGCGCGAGGCGCCGACCCGGCCGGCCGGGGAGATCTACACCGGCGTGCTCTACGACGCCCTCGGCCTGAACACCCTGAGCGCGGCCGCGCGGCGCCGGGCCGCCCGATCGCTGCTGGTCTTCTCCGGGCTGTGGGGCGCCGTCGGCATCCGGGACGCGATCCCCGCGTACCGCTGCTCGATGGGAGTCAAGCTGCCGGCGCTGGGGGCGCTCGCCACGTACTGGCGGGGCCATCTGGCCGAGGTCCTCCCCGAGGCCGCCGAGGCCGGGGGCGGCGGCCTGCTGCTGGACCTGCGGTCGGCGGCGTACGGGGCGGCCTGGAAGCCGGCGCCGCGCAGCGCGCTGGCGGGACGCACGGCGACGGTGCGGGTGGTGCAGGCGGAGACGCGGAAGGTCGTCAGCCACTTCAACAAGGCGACCAAGGGGCGGATCGTCCGGGCCCTCCTGGAGTCCGGGGCGCGCCCCAAGAACCCCGACGCGCTGGTCGCGGCCCTGCGCGACCTGGGCTTCACGGTGGAGGTGGCTGGTCCCGGGCGGCTCGACGTGCTGGTGGCGGACGTCCATTGACCCGTGGTCGTTGTGCGGCGGCGTCGTTGTGTGCGGATTGTTTGCGCCTGCGGCGGCATCCCCGCCCCTCCCTCCCGATTGCCCGGCGCGGTCAGTGACCGCCTCGCGCGGTTGTTGTGGGGTCGGTGCCGCGCCGGACAACCCCCACCCCCAACAGCAACCACAACGCACCCGCACACAACCACCGGCCCGCGAGGGGCACCGTTGCACGCATTGCAACGGGCGTTGCGGAGACCGCACGGCCCCGGCACGATGCGGCGCATGGTGCTGAACCTCGCCCCCGTCATCCCCGTGGTCACGCTGGATGACCCCGCCGACGCGCCCCCGCTCGCCCGGGCGCTGGCCCGGGGCGGACTGCCCGCGGTGGAGATCACGCTGCGGACACCCGCCGCGCTGGAGGCGATCGCCACGGCGGCCCGCGAGGTACCCGAGGCGGTCGTGGGGGCCGGGACCGTGGTGCGCGGGGAGCAGGTGGGGGCGGCGGTGCGGGCCGGGGCGCGGTTCCTGGTGAGCCCGGGGTGGACGCGGGAGCTGGTCGACGCGATGGCGGCGTCCGCGCTGCCGTTCCTGCCCGGCGTGTCGACCGCCTCCGACGTGGTCGCCCTGGCCGAACGCGGCTTGACGGAGCTGAAGTTCTTCCCCGCGGAGGCGGCCCGCGGAACGGCGTACCTCAAGGCGCTAGCCGCCCCGCTCCCGCACGTCCGCTTCTGCCCGACCGGCGGCATCGACGCGGACCGTGCGCCCGACTATCTGGCCCTTCCCAACGTGGCCTGCGTGGGCGGAAGTTGGATGGTCCCGCAGGACGCCCTGCGGGATCGCGACTGGGACCGGGTGGAGCGGCTCGCCCGCGAGGCGGCCGCGCTGCGTGCGTCTGCGCGGACAGCCCAGTCCGCGCAGACAGCCCAGTCCGCGCGGTCAGCGCAGGTGTGACGTGTCGTTGAGCAGCCGCAGCGACGCGTTCCCGTCCCCGTAGTACGCCACCGCCGACAGCGCCGCCGCCGACAGCTCCATCCGGAACAGCGACTCCGGTGGGGCGCCCAGTGCCAGCCGGACCAGGGTCTTGATCGGGGTGACGTGGGTGACCAGCAGGACCGTGCGGCCCGGGTGACGGGCGATGAGCTTGTCCCGGGCGAGGGAGACCCGGCGGGCGACGGCGGCGAAGCTCTCCCCGCCGGGCGGGGCGGCCTTGGCGGAGCCGAGCCAGGCGTCGAGTTCGGCCGGGTAGCCCTCCTTCACCTCGGCGAAGGTGAGCCCCTCCCAGGCTCCGAAGTCGGTCTCGCGCAGCCCCTCGTCGACCCGTACGTCCAGTCCGAGCCGGTCGGCGACGGCCTGGGCGGTCTGCCGGCAGCGGGCCAGCGGCGAGGTGACGACGGCCTGCACGGTGCCGCGGGCGGCGAGGGCGTCGGCGACACGCTGGGCCTGCCAGCGGCCCTTCTCGGAGAGTTCGGGGTCGGCTCCCCCGCTGCCGGAGAAGCGCTTCTCCGCGGTGAGCGGGGTCTCGCCGTGCCGCAGCAGGACGAAGGTGGTCGGCGTGCCGAGGTCCGCGGCGGCGGCCCAGCCGACGGGCGCAGCCTTGGGGGCGGCGTCCACGGGCTCGGGCTCGGTGGCGGTGGTGACGAGCGCGGCGGCGGAGCGGCCGGGCTCCCACTGCTTGCCGCGCTTGCCCGCGTCCATGGCCTCGTTGGCGAGCCGGTCGGCGTGCTTGTTCTGCTCGCGCGGGATCCACTCGTACGTGGCCTGCCCCGGCGGCAGGATCGTCTTCGCCTCGGCGGCGAGCGGCCGCATGTCGGGGTGCTTGATCTTCCAGCGGCCGGACATCTGCTCGACGACCAGCTTGGAGTCCATCCGCACCCGCACCCGGGCCTCCGGGTCGATGGCGTGCGCGGCGCGCAGCCCGGCGATCAGGCCCCGGTACTCGGCGACGTTGTTGGTGTGCGTGCCGATGAACTCGGCGGCCTCGGCGAGCACTTCGCCTGTCGCGGCGTCGCGGACGACGGCGCCGTACCCGGCAGGGCCCGGGTTGCCCCGGGACCCGCCGTCGGCCTCCACCACCAACGTACGGGCCATTACAGGCCCGACTCGGGGGTGCGGACGAGGATGCGGCGGCAGTTCTCGCAGCGCACGACCTCGTCGGCGGCGGCCGCCCGCACCTCGTTGAGCTCGGTGATGTTCAGCTCCAGCCGGCAGCCCTCGCAGCGCTTCTGGTAGAGCCGGGCGGCGCCGACGCCGCCGGACTGGGCGCGCAGCTTGTCGTAGAGCTTCAGCAGGTCGGCGGGGACGGAACCGGCGATGATCTCGCGTTCCTTGGTGACCGACGACCCCTCGGCGTCGGTCTCCCGCAGCGCGGTGTCGCGGCGCTCCTCCGCCTCACCGGCCTTGGCCTGGACGGAGTCCAGGCGTCCGGTCAGCTCCTGGACCCGCTCCTGCAGGCCCTCGCGGCGCTCCATGACCTCCAGGACGACGTCCTCGAGGTCGCTCTGCCGCTTGGCGAGCGAGGTGATCTCGCGCTGGAGGTTCTCCAGGTCCTTCGGGGAGGAGACCGCGCCGGAGTCCAGCCGCTCCTGGTCGCGGACGGCGCGCTTGCGCACCTGGTCCACGTCCTGCTCGGCCTTGGTCTGCTCGCGGGCGGTGTCGCTCTCCTCGGTCTGGGCGGCGACCAGCAGGTCGCGCAGCTGGGTCACGTCGGAGTTCAGGCGCTCGATCTCCGCGTGCTCGGGAAGGTTCTTGCGCTTGTGGTCCAGCTGCGCGAGGCGCGAGTCGAGGGCCTGGACCTCAAGCAGTCGGATCTGGTCTGCGGGCGCGGCTTTCAGCGGGGGGCTCCTGAGGTCGTGGGTTCGTCAAGGGAAAGTTCGGGGGCCGGGGCGTGGGCCGTCCACGGGTCGGTGACGGCGCGCGACACATAGGTACGCAGCGCCCAGCCGTGCCGTTCGGACACCTCGTCGAGCCGGCGCGCGGCCTGCTCGCACCAGGGCCACTCGGTGGCCCAGTGGGCCGCGTCGACGAGCGCCGGCGGTCCCGCCTGCTGGGCCTCGGACGCCGGGTGGTGGCGCAGGTCGGCGGTGAGGTAGACGTCCACCCCGGCCCTGCGTACGTCGTCGAAGAGGCTGTCGCCGGAGCCGCCGCACACCGCGACGGTGCGCACCGGCCGCCCGGGGTCGCCCGCGACGCGCAGTCCGGTCGCGGTGGCCGGCAGGCCGGCCGCCGCACGGCGGGCGAACTCCGCCAGCGTCATGGGCTCGGGCAGCTCGCCGATCCGGCCGAGGCCGCGGCGGCCCGCCGGATCGGCGGGGTCGGGCACGAGGGGTCCGGTGACCCGCAGGCCGACGGCCTCGGCGAGGGCGTCGGAGACCCCGGGGTCGGCCCGGTCGGCGTTGGTGTGCGCCACGTGCAGCGCGATGTCGTTCTTGATCAGGGTGTGCACGACGCGGCCCTTGAAGCCGGTCGCCGCGACCGTCGTCGTCCCGCGCAGGTAGAGCGGGTGGTGCGTGACCAGCAGGTCGGCGCCGGTGGCGATCGCCTCCTCGACGACCTCCCGGACCGGGTCGACGGCGAACAGGACCCGGCCGACCTCCGCGTCCGGGTCCCCGCAGACGAGACCGACGGCATCCCACTGCTCGGCCCATGCCGGAGGCCAGAGGGCTTCGAGGGCGGCGATGACGTCGGACAGTTTCGGCACGGGTCGAGGTTACCGCGCCGGTGCGGGGCGGCCGGAATCCCGGGCTGGTCATGAGCACAGCGAGCATACGAAGTCCGACGGAACGGGACGAGAGCCACTCTTACGTGTGAAGCGCACCGACTCACGTCGTACGGCTGGGCGTGCGAAAACTAGCGTCGTGGCCCGGAGGTGAGCCACACCATGACTGCCTGCGCCACCGAGACCACCACCGTGCGACGCGCCGGGTTCGCGATCGCCGCGGACGGCTCGTACGCCGCCTGCCTGGCCCAGGCGCCGGACGGGGACGACGGCTGGTATCCCGAGCGCTGGACGCTCGGCGGGCCCGAGCCGTACACCGTGCCGCTGCCCGGCAACCAGCCCGAGGAACAGTGCTCCGAGGTCCTTCCGCTGCCCGACGGCCGCGTGCTCATCCGCCGCCGGGTCGCCGACCGGTACGACCTCGCCCTGCTCTACCCGACCGGGCCCGGCACCGGCGAGCTGCTCGTGGGCTCGCTGCCGGGCGGTGACGCGGAGGCACGGCTGCTGCCGCCGGTCGCGTCGGGCGAGGCGTACGCGCTGACCTACGACCCGGCACGGGAGGTGTCGGCGGTGTGGCTCGTGCACGACGACCGCGACCTGCGGCCGCGCCGGCTGGTGGAGATCCCGGGCCGGTGCGCGGGCGGCGCCTGGCTGGACCGGGCGGGCCGGCTGCTCGCGCTCGACCGGGAGGTGGAGGGGACGGTCAAGACGGTCGCCGTCGATCTGGAACGGGCCGGGGCGGTCAGCCCGCTGCTGCAGATCACCGACGACAGCAACGACCGACTGCTGCTCGCGGAGCCGGACAGCGGGCTGCTGATAGTGCGCAGCGACGCCACGGGTGAGGACCGCATCGGCTGGGGCGTGCTGGGCAGCCGGCAGCCCATGCGGTTCGCCGAGTGCCTGCGCGTCCCGGACGCGGTGCTCACCCCGTTCGCCGCGCAGCCGGGCCAGGTGCTGATGCCCGAGGCGTGCGCGGTCGCGCTCCGCGCGGACGGCCCGCACGGCACGTCGCTGGCGGTGTGGCGGCCCGGGGAGCGCCGCGCCACCTGGCTGGCGGCCCCGGAGGGGTGGCTGGCCGGGGCCGGTCTGTGGTCGGCGCGGGGGGTGCTGCGCCTGCCGTACGCGTGCGCGCACTGCCCGTGCGGGACGGTGGAGTACGAGGCGCCGCCCGCGCTGCCCGTCCCGTCCGCGGCGGTGGGCGCGGGCGTGGCGGAGGGAAGTCCCTGGGACGTCCACGACGCGGCCAGGACCAGTCCCGTGCTGCCGTTGCAGAAGGCGCCGCTGGCCACGGGATCTTGAATCGGTAAACTCTTCCGGCGTTCCGCGCACCCTGCAAGCTATTCGACGGAGAGTCTCCTCATGTCCGATGCCCGACACGACACCGCCGCCGAGGCCCACCTCGAGGGCGGTTCCGCCGAGGGCCAGCACGCCGGCCGCCACCGCGGTACGGCTTCCGCCCAAGACGACAACGCCCAGGTGGTCGAGGCGCCGCACGGCCGCCACCGCCGCCCCTCCGGGCCGCCCGCCATGGAGGTCTGACGGGCCCCGCGCCCGTTTCAGCCCTCGTGGCGCAGGGCCAGGACGTCGGTGGCGGCGAAGGTGTCGCCCGGGTCACGGTCCGACCAGTACGGGGTGAGCACGTCGTCCAGTTCGTCGTAGGTGAAAGCCTCCTTGGCGGTGTCGAATTTCGCCGCGACGCGGGGGCGGTCCATCACCGCCACCATCCCGCCGTGCACGACGAAGAGCTGACCGGTGATCCGGTCGGCCGCCGGTGACGCCAAGTAGCCGACGAGCGGGGCGACATGCTCCACCGCCAGCGGGTCCGGCCCCTCCTCGGGCCGCCGCAGGCCCGCGAAGACGTCCTCGGTCATCCGCGTCCGCGCGCGGGGGCAGATGGCGTTGGCGCGTACTCCGTACCTGCCGAGGGCGGCCGCCGTCGACGAGGTCAGCCCGACGATGCCGCCCTTGGCGGCCGCGTAGTTGGGCTGGCCGGCCGAACCGGCGAGGAACGCCTCCGACGAGGTGTTGACGACGCGGCCGTAGACCGGGGCGCCGGCTGCCTTGGCGCGCTCGCGCCAGTGGGCGGCGGCGAACCGGATGGTGTTGAAGTGACCCTTGAGGTGGACCCGGACCACGGAGTCCCACTCCTCCTCGGTCATCGAGAAGACCATCCGGTCCCGGAGGATGCCGGCGTTGTTGACCAGGATGTCGAGGGCCCCGTACGTCTCGGCCGCGAGCCGGACGAGTTGTTCGGCCTGCGCGAAGTCGGCGACGTCGCCGTGGTGCGGGACGGCATGGCCGCCGGCCGCGGTGATCTCGGCGACGACCTCGTCCGCGGGGGTCGCCGACGCCTCGCCGGAGCCGTCACGGCCGGGCTGCCCGTAGTCGTTGACGACCACGTTGGCGCCCAGCCGCGCCAGTTCCAGCGCCTCGGCACGGCCCAGGCCGCGCCCGGCCCCGGTGACGACCGCCGTCCTGCCGTCCAGCACGCCCATGCCTTCTCCAGTCCCGGTGTCAGACCGCGATGCAGGTGCGCAGGGCCTCGCCGCTGCGCATCTGGTCGATGGCCTCGTTGATCTGGTCGAGTCGTACGCGGTGGGTGATGAGCCCCTCCAGGTCCACGCGCCCCGCGCGCCAGAGGCGGATGACGCGGTCGTAGGACCGCAGGACGTCGCCGCCGCCGTAGAGGGAGGGCAGGATGCGCTTCTCGTCGAAGAACAGCTCGAACATGTTGATCTGCAGGAGGTCGTCCATCGCCCCGGCGCCGACCACGCAGAGCGTCCCGCCGCGGCGGGTGGTCTCGTAGGCGGTACGGGCCGTCGCGCTGCGGCCGACGACCTCGAAGACGCAGTCGAAGCCCTCGCCCCCGGTGACGCGGGCTTTCGCTTCGCCCAGTTCCTCCGGCGCGACGGCGTCGGTCGCCCCGAAGCGCAGGGCCGCGTCGCGGCGGGACTCCACGGGGTCGACGGCGATGATCTCGGCGGCGCCGGAGGCACGGGCGCCCTGGATGACGCTGATGCCGACGCCGCCGCAGCCGATGACCGCGACCGAGGAACCGGGCGTGACCCGGGCGGTGTTGAGGGCGGCGCCGATCCCGGTCGTGACGCCGCAGCCGATGAGGGCGGCGATCTCGTACGGGAGGTCGTCGGGAATGGGCACGGCGCAGGGGGCGGCGACCACCACCTCCTCGGCGAAGGTGCCGGTGCCGGCGAAGCCGAAGACGTCCCCGGCGGGGCGGCGGAAGTTGGGTGTGCCGGCGTTCATGAAGCCGGCCAGGCACAGGTGGGACTGGCCGCGCCGGCAGGCCGGGCAGGCGCCGCAGGCCGGGAGCCAGCAGACCAGGACGCGGTCGCCGGCCTTGAGGCCCTCGACGCCCTCGCCGGTCTCGATGATCTCCCCGGCGCCCTCGTGGCCGGGGACGAAGGGCGCGGGCTGCGGCAGGACGCCGCTCATGGCGGACAGGTCGGAGTGGCACAGCCCGGTCGCCCGCAGCCGGATGCGCACCTTGCCCGGGCCGAAGCCCACCGCCTCGATGTCGTCGACGACCTCGAGCTTGTCCTGGCCTATCTCCTGCAGGAGCGCTGCGCGCATGGGTTGTCCCCTCTCCCCTCGGACTACGTGTGCTCGACGACGGTGTCGGCGAGGACCGGTGCGTCGTCCCGTTCGACGGCGGTCGCCGACACCTGGACGCGGCCCTCCTCGGACCACATCCGGATGCGCAGGGTCTCGCCGGGGAAGAAGACCCCGGCGAAGCGGGTGGAGCAGGCGCGTACGCGGCCGGCGTCGTCGCCGAGCAGGGTGTCGACGACGGCCTTGAGCGTGATGCCGTAGGAGCACAGGCCGTGCAGGATCGGCCGGTCGAAGCCCGCGTGCTTGGCGAACTCGGGGTCGGCGTGCAGGGGGTTCCAGTCGCCGGAGAGCCGGTAGAGCAGTGCCTGGTCCTCGCGGGTGGCTCGCTCGACGGTGCGATCGGGGGCCCGCTCGGGGCTCGCGGTACGGGCGGAGGGGCCGCGGTCGCCGCCGAAGCCGCCCTCGCCGCGGACGAAGATCTGCGCGTCGGAGGTCCACAGCGGGCCCTGGTCGTCGGCGACCTCACGGCGCAGCACGATGACGGCGGCCTTGCCCTTGTCGTACACGTCGGCGACGCGCGAGGTCTGCACGGCCCGGCCGCTGACGGGGAGCGGGCGGTGCACCTCGATGCGCTGCCCGCCGTGCAGTACGGCGGCGAGGTCGATCTCGATGCCGGGCAGGGACAGCCCGCCCCGCGCCTCCCCGGCGGCGACGGAGCCGCCGGCGACGGTGGCGAAGCTGGGCAGGACCTGCAGACCGGGCCCTTCCAGGGCGTAGTTGAGGGCGTTCGCGCCGAGGCCGAGGTGGTAGAGGATGACGTCCCTGTGGTCCCAGACGAGTTCGGCGCTGCGGGGTTCGGCCGAGGTGGCGGCGGCTACGTCGATCGGCATGTCCGGCGGCTCCTTCGCTGCGCGGTGGGCCCTGGCGCGGCCGTCCGCACCGTCGGCCCCGCCAGGGCGTGCACTAGAACGCGTTCTAGCCAGCCCATGTATAACGCATCGTCCGGGCGCTGGGAATAGCTGACGCATCGTCAGAGTAGCTTGGCGGCCGTGACATTTGTCCTGCCCGGTTCCGTACATTCCCCACTGACCCGGCCCGGGGCGCGCGCCGTAGTGTCGGTGCCATGACGACGACAGTGAGTTTCACCAGGGTGGTCAAGACGTTCGGCGCGGTACGCGCGGTGGACGGCGTCGACCTGGAGATCCTGCGGGGGGAGTCCGTCGCACTGCTCGGCCGCAACGGCGCGGGCAAGTCCACCGCGATCAGCCTGCTGCTCGGGCTCAACGAGCCCGACGACGGCGAGATCCGGCTCTTCGGCACCACCCCGCACGCGGCCGTGCGGGCCGGCCGGGTCGGCGCGATGCTGCAGGACGGCCGGCCGATCCCCCGCGTGACCGTGCGCGAACTGATCACCTTCGTTGCGCGCACCTACCCCGCCCCGATGCCCGTCGCCGAGGCCCTGGAACTGGCCGGCCTCACCGAGGTCGCCGGCCGCCGGGCCGACCGGCTCTCCGGCGGCCAGGCGCAGCGCGTCCGCTTCGCCGTGGCGCTGGCCGGCAATCCCGAACTCATCGTGCTGGACGAGCCCACCGCCGCCCTCGACGTCGAGGCCCGGCGCGCCTTCTGGGACTCGATGCGCGCGTACGCGGCCCGCGGCAACACCGTGCTGTTCTCCACCCACTACCTGGAGGAGGCGGACGAGAACGCCGACCGCATCGTGGTGATCGACCACGGTCGCGTCGTCGCCGACGACAGCGGCGAGCGCATCAAGCGCGCGGTCGGCGGCAACCTCGTCTCCTTCGACCTGGCCGGGGCCGCCACCGAGGGCCTGCGGCAACTGCCCGGGGTCGTCTCCGTCGAGGTCCGCGGCGACCGGGCCCTGCTGCGGTCCGCCGACTCCGACGCGACCGTCGTCGCGCTCGCCGACCGCGGCATGATCCGCGGCCTGGAGGTGACCGCGGCCAGCCTGGAGGACGCGTTCCTCTCCCTGACCTCGCAGTCCTCCGACGAGGACACCGCCCCCGTCACCGTCGCGGACACCGCCGCCCTCGCCGAGGAGACCGTCTGATGCTGCTCGCCTACGTCAAGCTGGAGATCCGCCGCACCCTGCGCGACGCCGCGTTCGTGGTCTTCGGCGTCGGCATGCCGGTCATGATGTACCTGCTCTTCACCAACCTCGGGGTCAGCGGCTCGGAGGAGGACAAGGCCGCCGCGCTGGCCGCCATGATCGGCATGGCCGCCTACGGCGCGCTGGGCTCGGCGGTGAGCACCGGATCGAGCGTCGCCGAGGACAAGGGCCTCGGCTGGCTGCGCCAGCTGCGGATCACCCCGATGTCGCCGCTGCTGGTCGTCACCGGCCGCTGCATCAGCGGCTCGATCACCGTACTGCCCTCGATCCTGGCCGTCCTGCTGGCCGGCGGGCTCGTCAACGGCGTGGAACTGGAGCCCTGGCAGTGGGCTGCCATCGGCGGCCTGCTCTGGGTCGGCACCGCCCCCTTCACCCTGCTCGGTCTCGGCAACGGCTACCGGCTGTCCGGCCAGACCACGGGCGTGGTGAACCTGGCGTGCAACCTGGGCCTGTCCGTCGTCGGCGGCCTGTGGATCCCCGCCTCCGTCTTCCCCGGGTGGCTGAAGGCGGTCTCCGAGTGGACCCCGTCCCACCGCTTCGGGCAGCTCGGCTGGAGCGTCGCGGACGGCGCGATCCCGCAGACCGGCACGATCGCCGTGCTCGCCGCGTGGACGGCAGTCTTCGGCGCGTACGCGGTGTACGCCTACCGCCGCTCGGCACGCACGACGTGAAGCACACCGGAACCGAACCGCACCGCGAACGAGAGCAGGGAACGGTCATGGCGATCACGACGGAGCCCCGGCGCCCGCTGCCGGCACGGATCTGGCACGAGTGGCGGCACCTGCGGGTGACCCGGACCTTCTCCGAGGAGATCGAGGACCTCAAGCCCCCGAACCGCTTCACCTTCCTGCCCTGGCTGCTGATGGGCGTGGGCGCCCTGTCCCACCTCCTGCAGGGCAAGGCCGCCAACCCCTGGCTCGGCGGCCTCGGCCTGCTGGCCTTCAACTCCCTCTACATCGGGGTCGTCTTCACCGCCTTCAACCCGCGTGCCGCGGCCGGGAAGGCGCCCCGGCTGTACCTGCTCGCGCTGGCCGCCGTCACCTACGCCCTCGCCATCGGCTACGGCGGCAGCTGGCTGGTGTTCTTCCCGCTGCTGTCGCTGGCCGTGGGGATCGTGGTGCGCGGCCGGCGGATGGGGCCCGTGCTCGTCGCCCTCGCGGTGTCCGCCGGGATCGTCTCCGGGCTGCGCAGCGGCGACATCTGGGACGGCGTGTCCATCGGGTACGGCAGCCTCATCTCGGGCCTGGTGACCGCGGCCATGCTCACCCTCTTCGACGCGGTGACCCAGCTGCGCGCCACCCGCCAGGAGCTGGCCCGCAACGCCGTGGCCGAGGAGCGGCTGCGCTTCTCCCGCGACCTGCACGACCTGCTCGGGCACACCCTCTCGGTGGTCGTCGTCAAGTCCGAGGCCGCCCGCCGGCTCGCCCCGCGCGACCTGGACGCGGCCCTCGCCCAGATCGCCGACATCGAGGCGGTCGGCCGCCAGGCCCTCACCGAGATCCGCGAGGCGGTCACCGGCTACCGCGAGGGCAGCCTCTCCACCGAACTGGACCGCGCCCGCTCGGCCCTGGCGGCAACCGGGATCGAGGTCGTCGTCAAGGAGTCCGGCCCGCCGCTGCCCCCGCAGACCGAGGCCCTGCTCGGCTGGGTGGTACGGGAAGGGGTCACCAACGTCGTACGGCACAGCGGGGCCACGACCTGCCGGATCGAACTCGCGGGCACCGACGGGCACGTACGGCTGCAGATCACCGACGACGGCCGCGGCGCAGGCTCGGCCCCCGGGTCGGGTTCCGGCCTGAAGGGGCTCACGGAGCGGCTGGCCGCGGCCGGCGGCTCCCTCGGTACCGGCCCGGGGCCGCGGGGCGGGTTCCGGGTGGTCGCCGAACTGCCGGTGGAGGAGGAGCAGCTGAGCTCCGGCGAAGCGGACCGAGCGTCCTGCCGTCCGCGGCCGGGCGCTGCCTGAGGTGGAGCGGTGGGAGCTTGTCAGGCCATGGCTCAGGCACCCGCCAGGCCGCGGAGAGCGGCCGTCACCAGGGGCCCGAGGGACGGCAGATGGTAGCCGCCCTCCTGGACCGCGACCGTGGGCAGGCCGAGGGAGCCCAGCAGGCGGCCGGTGCGGTGGTAGCCGTCCTCGGTGACCCGCAGCGGGCTTTCCGGATCGTCGGCGGCCGCGTCGACGCCGAGGGAGACCACCAGCGCCTGGGCCCCATGGGCCCGGGCCTCCTCGCACAGCCGGGCGACGGCCTCCAGCCAGCCCTGGTCGCCGGTGCCGGGGGCCAGCGGCAGGTTGCGGTTGGCGCCGGCGCCCGGGCCCGCCCCGCGTTCGCCGGCGTGGCCCAGGTAGTGCGGGAACCATCCGGCGGCCGGGTCGACGTGGACCGAGCCGTAGTGGACGTCGCCGCGCTCCCAGAAGACGGCCTGGGTTCCGTTGCCGTGGTGGGCGTCGACGTCGATCACCGCCACCCTCTCGAAGCCACGGGCACGCAGCGCCTCGGCGGCGATGGCGGCGTTGTTGAGGTAGCAGGAGCCCCCGTACCCGCCGGGGGTGGCGTGGTGGCCGGGGGGACGGGACAGCGCGTAGGTCAGCGGGGTATCCGGCCCGAGCAGGTGCACCGCGGTCAGCGCGGCGTCGGCGGCGGCCCGTACCGCCGGCCAGGTGCCGGGGCCGACCAGGGTCATGGTGTCGTAGCACCACTGCCCGACGCGGCCGTGCACTCCGTCGGCCGGGGTCGGGGACATGCCCGCGAGCATCGCGGCGGTGGGGAAGACATACGGGACCACCCGGTCCTGGCCGGCGAGTTCCGGCAACCCGGCCGCCACCCACTGCCGGTGCACCTCGCGCAGGTGGGCCAGCAGGCCGGGGTCGTGGACGGCGGTCAGCGGCTCGTCGCCGTGCGGGGCGGCCCGCACCAGCCGGACGCCGGCCCCCTCCAGTGCGGCGCGGATCACCGCCACCCGCTCCGGTACCTCGGCGGCCGGGGTCCGTACGCCCACCCATATCTCCGCACCCGGGTCGTGTTGGGCGCATTCATCCGACCACACCGCTGTGAGCTGCGCATTCATGGCGTGCATGATGGCAGCCATGAGTCGCGTACAGGAACTGGGAATCACCATCGGACTGCTGCCGAGCGGCCCCACGGCCTCGATCGTGGATGTGCCCGGCGTGGGGGTCGGACATGCCACGGTGGTACGGGACGAGCCCGCCCCGCCGGTGGGACGCGGCACCGCCCGCACCGGAGTGACCGTCATCGACCCGGGCGGCAGCGCCCCGCGCCGTCCGCTGCCGGCCGGTGCGGCGGTGCTCAACGGCGCCGGTGAGTGCACCGGGCTGCTGGCCGCGCGGGAGTGGGGGCTGCTGGAGTCCCCGGTGTTCCTCACCTCCACCATGCAGCTGGGCCGGGTGTACGACGCCGCCTGCGAGCTGCTGCTGGAGGAGGACGAGGGCATCGGCGACGACGTGGTGATCCCGGTGGTGGCCGAGTGCGACGACTCCTTCCTCAACGACGCCCGTCGTATGCAGGTGAGCCGTGAGGATGTCGCCGGGGCGCTGCGGGCGGCGCGGGCCTCGGGCGCGGCCGTGGGCGGGCGGCGGACGGCCCCGCCGGAGGGGGCGGTGGGCGCCGGCACGGGAATGTGCTGCCTGGGCTTCAAGGGCGGCATCGGTACGGCCTCCCGGGTGCTGCCGGACGGTCATGTGGTGGGCGTGCTGGCGATGACCAACTTCGGGGAGCGGGAGCGGCTCACCGTGGACGGCGTCCCGGTCGGGCGACTGCTGCCGCCGGCGCCGCCGGAGCGGGAGCTGCCCGGTCCGGCGGGCTCGTGCATCGTGGTGGTCGCCACGGACGGCCCGCTGGACTCCGCGGCCTGCGAACGCCTCGCCCGGCGGGCGGGACTGGGCCTGGCCAGGACGGGCTCCACGGCCCACCACGGCAGCGGCGAGATCTTCTTCGCCTTCGCCACCGGGCTGCGGACCGCTCGCGGGGAGTCCCCGGCCGGGACTCCGGCGTCGGGACGTGATCTGGACCCGTACTTCGCGGGGGCGGTGGAGGCCACCGAGGAGGCGGTGCTCAACTCTCTCTTCCAGGCGCGCACGGTGACCGGCCGGGAGGGTCGCGCCATGGAGGCGCTGCCGGTCGGGCCGACGCTGGAGCTGCTGCGGGCCGCCGGACGGCTGCCCTAGCGTCGGTGCGGCCCCGGTGCAGCCCCGCCGCCGCGCCGGCGGCGCATGGCCCCGGCCTGGGCGGAGCCGCTGACGCGGCAGCGCCTCGCCGGCCGCGTGGTTCGACCCGGGGCAGCGGCCGCTGCTCCGCACCCTGGTCCACTGCGGGACACCCGGCGCGGCGGTTCGGGAACCGGCCGGGGAACTGCCGGCTGAACACGGGCCCGCCGGCGCGCCGCGCCGGGGCGTGAGCGAGGACAGCCCCGTCGCGGTCTGCTCGGGCGGGTACAGCCCTCGCAGGTGCCGCTCGACCGCCCTGGCCCAACACCCTCGGCGGCACAACGCCCTGGCCCGCCGCGTTCGTGACCGGTTCCCGGGCTCGGCCGGCTACCGGTCGCCCGCGCGGGCGAAGGCGTCCAGGACGTAGGCGTAGACCTCCGCCTCGTAGCGGAGCCGGGAGTAGCGGCCGGCCGGGCCCGCGTGGGCGCCTTCGCCGGTCTCGACGCGGAACAGCACCGGGGCGCTGCGGTCGGGGTCGGCGGTGGCGCGCAGCCGGGCCACCCATTTCGCCGGTTCGTGCACCATCACCCGGGGATCGTGGACGGCGCCGGTGACCAGCAGCGGGGGGCGGCCCGCCGGGGGCGGCGGATTGTCGTACGGGGAGTAGGCGAGCATCCAGGCGAAGTCCTCGGGGCGGCGCGGATCACCCCACTCCTCCCACTCGTTGACGGTGAGCGGGATGTCCGCGTCGAGCATGGTGGTGACCACGTCGACGAAGGGCACCTCGGCGACGACGCAGGCCCAGCGCTGTGGCCGCATGCTGAACACGGCGCCCTGCAGCAGTCCCCCGGCGGACAGGCCGCGGGTGGCGATGCGGCGCCCGTCGACCAGGCCCTCGCCGTCCAGCCAATCGGCCACGGCCAGATGGTCGGTGAAGGTGTTCACCTTGCGGGCCAGGCGTCCGTCCTGCCACCAGGCGCGGCCGAGTTCGCCGCCGCCGCGGACATGGGCGTGGGCGAACACCACGCCGCGGTCGAGCAGGGCTGTCAGGGCCGGGTCGTACGCGGGTTCGTCCACGGCCTCGTAGGCGCCGTAGGCGTAGAGCAGGCAGGGGGCGGTGCCGTCGAGCGGGGTGTCGGCGCGCCGGGCGAGGGTGACCGGGACGAGGGTGCCGTCGGGGGCGGGGGCCCAGCGGCGTTCGGTGGCGTAGTCGCCCGGCCGGTGGCCGGGGGCTTCGGCGGCCTTGAGCAGGGTGCGGGCACCGGTGTCGAGGTCGACGGACCACCAGCGGGTGGGCTCGGTGCAGGAGCCGGTCTCCACGACGATCCCGGTGGTGTCGTAGAGGTGGTTGTGGACGGCGGCGATGCGGCCGGCGGGCAGTTCGGGGTGGAGTTCGTACGGTTCGGCGGCGGGGTCGAGCGGCACCACGCGCAGCATCGGGGAGCTGTCGCGGCGCAGGGTGAGGACCAGATGGCGGGCGAAGGCGTCGGCGCGAAGCAGGCGTTCGCCGGGGCGGGCCGGGTGCAGGGTGGCCCACCGGTCCGGCGCGGTCAGCGGGGCACTGACGAGTTGCGACTCGGGGGCGTCCCGGTCGGTGGTGACGACCAGGCGGTCGCGGGCGGCGTCGTGGTCGACCCGGTACTCGGTTCCAGGGGTGCGGCCCGCCACGGAACGGGGCACGCCGGTGGGGTCGGCGGCGTCCAGCAGCCAGGTCTCGGTGGTGTCGCGGGAGGCCGCGGTGAGGATGATCAGGGAGCCGGAGCGGGTGGCGGAGACGGTGAGTTCGAAGCGGGCGTCGTCCTCGCGCAGCACCGGCCGGTCGTCGGCCTCGGAGGTGCCCAGGCGGTGCAGCCGGACCTCGTGGGGGCGGTAGCGCGCGTCGGGGACGGTGTAGAGGAAGGCGGTGGAGTCGGCGGACCAGGCGCCGGTGTAGTAGCTGCGCCTGATCCGGTCGGGCAGGTCCCGACCGCTGGCCAGATCGCGGAAGCGCAGCTCGTAGACCTCCTCGCCGGTGGTGTCCACGGAGTACGCCAGGAAGTTGCCGCAGGGGCTGACCTCCCGGAGCCCGGTCTCCACGTACGAGGAGCCCTGGGCGAGCTCCTCTAGGTCGAGCAGTACATCCGGCGCGGACTGCGTGTCACATCCGTTGTCCCACCGCACAAGACGCTCGTGGTCGCTTCCGCGGGGTGTCTCGGTGCGGTAGACATGCCCGCCGAGTCGCCACTCCACCGACCGGTCGGCCTCCGCCACCCGGGCCGCCATGTCATTGAAGAGCGCGTCCCGCACAGGTGCGGTGTGCGCGGTCATCGCCTCGTAATGGGCGCGCTCCCGGACCAGGTGGGGGCCGGCCTCGCCACTGTCCCGCATCCAGTCGTACTCGTCGGGGCGCCGCACCCCGTGCAGGGTGCGCACCAGGGTGCCGCGCGGCGGGACCGGAGCGGTCGCGGGGGCGTGGATGTGCGGGTCGGCATGGGACATGGCCGGACGCTAGCACCGTGATCGTCCGCCGGACAGAGGGATCTACCCCTTGACCCGATCGATCGATCGACCGAGACTGTGGTCCGCCGAATCCCCGCCGCCCGGAGGATCCCTTGTCCCTTGCCGCAGCCCCGCTGTCCCGCCGCGCCCTGCGAGGGCTCGCCGCCGCCGCACTGACCACCGGACTGCTCCTCTCCCCCGGGACGGTCGCTTCGGTCGCGGCGGCGCCCCACTCCGCCACCAAGCCGGCGCATGCCACGACCTTCACCGTGGGCATCCTCTCCGACGTCGACTCGCTCAACCCGTTCACCGGGGTCGTCCAGGAGTCCTACGAGATGTGGGGGGTGACCTACGACCTGCTCATGGGCTGGAGCGACAAGGACTTCTCCCCCGTACCGGGGCTCGCCACCTCCTGGGAGGAGGCACCGGACGGCAAGAGCTGGACGTACAAGATCCGCTCCGGCGTCAAGTGGAGCGACGGCGTACCGCTGACCGCCAAGGACGCCGCGTACACCTTCAACCGGATCCTGGGCGGCGACTACGAGCAGAGCAACTACGGCAACTACGTCGCCAACATCACCAAGGCCGAGGCGCCGGACGACACCACCCTGGTGCTGCATGTCAAGCAGAGCAGCCCGATCATGAACCAGCTGTGGGTGCCGATCCTGCCCGAGCACATCTGGTCCAAGATCAGCGAAGAGAAGGTCAAGTCCTTCGCCAACGACCCGAAGGACGCGCCGGTCGTCGGCTCCGGGCCGTTCCGGCTGGTCGGCCGGCAGAAGGGCCAGAACATCCGCTTCGAGGCCAACACGTCCTACTGGGGCGGCCCTCCCAAGATCGGCAAGCTGACGTTCACCGTCTTCACCAACGCCGACGCCATGGCCGAGGCGCTCAAGCGGGGCGAGATCGACTACGCCTACGACCTGGAGAACAACGTCTTCCGGTCGCTCCAGGGCCAGCCCGGGATCACCACACGCTCGGCCGCCAACTCCAACTTCGACGAGATCTCCTTCAACAACGGAGCCGCGCTCGCCGACGGAACCCCCATCGGCAACGGCCACCCGGCACTGCGCGACAAGCGGGTCCGGCAGGCGATCTCGCACGCGATCGACCGCAAGACGCTGGTGGAGCGGGTGCTGGGCGGCCACGGCAGCCCGGCCGACACGGTCGTCCCGCCCGTGTACCAGCAGTTGCACTACGTGCCGGCCGCCGGCGAGCGGCAGGACTTCGACCTCGGTGCGGCGGGCAGGCTGCTGGACGAGGCGGGCTGGACGAAGGGCGCGGACGGTATCCGCGCCAAGGACGGCAAGCGGCTGAGCCTGCGGCTGTTCTCGCGCCAGGAGTCCAAGGAGTCCCAGAACACGGCCGAGTTCGTGAAGAAGTGGCTCGCCCGGATCGGCATCGAGGTCAAGGTCTCGGTGATCTCCGAGGACGCCCTCACCGAGCGCGTCGGCCAGGGCGACTTCGACATGTTCGAGTGGGGCTGGGGCGTCGAACCCGACCCCGACTACCAACTGTCCGTCTTCACCTGCGACAAGCGCAGCTACAAGGACGGCGGCGAGATCTACGCGGACCTCTCCGACTCCTTCTACTGCAACCCCGCCTACGACGCGCTCTACCAGCGGCAGGCCGTCGAGACCGACCGGGCCGAGCGCGCGAAGATCGTCAAGCAGATGCAGAAGCTGCTCTACGACGACGCCGCCTACGCGATGACGTACTACTACGACGACCTCGCCGCGTACCGCAGCGACCGCTGGACCGGTTTCGTGCCGCAGCCCGCGCCGAACGGACCCATCCTCTTCCAGATGGGCACCTACTCCTACCGGAACGTCCACCCGGTCTCGGCGCAGGCGGCCGAGACCGGAGGCGGCAACGCCGGGACCATGGTCGGCGTCGGCCTGGCCGCCGTGCTGGTGCTGGGCGCCGGCGGGACGATCGTCGCCCGGCGCCGGGACAAGAAGACCGCGGACGAGCGGGAGTAGCGCCGCGATGACCGCCGTCACGACCGTGGCCGAACGGGCCCCGGGGCGCCGCCTGCTCAGCGGCTACCCGGGGTACGCCCTGCGCAAGGTGGGCTGGGCCGGCGCGACCCTGTTCTTCGTCCTCTGCTTCAACTTCGTCCTGTTCCGGCTGCTGCCGGGCGACCCGATCGGCCTGTACACCCGGGGCCGGAACATGCCCAGGGAGCAGATCGCCGCGCTGCGCAGGCAGCTCAACCAGCCGGTGGGGCAGCAATTCCTGGACTACCTGTCCAACCCCTTCTCCTCCGCCATCAACTCGGTGCGTTTCAACCAGCCGGTGTGGCAGCTGGTCGGCGAGCGGGTGTGGCCGACCGTGCTGCTGGTCGGCACCAGCATCCTGCTCGCCTCGGTGGCGGGCATCTGGATCGGGATACGCAGCGGCTGGGAGCGCGGTTCGCTGTTCGACCGGGTCTCCACCGGCAGCACGCTCACCCTCTACGCCATGCCGGAGTTCTGGCTCGGCATGGTCCTGATGATCGCGCTGCCGTTCTTCCCCAGCCATGGGATGGCCTCCGACGGCACCGACACCGCCAGCCCGGCCGGCTGGCTGGACGTGATCTGGCACATGGCGCTCCCGGTGACCTCGCTGACGCTGGTCTACCTCGCCGAGTACGCCAGCATCATGCGGGCCTCGCTCGTGGACGAGCTGGGACAGGAGTATCTGACCCTGGCCCGCGCCAAGGGGTTGCGCGACGCACTGGTACGCCGGAACCACGCGGTGCCCAACGCGCTGCTGCCGACCATGACGCTAATCTTCCTGAACTTCGGCTTCGTCATCGGCGGCGCGATCACCGTGGAGAAGGTGTTCTCCTGGCCGGGGCTCGGCTGGCTGTCGTACCAGGCGTTGACCGGCCCGGACATCCCGCTGCTGCAGGCGGTGTTCCTGCTGTTCTCCATCGGGGTGATCGTGTGCACCCTGCTCGCCGACCTCCTCTACGCGGTCCTCGACCCCCGGGTGAGTGAGTCATGACCACTGCCGCCTCGATCGCCCGGACCCGACGCAAGGCCGCCCTGGCCCGGTTCTGGCGCGACTACCGGAGCCATCGCTCCGGCCTGGTGGGACTGGCGATCCTGGGCGTGTTCGTCCTGGTCGCGCTGCTCGCGCCGGTGCTCGCGGACCCCTCGGGACTCGACATCACCCAGGTGACCGCGGCCGGCCACCAGCCGCCGTCGCTCAGCCATCCGCTGGGCACCGACGAGAACGGCCGCTCGATCCTCACCCTGCTGATCCACGGCACCCGGATCTCGCTGCTGGTCGGCCTGGCAGCGACCGGGATCTCCATGGCCACGGGCACCGTGGTGGGCATCACCGCCGGCTTCTACGGCGGCCCGGTCCGGTCACTGCTGATGGGCCTCACCGACTGGTTCCTGGTCATCCCCTTCCTGCCGCTGGCGATCGTGCTGGCCACCGTGCTCGGGGCCTCGTTGTTCAACATCATCGTGGTGATCGGCATCACCTCCTGGCCCGGCACCGCGCGGCTGGTGTGCGCACAGACGCTGTCGGTACGCTCCCGCCCCTACCTGGAGCGGGCCAAGGCGCTGGGGGCCGGCGACTGGCACCAGATGTCCCGTCATGTGCTGCCCAACGTCATGCCGCTCGTGCTGGCCAACACGGTGCTGACGGTGTCCATCGCGATCCTGTCCGAGACCACGCTGTCCTTCCTGGGCCTCGGCGACCCGACCCAGGTCTCCTGGGGCTCCATCCTCGACCACGCCGACGGCACCGGGGCGATGTCCAGCGGCGAGTGGTGGTTCGTGCTGCCGCCCGGCATCTGCGTGGTCCTGGTCGTCCTGTCCTTCACGCTGATCGGGCGGACCCTGGAGAGCGTGCTCAACCCCCGGCTGCGGGAGGCGCGGTAGCCATGGCCCTGCTGGAACTGAAAGACCTCCGCGTCACCTATGACGCGGCCGAGGGCGAGGTACCCGCGGTGCGGGGTGTGGACCTGTCCGTGGACGCGGGCGAGGTCCTCGGGGTGGCCGGGGAGTCCGGCTGCGGCAAATCCACGCTCAGTCACGCGGTGCTGCGGCTGCTGCCGAAGAACGCCCGGGTGGGCGGGCAGGTGCTGCTGGACGGTGAGGACGTCCTGGGGATGTCCTTCGGCCGGCTGAGGGCGGTGCGCTGGGCGGAGACGTCCATCGTCTTCCAGGGAGCGCTGCACTCGCTGAACGCGGTGCACAGCATCGGTCGGCAGATCGCCGAACCGATCCTGCTGCACGAGCCCACCGCCACCCGGCGCGACGCCGAACGGCGGGTCGGCGAACTGCTGGAGCAGGTGGGACTGCCCGCGCGGCGCGCGGCAGCCCACCCCCATCAGCTCTCCGGCGGCCAGCGCCAGCGGGTGATGATCGCCCTGGCACTGGCCTGCCGGCCCCGCCTGGTGATCGCCGACGAACCGACCACGGCGCTGGACGTCATGGTGCAGGCGCAGGTGCTGCGGCTGCTGTCGGAACTGGTCCGCGACCTCGGACTGGGACTGGTGCTGATCAGTCACGATCTGTCGGTGCTCGGCAGTGTCTGCGACCGGGCGGCGGTGATGTACGCCGGGCAGGTGGTGGAGAGCGGTCCGGCCGCCGAGGTCTTCGACACCGCGCGGCACCCCTACAGCGCGGCTCTCGCCGGCGCCTTCCCGCGCATCGGCGACGAGCGGTTCCGCTTCGCGCCGAGCGGGCTGCCGGGCGATCCGCCCTTCCCGGCGGACCTCCCCGGTGGCTGTGCCTTCCATCCGCGCTGCCCGGTGGCACTTCCGGCGTGCGCCGGCACCGAGACAGCCCTGTCCCCGGTCGGCGACGGGCGCCTGTCGGCCTGTCTGCGCGCGGACGAGCCGGGACTTGACCTGCGAGGTGCGCGATGAGCGAGAAGACCATGACCGAGCCGGCCGCGGAGTCCGCCGGCCCGGGGCAGCAGGCCGCCGCGTTGGCCGCTTCGGGGCTGCGGGTCAGTTTCGGCAGGGCCCGCGCGGTCGACGGGGTGGACCTGGCCGTCGGCCGCGGAGAGATCGTGGCCCTGGTCGGGGAGTCCGGCTGCGGCAAGACCTCCCTGGCCCGGACGCTGCTGGGGCTGGTGCGCCCCTCCGGCGGGCAGATCAGCGTCGGCGGCGAGCCGCTCGGCTACGGCCGCAGGGCGCTGCGGGCGTTCCGCCGCGAGGTGCAGCTGGTGCTGCAGGACCCCAGCGGCTCGCTCAACCCCCGGCACACCGTGTACGACGCGGTGGCGGAGGGACTGCGGATCCACGGCGTCGAGGGGGACGAGCAGGAACTGGTCGCGGAGGCGCTGTCGCGGGCCGGGCTGCGCCCCGCCGAGCGCTTCTTCCTGCGCTATCCGCACGAGCTCTCCGGCGGGCAGCGGCAGCGGGTGGTGATCGCCGGCGCGTTGGTGCTCCAGCCGTCGGTGCTGGTCGCCGACGAGCCGGTCTCCTCGCTGGACGCGTCGGTGCGCGGCGAGATCCTCGCCCTGCTCCTGCGGCTGCGTCAGGAGCTGGGCCTGTCGGTGCTGGTGGTCACCCATGACCTGGGCCTGGCGTGGAACATCGCCGACCGGGTCGCGGTGATGTACCTGGGCCGGATCGTGGAGAGCGGACCCGCCGCCGAGGTGCTGTTGCGCCCCCGGCACCCGTACACCAAGGCGCTGCTCTCGGTGGTGCCCGAGGTGTCCGGGTCCGAGCCGACCGTGCTCACCGGGGAGACGCCCGACCCCGCTCGGATTCCCGCCGGCTGCCGCTTCCGGCCGCGCTGTCCCGCCTACGCCTCGGGCGAGGCGGAACGCGCGGGCGTCGCGGACCGCTGCCTCGGGGGCGAGCTCCCGGTGCTGCCGGCCGACGGGGCCCACCGGACCGCGTGCTTCCTGCCCTCCGCCGCCGGGGGCGGGTCATGAGCGACGTCGCCCGGATCTGCTCGGAGCTGATCCGGATCGACACCACCAACCACGGCGACGGCCGCGGACCCGGCGAGCGCAAGGCTGCCGAATACGTCGCCGGGCTGCTGGAGGCGGCCGGTGTCGAGCCCCTGCTGCTGGAGGCGGCCCCGGGGCGGACCAATGTGGTGGCCCGGATCCCCGGCCGGGATCCGGGCCGGGAGGCGCTGCTGGTCCACGGCCACCTGGACGTGGTGCCCGCCGACCCCGCCGACTGGGCGGTCCACCCGCTCTCCGGTGAGATCCGGGACGGCCAGGTGCACGGCCGGGGCGCGGTGGACATGAAGGGCACCTGCGCGATGACGCTGGCCCTGGTCCGCGCCTGGGCCGAACGCGGGGTACGGCCGGCGCGCGACATCGTGCTGGCCTTCACCGCCGACGAGGAGGCGACCGGCGAGTACGGCGCGTACTTCCTCGCCCGCGAACACCGGGAGTTGTTCGAGGGCTGCACCGAGGCGATCAGCGAGTCCGGCGGCTTCAGCGTCACCGCCGCCGGCGCGGACGGCGAACCGGTGCGGATCTACCCGGTGGCCACCGGCGAGCGCGGCATCGCCTGGATGCGGCTGACCGCGCAGGGCACCGCCGGGCACGGCTCCCGGCAGACGGCCGACAACGCCGTCGCCGAACTGTGCCACGCCCTGTCGCGGCTGGCCGCCCACCCCTGGCCGGTGCGGCTCACCCCTGCCGTACGGGCGCTGCTGGACGGGCTGGCCGAGGCACTGGGCACCACGCTCGACCACGACAGGCTGGACGCCGAGGCGGCGCGACTCGGCCAGGCCGGCGGTCTGTTCGCGCACGCGCTGCGCAACTCGGCCAACCCGACGGTGCTGTCCGCGGGCTACAAGGTCAACGTCATCCCGGGGACGGCGTCCGCGCAGGTCGACGGAAGGTTCCTGCCCGGCTTCCGGGACGAGTTCCTGGAGACCGTCGACCGGCTGCTGGGGCCCGGGGTGACCCGGGAGTTCCTCAACTTCGAGGACGCCGCCGACACCGGGCCGACCGGGGAGACCTTCTCCGCGATGTGCGCCGCGCTGGCCGCCGAGGACCCCGCGGCCCGCCCGGTGCCCTATGTGATGAGCGGCGGCACGGACGCCAAGGCCTTCGCCGGGCTCGGCATCCGCAGTTACGGGTTCGCCCCGCTGCTGCTGCCGCCGGAGCTGGACTACTGGGGCCTCTTCCACGGCGTCGACGAGCGGGTGCCGGTGGCGGCGCTGGAGTTCGGCGTGCGCGTGCTGGACCGCTTCCTCGCCGGGCGTGACCGCCCCGCCCCGGGCAGCGGGCGCCGCTGATCTCCCTCTCCAGGGCGGACCGGCGGCCGGAGGCCGTGGGTCCGGCCGCCCGACCGCCGGTCCGCATCCCGGGCGGGCGCCCTCAGTCCGCCGACGGCAGCCAGCGGTAGCGGGTCCACTGGTCGGCGGGAAAGGCGCCGATGCTGCGGTAGAAGGCGGCCGCGTCGTCGTTGCCGCGCATCACGTCCCATTCCACCCGGCCGCCGGTGCGGGCACGCAGTTCGGCGAGCAGGGCGCGGCCGAGGCCGTGACGGCGGTGCTCGCGGCGGATGTAGAGGTCCTCCAGCCAGATGCCGCTGCGGCCCGCCCAGGTGGAGAAGGTCGGGTACCACAGGGCTGCCCCGGCGACCGTCCCGGGCGTCGTGGGCGGCTCGGCGATCAGCGCCCTGACGGTCGGCTGGGGGCCGAACATGTGCTCTTCCAGTCCCTGGGGGGTCAGCGCGATCTGATCGGCGGCGCCCTCGTGAGCGGCGTGCTCGACCATCAGGGCGTGGATCTCCTTGACGTCGGCGGGGACGGCTTCGCGGATGGACACGGAGGACCTTTCGGGTTCGGCGGTTCAGGAACGCGTGGGCGGCAGGTCCAGCTGCCAGATCTCCTCGACCAGCTTCCGCCCGGGACCGATGTCGGTGACGAAGCCGGCCGACTGGACGCCGGCGGCGGCGCCGAGTGCGGCCAGGGCGATCCGGGCGTGGGTCCCGGCGATCTCGTCGAGGCCCAACGGACCGTCGGGCGCGTACCAGTCGGCCACCGCCGAGCACATCTGCAGCAGCGCGATCCGTACGACCGAGGGCTCGGGTACGGCGAAGACACCGCCGGCGCACCCGGCGGTGATGGTCTCGCGCCAGCGGTCCTCGTAGCGGTCGCGCAGTCGCACGGCGGCCTCGCGCTGCTCGGGCCCGAGGGCGCGCAGTTCGTGGTCGACCACGGCGGTCTCGCTGGGGTGCAGCGCGTGCGCCAGGACGTGGACGTGCACCAGCGCGGCGATCCGCTCCGCCGGGGCCGCGGTTCCCTCGGCGACCCGGTCGGCGGCGACGGACAGCCGTTCCAGGCTCTGCCGCATGATGGCGAAGAGCAACTCGTCCTTGGAACCCATGTAGTGGTAGAGCGTGGCGGAGGACAGCCCGGCCGCGTCGGCGAGTTCGCGGATGCCGGTGCCGTGGAAGCCCTTGGCCGCGAACAGCTCGACCGCGGCGCGCCACACCCGGCCCCGGGTGGCCTCCCGGTCTCCGGCGGCCGGTCGCGCGGCTGGTGTCCTGGGCATCCGCGGAACTCCTCTCAGGCGGTGACGGACAGGGTGAACCCCCTGCCCGACACGGTACCGAGACCCTTGACGGCGGTTTTCGACGTTCCCTACGTTACAGACTCGATCGATCGATCGACAGACGATCCGCCTCTCAGTTCCGTTCCGCACGAGGAGCCCAGTGAGCAGTCCGCCGCCCCCCGTCAGCTACGACCGCGCGGGGGAGATCGCCGTCATCCGCCTGGACCGCAGCCACCGGCTCAACGCCGTCGTCCCCGAACTCGTGGACGCCCTGGTGGAAGCGCTGCTGCGAGCCCGGCGGGAGGAGGTCCGCGCCGCCGTGCTGGCCGGCCGGGGGCGCGCGTTCTGCTCCGGACACGATCTGCGCGAGGAGCCGCACTCGGACGGGATCGAGGCGGCCCGCGCGCGCATCGACCGGATCCAGGAGATTACCCGGCAGATCCGGCGTTCCCCCTTCCCGGTGATCGCCGCGGTGCACGGCTACGCCCTCGGCGCGGGCTGCGAGTTCGCGCTCGGCTGCGATCTGGTGGTGGCGGGCGAGGACGCCTGGTTCGGCTTCCCGGAGACCTCCGTGGGGCTCAGCGTGACCGGCGGCATCTCCCGGCTGCTCACCGCCACCGTCGGTCCGCTCAAGGCGAAGGAACTGGTACTGCTCGGCGAGCGCTTCGACGCCGCCGAGGCGGCCCGGCTGGGCCTGGTGACCCGGCTGGTCAAGGCCGGCACCCATGAGGAGGAGGCGCTGGAGCTGGCCCGCACGCTGGCCGCCAAGCCGCCGTTCGCCCTGGCGCTGGCCAAACGCGCGCTGGACGCGGGACTGGACGGTACGATCGAGGCCGCCTTCGACCGGGAGACCGCGGACGCGCTGCTCACCCTGGCCAGCGGCGAGAGCGACGGCACGGACGCGGTCCTGTCCGGCCACGGGGAGGGGAGACTGTGACCACCACCCGGCCGCTGTCCCGACTGCTCCCCGAACAGGTCGAGGACCTGGACACCCTGGTACGCAGGGCCGCCGCCCGGTGGGGCGGCCGCCGCGCCTGGACCTTCGACGCCACCGGCGAGGAGCTGACCTTCCGCCAGATCGAACAGCGGGTGGCGCAGATCGCCGAGCGGCTGGCCGCCCTCGGGGTCGGGCGCGGCGACCGGGTCGCCCTGCTGCTGCGCAACCGCCCGGAGTTCCCGCTGACCTGGCTGGCGCTGGCCCGGCTGGGCGCGGCGATGGTGCCGGTCAACACCGGCTACCGCTGGCATGACGCCGGGCACCTGCTCACCGACTCCGGGGCCCGGCTGCTCGTGACGGACCACGAGTTCCTGGGCCTGGCCTCGGCGCTGAAGGACTCCGTGCCGACGCTGGCCCGGGTACTGGACATCGACAGCCCCTGGACGCCGGGGGCCGGGCTCCCGGACAGCGACTCACCCGCCCCCGAGGACCTCGCCAACGTCCAGTACACCTCGGGCACCACCGGCAAGCCCAAGGGCTGCCTGCTCCCCCACCGCTACTGGACGGTGCTGGCCGGCAGCATGGTGGACGAGTTCCCCCGGCTGCGGGACGACGACGTGATGCTCACGTCCCAGCCGTTCCACTACATCGATCCGCAGTGGAACGTCGCCGCCGCCCTGCTCAGCGGCGCCCGCCTGGTGGTGCTCGACCGCTTCCACCCCTCGACCTTCTGGGCCAAGGTCCGCGAATACGAGGTCACCTACTTCTACTGCCTCGGCCTGATGCCCGCGCTGCTGCTGCGCATGCCGGCCAACCCGCTGGACCGCTACCACCGGGTGCGCGCCGTGCAGTGCTCCGCCATCCCCCATCAGCTGCACCGGGCCCTGGAGGAGCGCTGGGGGGTGCCCTGGTACGAGGCCTTCGGGATGACCGAGACCGGCGCCGACCTGAGGGTGGGCGAGGCGGATCACGACGCCGCCGTCGGCAGCGGATGCGTCGGCAGACCGACCGCCCGGCGCGATGTGCGGATCGTGGACGATCAGGACCGCCCGGTGCCGCGCGGCCGCACCGGGGAGATCGTGCTGCGCGGGATCGGCCTGATGGACGGCTACCTCGGCCGGCCCGAGGCCACCGCCGAGGCCTTCCGCGACGGCTGGTTCCACACCGGTGACCTGGGCCGGATGGACGAGGAGGGCCGGGTCTACCACCTGGGCCGCACCAAGGACATGATCCGCCGCAGCGGCGAGAACGTCTCGGCCGCCGAGGTGGAGGAGGTGCTGCTGCTGCACCCGGCGGTGCACACCGCCGCGGTGGTGGCGGTGCCCGACGAGCTGCGGGGCGAGGAGGTCAAGGCGTACCTGGTGGCCGACCACGACCTGCTGGGGGGCGAGGACAAGGCCCCCGAGGAGCTGGCGGAGCACTGTCTGGAACGACTGGCCGCCTTCAAGGTGCCGCGTTTCTGGGAGTTCCGCGACGCCCTGCCGCTCACCGCCTCCGAGCGGGTGGCCAAGGGCGAGCTGCTCGCCGGCCCGGCGGGCGCGCGGACGTACGACCGCGTCGAACGGGCCTGGGGGTGACCGGATGCGCATCGACACCGTCCTGACCAATCTCACCGCCCTCACCCTCGACCCGGACCGCCCCCGCGCAGGGCGCATCGGCCTGCACCACGGGCGGATCGTGGCCCTCGACGAGGAGCTGGAGGGCGTGCGGGCGCACCGCACCGTGGACCTCGGCGGCGCCTGCGTCGTCCCCGGTTTCAACGACGCCCACAACCACATGGCCCTGTACGGCCTGTCCCGCTCCGAGCTGGACCTGTCCAGCCCGCCCCTGCGCACGCTCGAGGAGCTGTACGACGCGGTCGCCGAGCGGGCCCGCTCACTGCCCCCCGGCGGCTGGCTGGTCGGCTCCGGCTACGACCAGAACAAGATCGGCGGACACCCGCACCGGGAGGTGCTCGACCGGATCGCCCCCGGCCACAAGGTCTGGCTGAGGCACACCTCGGCGCACATGTGCGTGGTCAACTCCCGCGTCCTGGAGGAGATCGACACCTCCCGGGTGCCGTCCGGCGGGCGGATCGTGCCCGGCGCGGACGGCCTGCCCACCGGGCTGATCGAGGAGCAGGCCCAGCAACTGGTGCGCGACCTGGTCTATCCGTACTCCCTCGGGCAGCTGTCGGACGCCATCGCCCGGGCGAGCGAGGACTATCTGCGCGAGGGCATCACCTCCTGCACCGAGGCGGGCATCGGACTCGGCTGGATCGGGCACTCACCGATCGAGGCCGCCGCCTATCAGCGGGCCAGGGCGGAGGGCAGGCTCGGCGTACGGGTCCGGCTGATGGTCGGCACCGACACCCTGCACCCGGTCGGGCACCATGCCGAGGACACCGTCCGAACGGGACTGGACCTGGGGCTGCACACCGGCTTCGGCGACGACTGGCTGCGGCTGGGCGCGGTGAAGGTGTTCTCCGACGGCTCGTTGATCGGCCGTACCGCGGCCATGTGCTGCGACTTCCATGGAGAGCCGGGCAACCGCGGCTATCTGCAGTCCGGCGAGGAGGAGCTGCGGAGCCGGATCACCGCGGCCCACGCCGCCGGCTGGCAGGTGGCCACGCACGCCATCGGGGACCGGGCGATCGACGTGGTGCTCGACGCCTACGAGGAGGCGGCCCGCGCGTACCCCCGGACCGGGACCCGGCACCGCATCGAGCACTGCGGGGTCACCCGTCCCGACCAGCTGGCCCGGCTGCGCTCACTGGGCGTGATCCCGGTGCCGCAGGCGGCGTTCGTGGGGCGGCTCGGCGACGGGATGCGGTCGGCACTGGGGGCCGACCGGGTGGCCTGGTGCTACCGGCACCGCTCCTTCCTCGACGCCGGGCTGGCCGTACCCGGCAGCTCCGACCGCCCGATCGTGCCGGGGGCGCCCCTGCGCGGCATCCACGACATGGTCAACCGCCGCACCGAGAGCGGCGCGCCGTTCGGCCCGGAGGAGTCGGTGACGGCGCTGGAGGCGCTGGGCGCGTACACCCGGGGTTCGGCGTACGCGGAGTTCGCGGAGGACCGCAAGGGCGGCATCCGCCCGGGCATGCTGGCCGACCTGGCGGTCCTGGACGCGGACCCGACCGCGGTGGCCCCGGAGCGGATCGCGGGGACGACGGTGCTGGCCACCCTGGTCGAGGGCCGCTTCGGCTTCGACGGCGCGGGATTCGAAGCATAGGGAGGGCGGCGGACGGGCCTGTCCGCCGCCTACTCTGACCCCATGACCGAGCCCGACGGCGAGCGCCCCGAGAATCCGGTACGAGTCCTCCTCGCGGAGGACCAGGGCATGATGCGGGGAGCGCTGGCCCTGCTGCTGAATCTGGAGGACGACATCGAGGTCGTCGCCCAGGTCTCCGCCGGCGACGAGATCCTCCCCACCGCCCTCGGCGTCCGGCCCGACATCGCGCTGCTCGACATCGAACTCCCCCGCCGCAGCGGCCTCGACGCCGCCGCGGAGCTGCGCGAGCGGCTCCCGTCCTGCAAGGTGCTGATCCTCACCACGTTCGGCCGCCCCGGGTATCTGCGCCGCGCCATGGAGGCCGGGGCGTCCGGCTTCCTGGTCAAGGACGGCCCGGTGGAGGACCTCGCCGCCGCCATCCGCCGGGCCCTCGCCGGCCACCGGGTCATCGACCCCGCCCTGGCGGCCGCCGCCCTCAGCGCGGGGCCGAGCCCGCTGACGCCGCGCGAGCAGGACGTCCTCAACGCGGCGGCGGACGGGGCGACGGTGGCCGACATCGCGGCGCGGGTGCATCTGTCGGAGTCGACGGTGCGGAACTATCTGTCCTCCGCCATCGGGAAGACCGGTACCCGGAACCGTATGGAGGCGGTGCGGACGGCGCGCCACAACGGGTGGCTCTGACCGTGCCGCGCGTGCGGCGCCGTTGCGGTTGGGGGCGGGGGTTGCCCGGCGCGTTCAGTGGCCGTGGTGCCCTGTTCGTGGTGGGCCGGGGTCGGGGCCTCCGGGGCCGGCCATTCCGGACCGCACATTTGTGAGGCGGCGGGCCTTTCGGCGTCGGTTCGCGACACAGATAGGTGGCTCGATGAATTTCTCGCGATGGCTCGACATCTATGAGGAGGCGTGGACCGACGGTTCCACCCTCGCAGGACAACCGTGTCCACGCTGTGGACGAGCTGACCTCAACCTGGCCTTCACGGCGCCTAGGGGGGCGTCTCCATACGTCATGGCCGCACTCTGGTGCGGTACGTGTCTCCACGGGATCCACCTCGGGAGATGCCCCAGACCCGAGACCGGGGAGATCCGGAGCCGGGACGACGCGCAGCGTGAGCGGCCCATCCCCAACTACACTCTGATTCCCCCTGAGTAGGCCAAGGCCCCGGTCGTCGCCGACGATCCGAGGGCGGGGTGAACCCGTGGGCGTGTTGTGCGGTGCATTCCCCACGAGCGGACCGCCCCGTTGTACCGGCGCGCTCTGGTGGGGGGAGGGGCCTTCCCCCACCACTCCCACTGGCCGTCTGTCGCCCCAACCGGACGGGCGGGGGTGTGTCTGGGTCCGCCCATGGGGGCACCTCCCAGCGGTAGCGGGGGGAGACGAGCGGCGGACCCGGCGCCGGATGACGTGAGGCAGCGCCGCGAGCGCCGAGGTGGGGGCACCCCCGGCCGAAGGCGGGGGGGGGGAGGACCCCGGCGCGGCACCGACCCCAGACGAACAGAGCGCAGGCCCGCACTGACCGCGCCGGATGGGGGCACCGCCGGCCGAGGACCGGGGGAGGGCGGGAGGGCGGGAGAACTGCCCGCCGCAGGCGCAACGGAGCCGCACACACCCACCGGCCGCAAGCACACCCCGGACCGTTACGCCCCGCAGGGGTACGGCACGATAGGGGGCCATGAGCACGCCACCCCCCGCAGAGGTCCCCGCAGACGCACTGGCCGCCTTCGAGGCCGCGAAGGGCTTCATGCCCACCCACGAGGGCCTCGCCCTCTACGCGGCCGCCGCCGAGGCCGCCACCCGCCTGCCGGGCCTGCCCCTGCTGGAGGTGGGCACGTACTGCGGCCGCTCCACGATCCTGCTGGCCGCCGCCGCCCGCGAGGCCGGGACCGTCGCCGTCACCGTCGACCACCACCGCGGCAGCGAGGAGCAGCAGCCGGGCTGGGAGTACCACGACGCGACGCTCGTCGACCCCGAGGTCGGCCTGATGGACACCCTCCCCACGTTCCGGCGGACCCTGCACGCAGCCGGGCTGGAGGAGCACGTGGTCGCCATCGTGGGCCGCTCCCCGCAGGTGGCGGCCGCGTGGGGGAAGCCGCTGAGCCTGGTCTTCGTCGACGGCGGTCACACCGACGAGCACGCCACCAACGACTACGAGGGCTGGGTGCCGCACCTCGCGCAGGACGGCCTCCTGGTCATCCACGACGTCTTCGCGGACCCGGCCGACGGCGGCCAGGCGCCCTGGCGGATCTACCGGCGCGCGCTGGAATCGGGCGCCTTCACGGAACTCTCCGTGACCGGTTCGCTGCACGTCCTGCGGCGTACGGGCGCCGGGATCTGAGCCGGCGGATAGCATCGCTGACGTGTTCAAGAGGAAAGGCCGCACCACCGTGGTCGTCGTGGCCGCGCTGGTGCCGGCGTGTGCGGCCGCGTGGCTGGTGTGGGACGCGACGAGCGGCCCGGACGATCCCGGAAGGAACGGCGACCTCCCGCAGAGCGTGCGCCCGGCCCCCTCTGCCGTGTCCTCGACGCCGGAGTCCTCCACCGCCGCCAAGCCGCTCGCCGGGAAGGTCGTGGTCCTCGACCCGGGGCACAACACGCGCAACAACCGGCACACCTCCGAGATCAACCGCAAGGTCGACATCGGCACCGCCCGCAAGGAGTGCGACACCACGGGCACCGCGACCAACGCGGGCTACGCCGAGGCCGCGTTCACCCTGGACGTGTCCCGGCGGGCCGAGGCGCTGCTCAAGGCGCGCGGGGCGACCGTGAAGCTGACGCACGACGGGGACCGGGCGTACGGCCCCTGCATCGACGAACGCGCCCGGACCGGCAACAAGGCGAAGGCCGACGCGGTCGTGTCGGTGCACGGTGACGGCTCGGCGGCCGGCAACCGCGGCTTCCACGTCATCCTGCCAGCCGCGCTGCACCGCGGCATCGCCGACACCCGGAAGATCAGCGCGCCCTCGAAGCTGCTCGGTACCGCTGTCAAGCGGCACTTCGCGGCGGAGACCGGCACGCGGCCGTCCAACTACGTCGGCGACGGCACGGGCCTGGACGTCCGCCGCGACCTGGGCGGGCTCAACCTCAGCACCGTTCCCAAGGTGTTGATCGAGTGCGGCAACATGCGCGACTCGAAGGACGCGGCGCTGATGAGCAGCCCGGCCTGGCGCCAGAAGGCCGCGGAGGGCATCGCGGACGGCATCACGGCCTTTCTGGAGGGCCGCGAGTGAGCAGCCGGTGAGCATTGGGTCCCGATCGTGTCACCGAGGCCCATACCGGGCTCACCCGCCGGCAACGGCCCTCATACGATGGGGAACCGCCCGGCGACAGCGACAACGAGACGACTGACAAGGACTCCTAGTGAATAACCGCTCCCTCACCCGAGGAGACGGCGCGGTGATCGGCGCGGCGCTGCTGCTGCTGATCGCCTCGTTCCTGACCTTCTACGCCGCGAAGAACTGCGCCGCGGACGATTGCGCAGTCAGCGCGTGGAAGAGCGAGCTGTTCCCGCTGCTGCCCTCGGTGCACCTCATGGGCCTGATCGCCGCCGGCCTGTTCGTCGCCTCACGCTTCCAGCCGGAGAACCGCAAGGTGCTCGGCATCGGCCTCGCCCACTGGGGCGCGGTGCTGGCCGTCGCCGCCGCCTGGGACGCGCTCTGGTCGCTCTTCAACGGCAACGAGCTCTGGGAACTCGGCGCCGGCGCCTACCTCTCCTTCGTCGCCGCCGCCGCTCTCGCCGCCGCCATGCTGCTCACCCTGCAGGGCCTGCCCGCCCTCAAGGCGCCGCTGCTGCCCGCCCCGCGTCCGCAGCAGGCGCAGGCGCAGCCGTACGGCGGCGGCCAGCCGGGCCAGCCCTACCCCGGTGCGCAGCAGCAGGGCGGGTACGGCTATCCGGGGCAGACCGGCGGTCACGGCGCGCAGGCCGACCAGTCCTTCGGCGGCGGCCAGTACGGCTACCCGCAGGGGCAGCAGCCCCAGCAGCAGCCGCAGCCGCAGCCCGAGTTCGCGGCCTTCTGGTTCGCGGTGCCCGTGGCGCGGCCGTTGTACGCGGAGGACGGCTCGGCCCAGCAGATCGCCGAGCTGACCCCCGGCACCTGGTACCTGGCGGTGGACCAGCGCGGCGCCGCCCTGGTCGCGCAGACCCAGGACGGCCGGCGCGGCGTGCTCCAGGACGTCAGCGGCATCCAGCGCGGCTGATCCCCGGACATCCTTCGCCCCCCACCGGCCCGGCCGGTGGGGGCGAAGTGCTGCCCAAAGCCCAAAGCCCGGGTAAAGAAAGCGCACACACGTTCGTACGCCCAGTAACGTACGCGACTATCCCCCGATCATGTGATCGCCACATCTGCACACGGGAATCTCTGTGAACCTCGGCTTCAGTGCCGAGCCGCTCTTCTCCTGGTACGTCGTACTCCTGATCATCAGCGGCATCGCGATGATCGTCATCGGCGCGGTCGACTCCGCCGGCCTCAGCAAGGGCTGGCGCGCCTTCAACGTGATCGCCGGCCTGGCCTTCACCGGCTACGGCATCTACCTCGGATTCATCTTCGAGGGCGGCGAGTACGTCATCTTCTTCAAGGCGTTCATCCTGCCCGTCCTGATGGTGGTCAACTTCTTCCGCTCGCTGGCCGCCCGGAGCAGCGCCCCCGCCGCTCCGCAGCAGATGGTTCCGGCGCCCCCCGCCTACGGCGCTCCCGACATGCCGCCCCCGCCCGCCGCCCCCGCGGGGAACCCGGCGCAGAACGGCTGAAGCGCGCGTTCGATGGGAGCCGTGTCCCGGGCCGGGCGGTCCGGGACACGGCTCCGTCTCTTCCGGGGCGGGACGTGGTTGCCGTACCGTACGCCTGACGGACCGTCAGAGACGGCAGGAGGCGTGCGCATGCGGCTCGGTCTGGCCCTCGGCTACTGGGGGCGCGGCCCCTCCCCCGACCACCTCTCCCTGGCGCAGGAGGCCGAACGGCTCGGCTACGACTCGGTGTGGACGGCCGAGGCCTGGGGCTCGGACGTCTTCACCCCGCTCACCTGGATCGCGGCGCACACCACCCGGATCCGGCTCGGTACCGGCATCGCCCAGATGGCGGCCCGCTCCCCCACCGCCACCGCGATGCACGCGCTGACGCTCGACCACCTCTCCGGCGGCCGGATGATGCTCGGCCTCGGCCTGTCGGGACCACAGGTGGTGGAGGGCTGGTACGGCAGGCCGTTCCCGCGCAGTCCGCTGACCGCGACGCGCGAGTACGTGGACGTCGTCCGGCAGGTGCTTTGCCGCGAGGCCCCGGTGGCGCTCGACGGGCGCTTCCATCCGCTGCCGTACGCGGGACCGGACGCGACCGGCCTGGGCAGACCACTCAAGCCGATCACGCATCCGCTCCGCGCCGGCCTGCCGATCCTGCTGGGCGCGGAGGGCCCGAAGAACATCGCGCAGACCACCCGCATCGCCGACGGCTGGCTGCCGCTGTACTGGTCGCCGTTCCGGACGGACGTCCACGAGGTGTCGCTGGCGGACGCCCCCAAGGACTTCATGATCGCCCCGATGGTGCGGGCCCGGGTGTGCGACGACCCGGCGGAGGGCCTGCTGCCGGTGAAGGCGATGCTCGGCTTCTACATCGGCGGGATGGGTGCCGCGTCGCGCAACTTCCACGCCGATCTGATGGCGCGGATGGGGTACGAGGAGGAGGCCCGGCGGATCCAGGAGCTGTTCCTGGCCGGGAAGCGCGAGGAGGCGGTGCGGGCGGTGCCGGACGCCTTCGCGGACGAGATCTCGCTGGTCGGGCCGCGGGAGCGGATCGCGGAGCGGCTGGAGGCGTGGCGGTCGGGCCCGGTGACCGACCTGCTGGTCACCGCGCCCGACCCGGCCACCCTGCGGGTGCTGGCGGAGCTCAGCCGCCGCTGAGCTGCGACAGCGAGGGCACCTTGTCGGTGACCTTGGCGCCCGCGTCCTCACCGGCCGACTTCACGCCGCTGATGGTGTCCTGGAAGGTGCCCACGATGTCGTCCGTGCCCTCGCCGCTGCGCAGTTTGTTGGGCAGGTCCTTGAGCGATTCGATGCCCGCGGTCAGGGGCGCCATCAGTTTGGAGAGGGTCGGGTCGCCCTTGGCGTTCTCGGAGGCGGCCTTGAGCCGGTTGTAGGCGAAGGCACCGGCCAGGCCCGCCTTCACCAGGGCCAGCTTGCGCCCGTCCGCCTCCTTCTTGAACTTGCCGGCGCGGTAGGGCTTGACGATCCACTGGTAGGTCGCCCCGGCAGCCAGCCCGACGTTGGCGACGAAGCGCGTCTTGGCGAGCTTCTGCTTCTCCACCGAGGAGGTGGGACTCGCGGTGCCGCCGCTGCCGGTCTCGCCGGAGTCGCCGCCGCAGGCGGGGACGACGAGGAGCACGCCGGACAGCAGCAGGGCGGTCAGGGCACGGCGCAGGGGCATGGCGGTCTCTCCCGGCAGGATGCGGTGCATGATCGCATCCTGGCCCGGGGGCGCCGGACCGGCCACCGCAGCGGAGCCGTACGGGGCGTCAGGCGGCTGCCGACCGGCGACGTTTCACTCGGCCGATCGGGGCAAGACGGCAGGTATGTCCAGACGATATCGCGGCAATCTGGCGGCCACGGTCATCATGGTGGCCGCAGACGTGGCGGCATTCATCCTGATCCTTTGGATCGTGCTGTGGGTGCTCGACGCCAACCGGGCGAACGACCTCGTGGAGTGGATCCACGACATGGCGTCCTGGCTCGGTGGCTGGGCCCACGACATCTTCTCCACCCGATCCGCATGGGCGCGCACCCTGCTGAACTACGGTCTGCCGGCGGCGGTCTACCTGGTCGTCGGGCATGCCGTGGCGGGCCGCGTCAACCGGGCCTGACGCCCGCTCACCTGCCGGCGCAGCACCCCGCCGCCTCGGGCGCGAGGCCGAGCGGCAGCCGGTCACCGCCGAAGACCGCCGTCGTCGCCTCGTCCCCTCCCAGGGCGGCGACGGCGAGCAACAGGGCCCCGGCCGTCCACGTCGTACGCTCCCGGGGCCACACCGCGGGGCTGCTGCCGGTCTCCGCGTCGCCCTCGAAGACGTACCCGGTCCAGTACATGCCGTCCTCGGCGCGCAGGTGCCGGATCGCGGCGAGGATCTCCACCGCGCGATCGGACTCGCCCATCGCCCACAGGGCGAGGGCGAGTTCGGCGCTCTCGCCGCCGGTCACCCAGGGATTGGGCACGACACAGCGGACGCCCAGACCGGGCACGACGAACTCGTCCCAGCGGGACTGGACGCGCTCCCGGGCGGCCTCACCGCGCAGCACCCCGCCGAGCACCGGGTAGTACCAGTCCATGGAGTAGCGGCCCTTGTCCAGGAACCGCTCCGGGTGATGGGCCACGGCGTGCCCGAGGGCGCCGGTGGCCAGCTCCCAGTCCGGCTGCGGGTCCTCGCGGTACTCGGCGACGGCCAGGGCGCAGCGCAGCGCCTGGTACATCGACGAGCAGCCGGTCAGCAGCGCCTCCTGGGGGTACGTCCCGTCGTCCTCGCGCTTCCAGGCGATCTGGCCGCCGGGAAGCTGGAGTTCCAGTACGTACTCGACGGCCGCGTACAGGACCGGCCACATCCGCTCCAGGAAGGCGTCGTCGCCGGTGGAGAGGTAGTGGTGCCACACGCCGACCGCGATGTAGGCGCAGAAGTTGCTCTCCCGGCCCAGGTCGGTGGGCTCGCCCTCGGCGCCGTCGGCGTAGCCGTAGGCGGCGTACCAGGAGCCGTCCGGGTTCTGGCGCTCGGCGAGCCAGGTGTAGGCGGCCTCGGCGCGCTCGTGCTCCCCGGCGGCGTCCAGCGCCATGGCGGCCTCGACGTGGTCCCACGGGTCGAGGTGGCCGCCGTCGAACCACGGTATGGCGCCGTCGGGGCGCTGGACGGCGAGGATCCCGGCGACGGTGTCCGCGGCCTGCTGCGAGGTCAGGACACCGGGCAGTACGAGGTGTTCGGTCCGCCTCACGCGTCGACGCCCGCCTTCGGGGTGTGCGGCTTGGTGGCGTAGGCGACGAAGCTCTTGCCGATGAGCGGGTTCAGCGCGTTCTCGGCGAGCCGGGTGGCCAGCGGCTTCTTCATGATGTCCCAGACCAGGAGCTTGTGGTACAGCTTCACCGGCAGGGCCCGGTCGTTGTCCACGCCGACGGCGCACTTGATCCACCAGTACGGGGAGTGCAGCGCGTGCGCGTGGTGGGTGCCGTACGGCCGCAGGCCCGCCTCGCGGATCCTGCCCAGCAGCTCGTCGGCCCGGTAGATGCGGATGTGGCCGCCCTCGACCTCGTGGTACGCGTCGGACAGCGCCCAGCAGATCTTCTCCGGCCCGTAGCGCGGCACGGTGATCGCGATCAGCCCGCCCGGCTTGAGGACGCGCACCATCTCGGCGAGCACGCCCTTGTCGTCCGGGATGTGCTCCATGACCTCGGAGATGATGACGCGGTCGAAGCTGTCGTCGGGGAACGGCAGGCTGAGCGCGTCGCCCTCCATGGCGGTGGCGGTCGCCCCGGCCGGGGCCTCGCCGGCCTCCTTCATGGCGGCGAACCACTTGGCGACCTCGCGGATCTCGTCGCCGTTCCGGTCCAGGGCGACCACGTTGGCGCCGCGCCGGTAGCACTCGAAGGCGTGGCGGCCCGCGCCGCAGCCCAGGTCGAGCACGCGGTCGCCCGGGGCGAGCGGGAAGCGGGAGAAGTCGACGGTCAGCACGTGGAGTCTGCTTTCGTCCGGGACGGTGACTGAACGGTGTGCCGCGGGTCCCCCGCGGCCTCGATCGCCGCGTGGTAGTGCTCGGCGGTGCCGATGGCGGCCTGCTCCCAGGTGAAGCGGGCCAGTACGCGTTCCCGGCCGGCCCGGCCGAGGCGGCGGCGCAGCTCGGAGTCGCGCAGCAGCCGGCCCAGCGCCGAGGCCAGCGCGCCCGGGTCGCCCGGCGGCACCGCGAGGCAGGTCTCGCCGTCGGGGCCGGCGACCTCGGGGATGGCACCGCCGGTGGTGGCGACCAGCGGGGTGCCGGTGGCCATGGCCTCGGCCGCGGGCAGCGAGAAGCCCTCGTACAGCGACGGCACGCACGCCACCTGGGCGCTGCGCACGAGGTCGACCAGCTCGGCGTCGCTGATGCCCTTGACGAAGTCGATGGCGCCGCCGAGCCCGTACCGCTCGATCGCGGCGGCCACGGGGCCGTCGTCGGCCCGCTTGCCGACGACGACGAGGTGGGCGTCGGGCTGCTCGGTACGGAGCTTGGCCAGAGCCTCGACGAGGTGGATCAGGCCCTTGAGGGGCACGTCGGCGCTGGAGGTCGTGACGATCCGGCCGGGCACCTCGCGCACGGAGGGGTCGGGCGAGAACAGTCCGGTGTCAGCGCCGATGTGGACGACGTGCACGCGCTCCTCGCGGACGCCGAGGTGGTCCACGATCTCCCGGCGGGAGCTGCCGGAGACGGTGAGCACGGACGGCAGGCGGCGCGAGACGCGCTTCTGCATCCGGGTGAAGCCGTACCAGCGGCGGACCGAGGCCCGGCGCTTCCATCCGTCGGCGGCGTCCAGTTCGAGCTGCCGGTCGACGGTGATGGGGTGGTGGATGGTCGTCACCAGCGGCGCGCCGAGGGCGCGGGTGCCGCCGAGCAGTCCGTAGCCGAGGGTCTGGTTGTCATGGATGACGTCGAACGCGCCGCGCCGGGCCGCCAGGTGCCGGCGGGCGCGGAGGCTGAAGGTCAGCGGCTCCGGGAACCCGCCGGTCCACATCGTGCCGACCTCGAGCGCGTCCACCCAGTCGCGGTACTCCTCGCGCTTCGGGGTGCGGAACGGGTCGGGCTGGCGGTAGAGGTCCATGCTCGGCAGCTCGGTGAGGCGTACCCCGTCACCGACCGCGTCGAGCACGGGGTAGGGCTGGGCGCCGATCACCTCGACGCTGTGGCCGAGCCGGGCGAGTTCCCTGGAAAGATGGCGCACGTAGACGCCCTGGCCCCCGCAGAACGGGTTCCCCTTGTAGGTGAGCAGCGCGATCCGGAGCGGCCTGGCCTCTGCGGTCACTCACGGCCCCCTTCTCACTGCACTTCGGCGGGAGCGTAGCCGCCCGTGCCTTGCTAGAACAAGTTTCAGATTCGGTTACTCAGGAGTTGCCCGAGAGCTTGAAGATACCTGCCCCGGTGTCGGCGTCCTGGGCCGGGACAGGTGATTCGCGCCACGCCCCGCGGGGCCGCGCGGAGCACGGGTTTCCCGGGGCGGTTCGCTTTGTGCGCGTTGCGTGTGTGCGGGTCGTTTTCGCTTTCTGTCGGGGGGTGGGGTGCAGGCGGCAGCCGACCGCGCCGGACACCCCCGCCCCCGCAACCAGAACGCACCCGAACACAGCCCGGCCCCGCATGGCGGCATCGCGGTAATCTGGAAACCGTTTCCGCACGGCGTACGGCACACGGCGCACAGATTCGGATTGGGACAGATGACCGCAGCTCCTCAGCCGTCCCCGGTGCCGCTGACCGAGCGTCAGGAAGCCCGCCGCCGCCGCATTCTGCGCACCAGCGCCGAGCTCGCCGTACGGGGCGGCTTCGACGCCGTCCAGATGCGGGAGGTCGCCGAGCAGTCGAACGTCGCGCTCGGCACGCTGTACCGGTACTTCCCCTCCAAGATCCATCTCCTCGTCGCGACGATGCGGGACCAGCTCGAGCGCCTGCACGAGGCCCTGCGCAAGCGCCCGCCCTCGGCGACGGAGCCGGCCGACCGGGTGGCGGAGACGCTGATGCGCGCCTTCCGCGCGATGCAGCGGGAGCCGCACCTGGCGGACGCCATGGTGCGGGCGCTGACCTTCGCGGACCGTTCCGTCAGCCCGGAGGTGGACGCCGTGTCCCGGCTGACGACCGCGATCATCCTCGACGCGATGCGGCTGGACGGACCGCCGGGGCCCGAGCTGCTCTCGGCGGTCCGGGTCATCGAGCACACCTGGCACTCGGCCCTGGTCACCTGGTTGTCCGGGCGTGCCTCGATCGCCCAGGTGAAGATCGACATCGAGACCGTCTGCCGTCTCATCGACCTCACCGACCCGCGTCGCGCGAGGCCCTGAGGGCCGGTCCGGGCCCGCGCGCCGCCGGGCCGCGTTCACTCCTCGGGCGGGAAGACGGCCTCGCCGGAGTCGGCGAGGGTGATGCTGATGGCCTCGACCGGGCAGCCCTCCGCCGCCGCGAGCAGCGCCTCCGCGGCGTCGGTGTCCGGGACCGCGGGGTGGGACTGCCGGGCGGAGTCGAGGGTGAAGCCGCCCGGCGCGGAGTTCACGCACATGCCCGAGCCGATGCACACGCCCCGGTCGACCTCGATGTGCCAGCGGTCTCCCACGGGGTCAGCCCTCCCAGCCGGCGGGGAGGTGGATCATCTTGTGCTCCAGGTACTCGCCGAGTCCTTCGGGGCCGAACTCCCGGCCGAGCCCGGAGTTCTTGTAGCCGCCGAAGGGGCCGAGCATGTCGAGGCTGAAGGTGTTGACGTTGTAGGTGCCCGTGCGCACCCGGCGGGCGATGTCGATGCCGTGCTCGACGTCGCCGGTCCACACGCTGCCGGACAGGCCGTAGTCGGAGTCGTCGGCGATGCGGACGGCCTCGTCCTCGTCCTCGTACGGCAGCAGGCAGATCACCGGGCCGAAGATCTCCTCGCGGGCGATGCGCATGGAGTTGGTGACGTCGCCGAAGAGGGTGGGCTCGACGTACCAGCCGGTGGGCTGCGCCTGCGGGCGGCCGCCGCCGGTGAGGACCTTGGCGCCCTCCTGCTGGCCCAGGGCGATGTAGTCCAGGGAGCGCTGCTGCTGGCGCCGGGCGACCAGCGGGCCGACCTGGGTGGCGGGGTCGAGGGGGTCGCCGACGACGAGGGCGGAGGCGGCGGCCGCCAGGCGCTCGGCGGCCTCGTCGTAGCGGGAGCGCGGGGCGAGGATGCGGGTCTGGGCGACGCAGGCCTGGCCGTTGTTCATCCAGGCCGCCTGAACGATGCCGGGCACCGCGGTGTCCAGGTCGGCGTCGGCCAGGATCAGCGCCGCGGACTTGCCGCCGAGCTCCAGCGTGACGCGGGTGAGGTTGCGGGAGGCGACCTCCATGACGCGCTTGCCCGCCGTGACCGAGCCGGTGAAGGAGACCTTGTCGACGCCGGGGTGGCCGACCAGGTACTCGCTGACCTCGCGGTCGGCGGGCAGGATCGACAGCACGCCCTCGGGCAGCCCCGCCTCGGCCGCGATCTCGCCGAGCACGTACGCGTCGAGCGGCGACTCCGGCGACGGCTTGAGGATCACGGCGCACCCGGCGAGCAGTGCCGGGGCGAGCTTGGCGGCGGCGGTGAACTGGGGGACGTTCCACGGCACGACGGCCGCGACGACGCCGGCCGGCTCGCGGCGCACGATGATCGGGCCGAGCACCCCGGCGCGCCGTTCCTCCCAGGTGAAGCCGCGCGCCACGGTGATCGCGGCGTCCCACACCATCATCGCGCCGAGCGCCTGGGCCAGCACGCTCCAGGAGTAGGGCGAGCCGTTCTGGGAGCTGATGACGCGGGCGATCTCCTCGTGGCGTACCGCGATCGCGTCCTTGATCCGGGTGACGACGGCGATCCGCTCGTCGAGCGTCATGCGCGGCCACGGTCCCTCGTCGAAGGCCGTGCGGGCGGTGGCGACCGCCCGGTCGACGTCCTCGCGGGAGGCATGCGGCACCCGGGCGAAGATCCGCTCGGTGTGGGGCGAGACGACCTCGATGGTGGCGGTGCCGAGCGGGTCCACCAACTCCCCGCCGATGAAGAGCTGTCCGTGTTCGACGATCGCGTTCCCGTCCATCTGTCCCGTCCCGCCTCTGGCTGATGCCTCGTCAGAAAGTGACTCTGCTTCAGAACTGATACCAGTTCTAGTTATGGTGGGCAATGCATGCGACGCTGCGGAGAGGGGACCTCATGGAGCACGGCGACGGCATCTGGAGCATCCCGGTCCCGATCCCCGACAACCCCCTGGGCCACACGCTGGTCTACGTCGTCGACACCGACCGCGGCCCCGTCCTGATCGACACCGGCTGGGACGACCCCGCCTCCTACGACGCCCTCGCCCACGGGCTCACCGCCCTCGGCACCTCCGTCGCCGACGTCCACGGCGTGCTCATCACCCACCACCACCCCGACCACCACGGCCTGTCCGGCCAGGTCCGCGAGGCCTCCGGGGCCTGGATCGCCATGCACGCCGCCGACACCGCGATCGTCCGCCGGGCCCGCGGCGCGGAGCCGGGGCTGTGGCTGGACTACCTCGCCGCCAAACTCGCCGCCGCCGGCGCCCCCGAGGAGCACCTCGCCCCGCTGCGGGCCGTCCGCGCCGAGCGCCGCGCCGGACCCGTACCGGGACTGCGGCCCGCCCTCCCCGACCGCGAGATCGTCCCCGGCGAGCGGGTGCCGCTGCCCGGCCGCGCCATCCGCGCGATCTGGACCCCGGGCCACACCCCGGGCCACGTCTGCCTCTTCGAGGAGAGCGGCCGCCGCCTCTTCTCCGGCGACCACCTGCTGCCCGAGATCTCCCCCCACATCGGCCTGTACGAGGACCCCGACGAGGCCACCGTCAGCGACCCCCTGGGCGACTACCTCGACTCCCTGGAACGCGTCGCCCGGCTGGACCCGGCCGAGGTGCTGCCCGCCCACAAGTACCCCTTCGCCGACGCCGCCGCCCGCGTGCGCGAACTGCTGGACCACCACACCGCCCGCCTCGCCTCCCTGCGCGCCCTGGTCTCCGCCGCGCCGCGCACCCCCTGGCAGCTCGCCGAGGCCATGCAGTGGAACCGTCCCTGGGAGCAGATCCCCTTCCCCTCCCGCAACATCGCCGTCGCCGAGGCCGAGGCGCACCTGCGCCGCCTGGTCAAACTCGGGCACGCGGAGCCCGTACCGGGATCGGATCCGGTCGCGTACACGGCGGTGTGAGCCAGACCGCACAGGCCGGGCGCTGCACGGGGCCCGGTCCCGGCTAAGGTGTGCTCGACACATCCAAGTCCAATCACGTCCGTGTGGGGGAAGCCGGTGCGAATCCGGCGCTGACCCGCAACCGTGAGCCGTCCCCGCCCGGGGAGGGCCCAGCCGGAGCACCCGCGCGGACGGGAGCGGCTCTTCCGTCGAGGTATACGGAGCCGGAGCCCGGTGCCGTTACCGCGCGCCCGCGTCCGGCTGCGCAACCGCTCACCCGAAAGGCACCACCCGATGCACCTGCGCCGCACCGCCGCGGCCGCCCTGGCCGCCTTCAGCCCGCTCCTCATCGCCGCGTCCCCGTCGCCGTCGCCCGCCAAGGCGCCCGCCGCGCTGTACGGCCACGCCGACCCGACGTACGACGGCGTGTGGCGCCAGTCGTACGCGCTGCTGGCGCTCCACGCGGCCGACGCGGACCCGGCAGGGGACGCGGTGGAGTGGCTCGCCAAGCAGCAGTGCGCGGACGGCGGCTTCGCCTCCTACCGTCCCGACCCGACGGCGCCCTGCGACCCGAAGGCCGAGGACACCAACGCCACCGGCATAGCCTTGCAGGCCCTCGCCGTCCACGGTCAGGACTTCGCGGTCAAGCGCGGCGCCGAGTGGCTCGCCAAGGTGCAGAACCGCGACGGCGGCTGGTCCTACAACCCGGGCGGCGCCTCCGACGCCGACTCCACCGGCGTCGTCATCGGCGGCCTCAAGGCGGCCGGGACCGACGTCAAGTCCGTCACCACCGACGGCATGTCGCCCTACGACGCGCTGCGCTCGCTCCAGTTGGCCTGCGGCAAGAAGGACGGCGGCGCCTTCGCCTACCAGCCCGACGCCAAGTCCGGCGCCCTGGCGGCCAACGCCAAGGCCACCGCCGACGCCGTGCGCGGCGCCGAGGGCGCGGGCTTCGTCGTCGAGGCCCCCGACCGCGACGTCGCGGTGCGCGGCGAGTGCGGCGGCAGCGCCTCCGACGCCGGCGCCGCCTGGCTCGCCGGCCGGCTCACCGCGGGCGGCAGCCACCTCGACGCCGTCACCCCGGGCTCCGACAGCAAGACCCCGGACTTCGGCGCCACCGCCGACGCCGTCATCGCCCTCGCCGCCGGGGGGCACCTCGACGCCGCCAAGGGCGCGTACAACTGGCTCGCCGCCAACTCCGGCGCCTGGGCCAAGGACAACCCCACCGCCCTCGCCCAGCTCGCCCTCGCCGCGTACGCCACCGGCAACCCCACGCGGGACCACATCACCCGGCTCAGCGCCCTCGGCCCGGTCGCGGAGCAGAAGTCCGACTCCTCGGGCGGCAGTTCGGTGTGGTGGATCGTCGGCGCGGGCCTGGTCGCCGGCATCGGTATCGGCGTCCTGCTCACCGGCCGGAAGCACCGGCTGTGAAGCGGCCGCCCCTGGCGGCGGCGGCACTCCTCCTGGCCCTGGTGGCCGCCCTCGTCGCGACACCCGCGCACGCGGCCACCTACCGGTACTGGTCCTTCTGGCAGCGCGACACGGCCGGCGGCGCCTGGACGTACGCGCAGACCGGCCCCGCCCTCAGCCGCCCCGCCGACGGCACCGTCGAGGGCTGGCGCTTCGGGGTCAGCCCCGACGCCGGCTCGGCCGCCCGCCCCCGGGGAACGGCCCGCTTCGCCGCGATCTGCGCCGGCACCCCGGCCCGCGCGGGCAGCAAGCGCGTCGCGCTCCTGCTCGACTTCGGCACCGCCGCCGGCGCGCCCCCCGCCCGCACCGCCTGCGCCCGCGTCCCGTCCGGCGCCACCTCCGCCGACGCCCTCGCCGCCGCCGCTCCCCCGCTCCGCTACAACTCCGCGGGCCTCGTCTGCGCCATCGCCGGCTACCCCGCCACGGGTTGCGGCGAGCAGGTCACCGACGACGCCGCGGCGCCCGCCGCTCCGGCCCCCTCCTCCGGCCCCTCCCTCGGCACGTACGGCGCCGCCGCCGCGGTCCTCGCCGTCGCCGCGGCCGCCGTCTGGCAGGCCCGGCGCCGCCGGAACGAGCGCCCATGACCGCGGGGACGCCTCTGCCGTGGCCCCGCGGCGCCACGGGCCGGGGCCCGCGCCGCCGGCGGACGGGAACGCCGCGGCCCGCCAGAGAGCAGGGACCGCGGCGCGACGCGCCCCACGGCGCCGGGCGGCGCGGACCGCACGCGGGGGCGTGGTGGCTGTGGGCGCTGGGGCTCGCCACGGCCGCCTCGCGCACGACGAACCCCGCGCTGCTCGCGCTGCTCGCCGCGGTCGCCGGGTACGTCGTGGCCGTGTGCCGCGTGCCGGACGCGCCCTGGTCGCGGTCGTACGCCGCGTTCCTCCGCCTGGGCCTGGTCGTCCTCGCCATCCGGCTCGCCTTCGCCGTCGTCCTGGGCTCGCCGGTCCCCGGTACGCACACCGTGCTGACCCTCCCCGAAGTGCCGCTCCCCCACTGGGCGCAGGGGGTCCGCCTCGGCGGCCGGGTCACGGCGGAGGGGTTGTGGTTCGCGTTCCGGGAGGGCATGCGGCTGGCCACCCTGCTGGTGTGCCTGGGGGCCGCCAACGCCCTGGCCAACCCCTCCCGCCTCCTCAAGTCGCTGCCGGGCGCCCTGTACGAGGCGGGCGTGGCCGTCGTCGTCGCCATGACCTTCGCGCCGCACCTGGTCGCCGACGTACGCCGGCTGCGGGCGGCGCGCCGGCTGCGGGGCCGGGCGGACAAGGGCGTACGGGCCCTGCTGCAGGTCGGCCTGCCCGTCCTCGAAGGCGCCCTGGAGCGGTCCGTCGCCCTCGCCGCCGCCATGGACGCCCGCGGCTACGGCCGTACGGCGAAGGTGCCGCCCGCCGTGCGCCGGGCCACCGTCGCGCTCACCCTCGGCGGGCTGCTCGGACTGTGCGCGGGCACGTACGCGCTGCTCGCCGCTGAGGGCGCCGCCTACGGGCTGCCCCTGCTGCTGGCCGGCCTGGCCGCCGCCGTGGCGGGGCTGCGCCTGGGCGGGCGCCGCTCCGTCCGCACCCGCTACCGCCCCGACCCGTGGGACGGGACCGCGTGGCTGATCACCGCCTCGGGCGTGGCCGTCGCCGCGCTGACCGTCTGGGCCGCCGCGGCCTCCCCCGCCGGCCTCAACCCGCCCGCGGTACCTCTGACCGCGCCGTCGCTGCCGCTGTGGGCCGCGGCCGCCGCCCTGCTGGGGCTGCTGCCAGCACATCTGAAGGGAGCCCGCCCGTGATCCGCTTCGAGCAGGTCTCCGTCACCTACGACGGCGCCGCCGCGCCCGCCGTCGCCGGCGTCGACCTGACCGTCCCCGAGGGCGAACTCTGCCTGGTCGTCGGGCCCTCGGGCACCGGCAAGTCCACCCTCCTCGGCGCCGTCTCCGGCCTCGTACCGCACTTCACCGGCGGCACCCTCACCGGCCGGGTCACCGTGGCCGGGCACGACACCCGCACCCACCGGCCCCGCGAACTCGCCCACGTCGTCGGCACCGTCGGCCAGGACCCGCTCGCGCACTTCGTCACCGACACCGTCGAGGACGAACTCGCCTACGGCATGGAGTCGCTCGGCGTCGCCCCCGACGTGATGCGCCGCCGCGTCGAGGAGACCCTCGACCTGCTCGGCCTCGCCGATCTGCGCGACCGGCCGATCAGCACCCTGTCCGGCGGGCAGCAGCAGCGGGTGGCCATCGGCTCCGTCCTCACCGTCCACCCCCGGGTGCTGGTGCTGGACGAGCCGACCTCCGCGCTCGACCCCGCCGCGGCCGAGGAGGTGCTCGCCGTGCTGCAGCGGCTCGTCCACGACCTGGGGACGACCGTGCTGATGGCCGAACACCGCCTGGAGCGCGTCGTGCAGTACGCCGACCAGGTCGTCCTCCTGCCGGGCGGCGGCGCCGCGCCGGTCGCCGGCCCGCCCGCCGAGGTCATGGCGGCCTCCCCGGTCCATCCGCCGGTCGTCGCGCTCGGCCGGCTCGCCGGCTGGTCCCCGCTGCCGCTGTCCGTACGCGACGCCCGCCGCGCCGCCGCCCCGCTGCGCGAACGCCTCGCCGGCCGCACCCCGTCCGCGCCGCCCGCGCTCCCGCCCGGCGAACCCGTCGCCGCCGTCTCCGGTCTCACCGTCCGCCGCGGCCGCGTCGAGGCGCTGCGCGGGGTCGGCCTGACCGTACGGCCCGGCGAGACCGTGGCCCTCATGGGCCGCAACGGCGCCGGCAAGTCCACCCTGCTGGCCACTCTCGCCGGCATGCACGCCCCCACCTCGGGGACCGTGACCGTAGGCGGACTCGAACCGTCCCGCACCAGGCCCGCCGAACTGATCCGCCGCGTGGGCCTCGTCCCGCAGGACCCCCGCGACCTGCTGTACGCGGACACCGTCGCCGCCGAGTGCGCCGCCGCCGACGCCGACGCCGACGCGCCCCCCGGCACCTGCCGCGCCCTGGTCGGCGAAGTGCTGCCGGGCGTCACCGACGACACCCACCCGCGCGATCTGTCCGAGGGGCAGCGCCTCGCGCTCGCCCTCGCCGTCGTACTGACCGCCCGGCCCCCGCTGATCCTGCTCGACGAGCCGACCCGCGGCCTGGACTACGCCGCCAAGGCCCGGCTCGCCGCCCACCTGCGCGCGCTCGCCGCGGACGGCCACGCCATCGTCCTGGCCACCCACGACGTCGAACTCGCCGCCGAGCTCGCCCATCGCGTCGTCGTCCTCGCCGACGGCGACCTCGTCGCGGACGGCCCCACACCCGACGTCGTCGTCTCCTCCCCCGCCTTCGCCCCGCAGGTCGCCAAGGTGCTCAGCCCGCTGCCCTGGCTGACGGTCGCCCAGGTCGAGGCGGCCCTGGCGGCGACGGCGTGAGCGCGCGTCCGCCCCGCGCCGTCCGGCTGGGCAAGCGGGCCGTCGTCGCCCTCACGCTGGTCTCGGTGATCGGCGTCGCCGCCTTCGGCTGGCCGCTGCTCGCCGACCCCGGGTCGGGCCTCGCCCACAGCGGCGACGCGCCCTGGCTGTTCGCGGCCCTGCTGCCGCTGCTGATCGCCGTCGTCATGGCGACCATCGCCGACGACGAGGAGGGCCTGAGCGCCAAGTCCGTCGCCATGCTGGGCGTGCTGGCCGCCGCGGGGGCCGCGTTGCGTCCGCTCGGCGGGGGCACGGCCGGCATCGAGCCCATGTTCTTCCTCGTCGTGCTGGCCGGCCGGGTCCTCGGTCCCGGTTTCGGCTTCTCGCTGGGCGCGGTGACGATGTTCGCCTCCGCCCTGCTCACCGGCGGGGTCGGGCCGTGGATGCCGTTCCAGATGCTCTCCATGGGCTGGGTGGCGCTCGGCGCGGGCCTGCTCCCCGGCCCGGGCCGGCTGCGCGGCCGCGCCGAACTCGCCGTCCTGGCCGGCTACGGCGCGGTGTCCTCGGTCGCGTACGGCACGGTCATGAACCTGCAGGGCTGGCCGTACATCGGCGGGCTGTCCTCCGGCGTCTCCTTCGTACCCGGCGACACGCTGTCGGCCAACCTGGGCCGCTTCGTCGCGTACTGCCTGGCCACCTCGCTGGGCTGGGACCTGCCCCGCGCCGCGCTGACCGCGGTCCTGGTCCTCACCCTCGGCCCGTTCGTCCTGCGCGCCCTGCGGCGGGCCACCCGACGCGCCGCGTTCGGCGCGCCGGTGGCCTTCGACGGGGAGGCCGCCGGCGGGCCGCCGCGGTCGGGCTGACGACCCGGCGCGGCGGCCCGACGGGCGCCGCTGCCCGCGGCTCAGATCCGCTGGATGATCGTCCCTGTCGCCAGCGCGCCGCCCGCGCACATCACGACGAGCGCGAACTCCTTGTCCACACGCTCCAGTTCGTGCAGGGCGGTGGTGATCAGCCGGGCGCCGGTGGCCCCCACCGGGTGGCCGAGCGCGATGGCGCCGCCGTTGACGTTGACCTTCTCCAGGTCCTGGTCGAAGACCTGGGTCCAGGACAGCACCACCGAGGCGAAGGCCTCGTTGATCTCGACGAGGTCGATGTCGTTCAGCGTCATGCCGGCCTTGCCGAGCACCGCGCGCGTGGCGTCGATCGGGCCGTCCAGGTGGTAGTGGGTGTCCGCGCCGACCAGCGCCTGCGCCACGATCCGGGCCCGCGGCCGCAGTTTGAGCGCCCGCGCCATCCGCTTGGACGCCCACATCACTGCCGCCGCGCCGTCGGAGATCTGCGAGGAGTTCCCGGCGGTGTGCACGGCCGTCGGCATGATCGGCTTCAGCCCGGCCAGCGCCTCCACGCTGGTGTCGCGCAGTCCCTCGTCCCGGTCGACGAGGCGCCACATGCCCTGGCCGGCGAGCTGCTCCTCCTCCGTGGTGGGCACCTGAACGGCGAAGGTCTCCCGCTTGAAGCGCTCCTCGGCCCAGGCCCGCGCAGCCCGCTCCTGCGAGATCAGCCCGAGCCGGTCCACGTGCTCCCGGGTCAGCCCGCGGCGCCGGGCGATGCGCTCGGCCGCCTCGAACTGGTTGGGCAGGTCCACGTTCCACTCGTCCGGGAAGGGCTTGCCGGGCCCGTGCTTGGACCCACTGCCCAGCGGCACCCGCGACATGGCCTCGACGCCGCAGCCGATCCCGATGTCGATCACGCCGGCCGCGATCATGTTGGCGACCATGTGGTTGGCCTGCTGCGAGGAGCCGCACTGGCAGTCCACGGTCGTCGCGGCGGTCTCGTACGGCAGCCCGCAGGCCAGCCAGGCGTTGCGCGCGGGGTTCATCGACTGCTCCCCGGCGTGGGTGACCGTACCGCCGACGATCTGTTCCACGGCGTCGGGCTGGATGCCGGTGCGGCCGAGCAGTTCGCGGTACGTCTCACCGAGCAGGTAGGCGGGGTGGAGGTTGGCGAGCGCGCCGCCGCGCTTGCCGATGGGGGTGCGTACAGCTTCGACGATGACGGGTTCAGCGGCCATGTACCTCGTCCTCTCCTCGGCCGCGGGGCGTCCCGGCGCCCACGGCAGAACTAGTACGCGTTCTAGTTCCGCCCAGCAGTCTGCTTACCGGCGGTACGCGGGCGCAAGGGTCGTGCACGAGCCTGACCGATCCGCGCCGTCACGGCCCTTGCCTCTTACAGGGCCCGGGGCTACCGTCCACAGGCAAATCTGATGGAGCGTCAGAGATCGGGCCGCCCGGAACGCCTGGAACGCGCCGGGGGACGCCGCGGCACGCCCCGGAGCACCGCACGGCACCACGGAAGCCCCCGGCCACCCCATCTCGATCCAAACGGATCAACATCAAGCCGAAACAATCGCAGCAACTCGCTACAAACACCCCCACCAGGCAATATTCCCGAAGAACCCGGAACACCAGGACCGCACGGACCACCCGGACCAGGAGCCGCCGATGTCCGCCACGCCGCCCCCCTCCTGCCCCGCCCTCCCCGACGGCTTCGACTTCACCGACCCGGACGTCAACCAGCAGGGCATCCCGCTCCCGGAGTTCGCCGCCCTCCGGCGGACCGCGCCCGTCTCCTGGATCCCCCAACCCCACGGCCTCGCGGGCTTCGGCGACGACGGCTACTGGGCCGTCACCAGGCACGCCGACGTCAAGACGGTCTCCACCACCCCGGAGACCTTCTCCTCCCGCACCAACACCGCGATCATCCGTTTCAACGAGCACATGCAGCGCGACCGGATCGACGCCCAGCAACTGATCATCCTCAACATGGACCCGCCCGAGCACACCCGCCTGCGCCAGATAGTCCAACGCGGCTTCACCCCCCGCGCCATCCGGGCCCTGGAGGACGCACTCCGCCGGCGCGCCGAGCGCATCGTCGCCGAGGCCGCCGACCGCGGCACCGGCGACTTCGTCACCGACATCGCCTGCGAACTGCCGCTGCAGGCCATCGCCGAACTCATCGGCGTCCCCCAGGAGGACCGCAACAAGATCTTCGACTGGTCCAACAAGATGATCGGCTACGACGACCCCGAGCTCGCCATCACCGAGGAGATCGGCACCGAGTCCTCCATCGAGCTCATCTCCTACGCGATGAACATGGCCTCCGAGCGCAAGGCCTGCCCCGCCCACGACATCGTCACCAAGCTCGTCGCCGCCGAGGACGAGGGCAACCTCACCACCGACGAGTTCGGCTTCTTCGTCCTCGTCCTGGCCGTCGCGGGCAACGAGACCACGCGCAACGCCATCACCCACGGCATGCACGCCTTCCTCACCCACCGCGACCAGTGGGACCTCTTCCGTGCCGAGCGCCCGCGCACCGCCGCCGACGAGATCGTCCGCTGGGCCACGCCGGTGACCTCCTTCCAGCGCACCGCCACGCACGACACGGAGCTCTGCGGCGCCAAGATCCGCGAGGGCGACCGGGTCGGCATCTTCTACGCCTCGGCCAACCACGACCCCGAGGTCTTCACGGCCGCGGACACCTTCGACATCACCCGCGACCCCAACCCCCACCTCGGCTTCGGCGGCGGCGGCCCCCACTTCTGCCTCGGCGCCAGCCTCGCCCGCCTCGAGATCGACCTCATCTTCAACGCCATCGCCGACACCCTCCCCGCCATCCGCCTCGCCGGCGAGCCCCGCCGCCTGCGTTCCCCCTGGCTGAACGGCGTAAAGGAACTCCGCGTGACCTACTCCTGACCGCGCGCGTGCGTTTGCTGGGCACGGGGTATGGCAGGGTAGGCTGTGCTTTCGCATGTCCAGCGGGCGTGTAGCTCAGCGGTAGAGCGCTGCCCTTACAAGGCAGATGTCGGCGGTTCGAAACCGTCCACGCCCACCAGCCCCAGCGCATGGCAAAGGCCCAGGTCATCCGGCACGAGTCCGGAAACCTGGGCCTTGATCTTTTGCCCTGGGTGAGGGCCGCCGTGCCACTCACGTGCCAGATGGATCCTCTGCGTCCGGCCCCTGGACCCGCCGGATCTGGTCGTCCACGTGCCCGGCGATCTCGTGGTCGCGGCCGTTGACGAGGTGCTGATAGATCAGCGCGGCCCGCACCGACGAGTGCCCCATGCGGTGCATCAGCTCCCGCGTGGATGCCCCGCCCGTCGCGGCGAGGGTGTTGCCGGTGTGCCGCAGATCGTGGAAGTGGACGTCCCCGAGGCCGGCCGTAGCGATGGCACGCAGCCAGATGCGCCGAAAGTTGTTCCGCCGAAGCACTCCCCCGCGCGGCCCAACGAAGACCCGACCCGTGCGGCCAGGCTCGGCATACTCGGCGAGATGCGCAGCCAGCTCGACCGTGAGCGAGGCGGGGAACGCCACGGTGCGCACGCCGGCCGCGGACTTGGGAGCCTTGACCGTCAGTCCGTCCGACCGGGTCTCGGCGACCGACCGGCGGACCGAGATGGTGCGTCGCTCCAGGTCCACGTCCCACCGCTGGAGGCCGGCCAGTTCCCCGAAGCGCAGCGCAGTGAAGGACGCGAGCAGGATCATCACGCGGTAGCGCGCGGGTACGGCGTCCGCGAGCCGGAAGACTTCCGCCACCGACAGGAACGGGCGCTCGGCACTCGGTGCGGTGGCACCGCCCTTGATACGGCACGGATCGCGCTGGACCAGGCCGTCGTCCACGGCGGTGTTCATGATGGCGCGGAGGATCTGATACGCCTTGGCGACGGTCGCCCCGCCGACGCCCTGGTCAAGGAGGGTCGTCCGCCAACGCCGGACCTGCGGGGTGGTGATGTCCCGGAGCGGCACCGCGCGGAAGGTCGGCAGGATGTGCAATTCAGCGCGCTGCCGTTCCGTTCGCGGGTGGTGGCGGCGTAGTCGCGGTCCTTGAACCAGGTCTCGGCGTACTCACCGAACGCGATCTTGACGTCGGGGTTCTGCCAGTCGCCGTGAAGGATCTCGGCTTCTTGCTTCACCAGCCAGCGGTCCGCATCGGTCTGACTGCCGAAGGTCTTGTCCGCCGTCCGCATCAGCCCGTCCGGGCCCCGATAGCGCGCCTGGAAACGCCCCGAAGGCAGCTTCCGCACCGACCCGAAGCGACGACGGCGCCCCTTGGAATTCGCCATCAGGCCACCGCCTTCAGCCGCGCCGCGCCGCTCGTGACCGGCTGGACCGTGTGGGCCGCGATGAAGGCCCCTGGTGGCGTGCTCGAGTTGGACGAGGCACCCGAAGACGGTGTCAGGCGCGAAGTCTGGGAAGAGACCGGCATCCACGTCGAGGTGGACCAGCTCACCGGTGTCTACAAGAACACCACCCGCGGCATCGTCGCCCTGGTCTTCCGCTGCAAACCATCCGGCGGCACCGAACGCACCTCCGACGAGTCCACAGCCGTCGACTGGCTCACACCCGAAGAAGTCGCAGAGCGCATGTCCGAGGTCTTCGCGGTCCGGCTCCTGGACGCCCTAGATAGCGCCGGCCCGCATGTCCGCAGCCATGACGGCAAGCGCCTCACCACCGCCCAATGAACGTCGAGCCCAGTCAGAGGACAGGGCCTCGACGTAGTCGCGTTGCGTCCGGTTTGTGATCATCCGAGGCCGGGGAGCGCGAGGAGCCATTGGGGGTCGCGGGCGTTGCATCGCAGGCCCGCGACGCAACATTGGAGCACAACGGTCTCTTAAAGCGGGTCGCCGCAACTCCTACAGGCGTCTTCGCCATCGTCGTACATAACGCCGCAGCAGTACGTGGGGCCGCCGCTGACTTCAAAACAAGCGATGCACATCTGAGACTCCTCGTCCCAGTCAGTCGCGTTCTCGACGAGAGCGTCACACCCTGTACAGACAAGCGCTGTCACCGCGCATCACCCCAGCAATCGGATGAGGTAAACGGAGAGCAGTAATCGCTGTCGTGTCGCTCGGAATAGTCGCTCATGTTGGCTGTCGGCTTACCGCAGTTCGGACACGTGGGGTGTTCACCCTGACATGTGCGACTGTTGTGCCCACCGAGTCCACATACCCTGCATGCCATGACGACAGAGTAGATGAACCTCAACCGTCGGACCCAGGGCTTCGGCAAAGCTGGATGACGTCCGGTTTGTGATCATGTGAGGCCGAGGTAGGCGAGCGGCCGTTCGGGGCGGCGCGCGTTGTGACGTAGGGCGGCAGCGCCCAGTTGAGGCTTGGCGTCGGGTGATGCGTGACGATTGCCCTAGACGATCATGAAGCGATTGCAGCGCGGTAAGACTTTCTCTACTTCATCAAGGCCCGCGCACGGCGCGGGCGCGCGCCGCCTCGACGGCGCGGCCCGCCTCCTGTCTCCGCCCCGGCTGGCCGCGCCCGGCGGCGCGCTACGTGCTGCGGGCGGACGAGGGGGAAACCCGCTGTGGCTGGGGCGGTCGGCTCCACGACTTTAGCCAGCCACTTTGGCGCGAGCCTCGAAGATCATGGCCCCAACGTCGTGCTTTAACGGGCAGGTCCACAGACCGCCCGACTCGCCATGAGCTTACGGGGCCATGATCACTCGCGCCAAAGCAGCTCCCGGCCAAAGTCGTTCCGCCGACCGCGTGGGCGAGTCATGGCATCGTCCCATGGTCACGAGAGCCGTAGGGATATGGCCATGCGGCCTGATCGCAGTCATCATGAGCGGCATGCAGAGTGTCCAAGTGGGAGCAAGAACGGGCAAGACACGGGGATCGCTTGGTGTTGCTGCGGTCTACCTCTTCGCGCTGGGGAGCCTTGACGCGGGGATTTACCTTGCCGAGTTGATCACGGATGGGGACCGCTGGGTCGCCATGCTTGAGTCCGCTTTTGGCCTGCTGTTCGCAAGCTGGATTGCCGGAGCCGTGCACCTTCGCCGGATCAGGAAGGTAGAGGGTCAGAACAGGTAGGGGTCACAGGCCTCCGGCGCCTGTGCGGTACAGCAGCGAAGTACAGCAACCCCGCCGACCGACGCCAACCGCACATGCCCCCGACAGCCCGTTTGACCAGACCACTAGACCTCAGCGACCTCCGTGCGCATAGTTCGCATCGAGGGGATCGGGCGTGCCACAGCCGTGCCAGGTGAGGCGGTGCCGAACGGGGACCCACGGGGAACAGCGGTGACGGGGTCGCTTTGCCGCAGGTCAGCGTCCGCCCAGGTGAGACAGGATCCGGGGCCTCAGTCTTCCAAACTGGTTGTCCACCGTGCCCCTAGATGGATGAGGCAGACGACCCTGTCCGCACCCCAGGTCCCGTCCTTTACCGTGCGGGCGACCTCATCGGGCGACAGCCTACGCGGCGGGCATGCACTCCGTCCCAGCCCGTGCCCCTGTCGTGCCCGATCGCACGGGAAACCGCGGGGAACCACGGTGCCAACGAGCACGAAGAAGGGGCGCCCCCGTGTCTTGGGGCACCCCTTCTGTCCAGCGCCTTCGCTGGCCTACTGCGGAGAGTGTGGGATTTGAACCCACGGTGACATCGCTGCCACGACGGTTTTCAAGACCGTGTACGGATCGACGCTCCCAGAGCGTCGAGTGCACCCACGGCCGCGTGGATATGAGCCGGGCCGCGACGCAACCGTTCTCCCGCGCACCACCAGGACAGTCGCTCTTCTGTGTCCTCCCTTGGATGCATGCCCAGGCCATGCTCGGGGCACAGAGGCCACGCCTGCCGCAGAAGCTCCATGACAGTCTCCTGCGCGGCATCGGCAACGCTCGCCAGTGCAGAGGCAAGGCTGTCCTGTGAGTTCGGGTCCAAGTGGTTACCGTGCCACTCGCCGTTGGCCATGGCGACGTAGACGTTCTCCGGCTCATCCGCGTCGTAGGACGGAAAGGCCAGCAGCTGCAGGGGTTCCAACTGGGGAAGCGTCACCGCCAGGTCCCGGTTCAGAAGGGCGAGAGCCTGGTCCCACACTGGGTACTCGCCCGGCGAGACGCCGCGAGGCTCAGGGGGGTCGAAAAGAGCGCACATGAGCACCATCCTCCGCCACGCCAGGGACAGCCCAAATCGCTCAACAGCGTCGCCCCCCTGCAAAGACCGCGTGCGGGGGCTGACATCAGCGGCTGACATCAACGACGCTGGAAGGGTGCGTACTCCAGCACCTCTGCCCGGCCGTCGCACCAATCGACGAAAGCCGCCGCAGCGGACCCGGATCGAACTCCTAAAGCGGGTGTCACAGGTTCGAATCCTGTCGGCGGCACCAGCGCAACGGCCCCGGACCGACCATGGTCCGGGGCAAAACGTATTGCCGTCTATGATCCACAACGGGGCGCCGACAGCCCAGGGTCCTGAGGGCACACGTGCGCGCGGTGTTCCCCGATGGTGCAGGCACGAGCGGGGAACACCGGGGAACTTCGAATCGCCAGTAGTGGCAGTGTCGGGTTTGCCACCAGGTTTGCAGGTCGGTCCTATTCGCCAGTCTTGCCGAACACGGCATTGATCAGACTGGCGTCTCGGGTGTAAACCCTCATGCGCTGCACGTTCCCGTCGGCAAGCGTGAGATCGAATGCGGCAGTGCCCATGGAGATGTGCTTGTCCGCGGGGGCGATAGTGGTGGTGGCAAGCGGGATCGTCAGCGCATCCTTGCCGAGCCTGCCTTCCCATATGGCGTCCGCGGAGTTCGACAGGCGCAACTCACCCCACTGCACCTTGACCTTGCTGTCCGGCCTGACGAACAGTGCACGTACCCGGAGTTCAATGCCCTGGTGGAAGTCGGCCACGTCCTTCGCCGAGCTGACCGGGGCCCTACGGATAGCGGCCACCCAGCGGAAGAACGGAGCCGTACTGCCAAACGATGATCTAGAGGAGATTGTCACGGGCTGCATGCTCGCACCCTACATACTTGCACTACAAGGTACGTCAGCCGCAGGCCTGCAGGCCCCATAGCGGATGCCTCAGTCTGTCCGCCGCCCGTGCGGACACCGTCAAGTGAGCCCGGCTTGTCGACCCGTCGTGCCACCTGCACGCGACGTCAGTCGGGAAGTCTCGGGGTGACGGCAGCGCTGACGGCAACGAGGGCGAACGACAGCAACTGGCAATGGCCCGCTACGGCGATGGCGCAACCCTACCGCCCTGAGCTGCAGGGGGCGTGCCCGCATCTTCTAAGCGCTTGGCCGCAGGTCCGAGTCCTGCCGAGGCACCGCTACCTTCATTTTCGCGAGGGCAAGGCTTCGAGGAGCTGGGTCGCTGAACCGATCCTTAGGGCCCCGAGCTCGATGTACGCGCGTCCGGAGTCGGTCACCAGGCCACGCCAGCTCCTCAGGCATGATGCGTGTTCAGTTCGTGCTGATGCGTCGGGCCTTGGCCACGAGACTCGGGGGAAGCCCCGGCCCCGCGCACGCGTAGTCGATCAGCAGGTCCCGGTAGGAGGTGTTCGCGAGTTCCGGCGCCAGGGCGATCAGGGCCCGCAGATCGTCGGACGAGCCGGACAGGCGTGTGCGATAGGCGGCGCCCGCTGCGCGCAGGGAGACTTCGTGTGGTTCGTATTCCAGGCCTTGCTCGACGAGGCTCGCGGCTGCGGCGAAGTCGCCCTGCTCGGCACGCACGTCGGCTAGGTCCAGGTAGAGGGACCAGTTGGCAGGGTCCAGGGCCAGGGCCTCTTCGAAGGCCGCCGCAGCCTGGTCCAAGTCGCCCGTCACGCGCCATGTGGCCGCTCGTGCGACTGCGGTCCACATGACCCGATCGACGGCATCGGCGCGGTCGCACAGAGCGAAGGACAACTCGTAGCGACCGCAGGCCCGGGGCAGCCGGGCCATGGCCGCCAGCGACTCCGGTACGGGACTGCGTTCGGACACCACGTCGACAGCGTGGAACCAGGGCGCGAACCGCTCCCGCATCTCGTCGGTGTCCAGGTCGTGGCCGTAGTCCAACGTCCGCAGACACGCCTCGGCCAGCGCCTCGACACTAACCGCGCCGAGAAAGTGTGCATCTCCGAACCAGGGTGCAGCGCCCCATGGCACGTCGGGCCGCACGCCCGTGACCGAACCAAGGGCCATCACCGCGTTGTCCATGTCCCCGTCGAGGAACAGGAAGTACGCCTGCGCCAGCACAGCGCTCAAGGATCCGTCCCCTTCGAGACCCTCCTTCAGCTCCGAGCGCCGGTCCCGCCACAACTCGGCGAGGGCAGCGTAGGGCTCCGGGGCCGCCGGCGCGGAGGCTATCGCCCCCACCAGAAACTCCACGGCGCCGACCGGGCTTCCACCGCAGTGCGCCATCACACCGGCGAGAGCGACTCCTGTTGTCACTGACTGATTCGACATCGCCGGAGAATATCCGTGGCCCGAGGTTCTGTGAAACCCTCTGCTTGCGCGGTGGCGCAACCGCCCCTGATCCGTAAGTGACAGCAACCCTGACGGCAACGACGGCGCACAGAGGCCGATGATCACCACCGTTGGCGATCACTCCGGGAGGAGGCGAGCCACACCTTCCCAACGGGGTGCCCGATCCTACGGCTCAGAAGGTCTCTGACATCCACTGCTGACATCAACGTCGTCGGACGTGGGTGGATCGAGCGGACCTCCAGTGGATCGGGAGCCACCGCTGCTCGTGGTTCCGGCAGATCGCTGGGTGCAGGAATGGAACTTACAAGGCAAGGATCACCACAGGGTCAGTCTTCGCCTACCTGCAATAGCACCACGACGACGCCGTTGCCGGTGCCGGCGACGACGCCGTCGAAGGTGTACCGGGTTACGGAGTTCCAGGCGCGCACCTGTTCCGAGAGATCGCTGATGTTCGTGTGCCAGGTGGACCTGTAGCCCAGCAGCTCCACCACGCGGGCCGCAGCCTGATGAGCATGGGCGCGATCACGTCTCGGCTTGCCATGGAACACGAGATCGTCCGCCGCGAGGTAAGTCATGAGCTCCACCGCGCGCTTTGGCTCGACCTGAATTAGCGCCTCTGCTACCTCTGTCGGCGAGTCAGGTCCGACTGCCCCCGGCACGACGTACCGCTGCCAGCCCCGGTCGGCTTCGGCAACGAGATCTCGGATCTGCTCCTCGACGGGACCTTCAGCGTCGGGCGACACGCGGCCAAAGACTCCCTCTTCCCGAGCCAACGACGCCATCAACCCGGGGAGCTCCCACTCGGTGTGCACCGCCCCATGTTCGCAGGCCGCCGACGACAGGCGTGCCACAACCGTGCCACATCGGACGGTCAGCCACGGTCAATGACGGTTCGCCGCAGTCGAGACGCCCCGCTGAACTGGGGTTCCTTCAAAGCCGCTCTGACCTGCGCACCCTCGATGACCCTGACCACCAGGCTTACAAGGCAGATGTCGGCGGTTCGAAACCGTCCACGCCCACCAGTGAGAAGACCCCCAGCCGGTCATGGCTGGGGGTCTTTGACATCCGGATCCGACATCAACGGCCACGCTCACTCACGGCCGGGACGCCTCCGGAGCAGCCGGTCCATGTGGCTCACGGCCTCACGCTGGGTGTCCTGTACGACGTGCGTGTACACGTTCATCGTGACCGCGATCTGGCTACGGCCCAGGATCTCCATCACCACGCGGGGCGCGACGCCGACCGCGGTCAGCAGCACGGTGATGCCGGCGAGGTGGACGCGCCGGGTGCCGTGCTCAATGAAGATCAGGGCGTACAGGCGCTTGAGTGAGACGGTGTCGAGGTGCAGGAAGCCGGCGGCGATGATGCCGCGGGCCTGGTCGGTGAGGAACTGGCGCCAGGTCGGGCCGGAGCATTGCGGGGCAGGGTCGATTCAGGCGGCATGAAGGATTTCCCAGGCTGTGGATGGGGCGATCGGGTAGCCGAGGCAGGCGAGTTCGCCTTGTGCTCGGCGGTGGCCCCAGCTGCTGTTTTCGCGGGCCAAGGGCAGGATGAGCCGCTTGACGGTCGGGGCGATGGATGGGCGGCCGGAGCGACGGTGCTGGGCGAAGGTCCATCTGCCTTTGACGGGCCCATGTCGGCGCAGCAGTGCGGTCGGGGTGACCGCGAAGGCTTAGCGCCATCGCCCGGGTGGGACCAATCGCGACAACACCCCTTGCCGGATCCGCTCGGCACGGTGACGGAGGTGGGGTTGCCGTTCACGGTCGCGGTGAACGTACCGGGGGCGTAGGTGTGGGTGGTCTGCCCGCTCCCGGTGGCATCCAGGGCGACGGTGACCGTGGCGCTGCCGTCCCCGAAGTCCACCACCGCTGTACCGCTCGGAGTGCCCCCGGAAATGCGGAACGTCACCGGTTGCCCGCACGTCGGCGACGTGGGTGAGGTCGTCACCGTCAATGGCGAAATCTCCGTCACGTTCGCCGAATTGGCGTTGGTGACGTAGACGTTGCTGTTCTGCGCCGCCGCCACCGAGAACGGGAACGCGCCGACGGGGACGGTGGCCAGGACCGCGTTCGTGGCACTGTCGATCACCGTCACGTTGTTCGAATTTGAGTTGCCGACGTAGACATTGCCGGTCGGTGCCACCGCTATCCCGAACGGGCCCCGGCCGGTGCCGACAGTGGCCAGGACGGTGTTCGTGGCACTGTCGATCACCGTCACGTTGTTCGAAACGGTGTTGGTGACGTAGACGTTGCCGTTCGGCGCCACCGCGAACACCCCCGGGACCGAGCCGGCGGGGACGGTGGCCAGGACGGTGTTCGTGGCGCTGCTGATCACCGTCACGTTGTTCGAGGTCTGGTTGGCGATGTAGACGTTGCCGTTCTGCGCCACCGCCGCCGCGCCCGGGAACCCGCCGGAGGAGAGGGTGGTCAGGACGGTGTTCATGGCGCTGTCGATCACCGTCACGGTGCCGTCGTTGCGGTTGGCGACGTAGACGTTGCCGTTCTGCGCCACCGCCACCGCGTCCGGGACCGCGCCGACGGGGATCGGGGAGCCGACGACCGTGTTCGTGGCGCTGTCGATCACCGTCACGTTGTTCGACGTCGAGTTGGCGACGTAGACGCGGCCGTTGGGCGCCACCGCCAAGGCGAACGGGCCCCCGCCGGTGGGGACGGTGGCCAGGACGGTGTTCGTGGCGCTGCTGATCACTGTTACGTTGCTCGAGCTTTGGTTGGTGACGTAGACGTTTCCGTTCGCCGCCACCGCGATCATGGCCGGGTCCGAGCCGACGGGGACGGTGGCCAGGGCGGTGTTCGTGGTGCTGCTGATCACCGTCACGTTGGCCGAATTGGCGTTCCCGACATAGACGTTGCCGTTCGGCGCCACCGCCACCGCCAGCGGGGTCGTGCCCGCCGGGATCGTCACCGTGGAGAACGCCGCGCTCAACGGCGCGGCCACACGCCCCTGCACAGCGGGCACCTCGGATCCGCCCGCGGGGTTCAAGCGATTGTGGAGCAGGTCTTTGTGTGTTGCTGCGGAGGCGTGAGGAGCAGCGGTGGGCAGGAGGGCGAGGGAAAGCGCTGCCAGGATGACGCTCAACCGGGTGAGCCACTGGTGCCCTGCGCTACGGCGTAAGTCTGCGAAGACGCCGCCGGATATGAGCTCAGGGGGGACGAGGGACATTGTTCCTCCAGGCTGGTCGGCTCTTGGGAGTCGTCATGATGAGTTGCGACGGCTGAGCAGTACTGACTGCCCCGCCTTCCGTCAATGCACATCCTTTGGGCCGCCACGGTGCTCTGCCAGCCGGAATGCTCTGAACGTGACCGCTTCCCGGGACTTCTCTCATGAGCTCAGGAATGTTTCTGTTGCGCTTCACGCAGCGTCATCGTGGACGTCTCATGGGCGCAGATAGCGTCGTGACGGCCAGGGCGTTCAGCCCCGTCCAGACGAGTCCCGCCTCCGGCCGAAACCTGCAGGAACGAGCCAACGTGAACAGAGGGGAATGATCCCGTACCGACCTGTGACTGGCATACGCAGACTTGGAAAGCGTGCACGTGAGTCATTCGGTCGAGCGACGGCAACTCTCACCAACCCTCCGCAGCGGTCCCGGAAGCCTGCCGGCGCGAGCTACAGGGGGTGTGCCCGCATCTTCTAAGCGCCGGCTCGGTCGTGGCTGACATCACTAGATGACATCAACGCCCGGGGACAACCAGGGCACGAGGCAGCCGAAGACCGACCAAAGCACGCCCGTGTGGGCGCCTTCTTGCAGTCCGCCCAGAACCTGGCCCGAACTTACAAGGCAGATGTCGGCGGTTCGAAACCGTCCATGCCCACCAGCCCCGTGGCAAGCAAAAGGCCCAGGTCAACCGGTGTGAGTCCGGATACCTGGGCCTTGATCTTTTGCCCTGCGTGAGGACCGCCGTGCCACTTACGTGCCAGATGGACCATCGGCGTCCGGCCTCTTGACCCGCCGGCCGCTCAGGTGGGGTAGGCCAAGGGGCATGAGGTGAGAACCGCGGTGGCTGGGGCGGCCGGCGCTCCGAGGCTTTACGCAGCCACCATGGGGCGAGCCTCTAAGATCGGGGCCCACATCGGGCTATTGCGGGCAGGCAAGGAGCCAGCCCGGTTCGCGGCCAGCGTACGGGCCCCGATCTCTCGCCCCATGCCAGCTCCAGCCCAAAGCCTCTCCACGCCGGCCTGTGCAGGCCCAGCCGAGACGCCACCCGTCCCCTGACAACCCTCAACATCACCTGATCCGATCCGACGGCACCACTGAACGACGCTCCCCCGGGCTGCCACAATCCAGCCATGGGAACCATCTACGACTACTACGCGGCCACCGACGACACGCAGGCCCTCGCGCTGTTCGAAGACGACTGCATAGCTGACCCATTTGGCACCCTCGGCCTCAAAGGGGCAGACCCCTACCTGATCCTCGGAACCGTCGAAGCCCACCTGACAGGAGTATCCGAGGAGCAAGTGGAAGCTGACCCTCGCTTCTGCAAACTGCTCAACGACCCTGAGCACGAAGGGCCCTGGCTCTTCTCGCTCACAGACACCCTCCGTGACGCCCTAGCGGCGGCCACCCCGAAGCGCCTGCTCGAAGCCGCCACCGCATGGACCCACACGGAGGACGGTGGCGGGGAGGACCCCGGGCTGATGGCCGACTTCCTGGAACGCCTCGGCGAACTCGCCCGCGACGCCGGGCCGCGACGACGCCTGTACTGCGGCATGTCCCTGTAGGTAAAACCCACATCAAAACCAGAAGAACTGATCTTCCACCCCCGCGCTACCGCCCGAGCGGTAGCGTGCCCCCATGCCGCTCTTGCGCCCTGACGAGCAGATTCCCGACCGAGAGGCGTTCATCACGTTCTTGCGGGAACTACATGACGACTTCATCCAGCGGGGAGACGAGTGGGAGAACCCGACACTTGATCGCTTCCTAGTACTCCAGCCGTAGATCGTGATCTTCATGGCCGGTGTGCTCTCCAGTTGGCCCGGGGAGCGGCCCAAGCGGCCTGGGGCTCCGCCCGCCTCGATGTCGTGCCCCGCTTCTATACTCCTGCGATGACGTCTTACGAAGGAACGCATCGGACCGTTCTCGTCCGGGTGGGTAGCCGCCATGCCCAAATCGACGAACAGCTCGCACCCACGATCCAGGCAATCTGGGAGTGCGGCCTCGACACGTTCACCTGCTGCCAGGACCTGGCAGAGAGCAACGCGGACTGGCCGGAGAAGCTGCCGCACATGGCGGAGTGGGTGGAGTCCCGCCGTGGCTGGATGCTCATCGACTTCCCGGTCGACAGCGGCCTCGCCTTCCTCTCGGCCGCGGCGAACGCCGGCCCGCGAGACGCCTTCTACGTGCGGATGACTCACTGGGCCGCCCCGGACGCCTGGGATGTGAACATCAAGCCGATGGACGCGGCGATGTTCCAGGAGGACCAACCATCGCACTTCGGCCTGCGCCTCCTCCAGGTGAGCTTCCCCGCCTACGACCTGCCGGAACTGACCCGACGCCTCCGCGAACATGCCGCAGGCCGTACGGTGCCGCCCGCCCCCGCCGATTGGAGCACCGTCGGCCGCTAGCTTCTGGGCCGGGCTCGGTCTGCATGGCAAGCTACGACTGAGCCCCTACATGGCCAGACGGGCCAACTACAGCGTTCAGTCACAGCTGGGTGGCCGCTTGCCGTTGGTAGTGAGACTTGCGTGCGCGGGCCTGGTGGCGGCGGCGCCAGTGCGACCACCGGAGTCGGTGCACGAGGTCGTGGGCCGGGCTGGTCATGGTGGTGAACAGACGCTGGAGCTCGTTGCAGGTCAAGGGGATCAGGTCGTCGGAGAGGGAGTGGTCGCGGCGTTCAGCGGCCGCGGTAACGGCGAGGAAGGCGTGGGCGAGCATCGCGAGGGTGACCCAGCGGTGCCAGGAGGTCCAGCGGCGGACCTGGTGCTCGTCCAGCCCTGCCAAGCCCTTGCCGGCCTGGAACGTCTCCTCGACCGTCCAGCGCCGTCCGGCCACCCGGATCAGGTCGGTCAGCGGGACAGAACAGGGTGAGAAGCAGCGGAAGAAGGCAAGTTCGCCGCTTCGCTGGTTGCGGCGGATCAGCAGCCACCAGTGCCCGGGTCGGTCGGCGGGGCCATGGATGTCGGCCTGGGCCCAGTCGTAGTACCGCTCGCCCTTGGCGCCCGCTCCTGTCGAGCGCCGCTGCCAGGCCCGCTTTGGGATCTTCGCCACGATGGCCTTGGCCGGGAACGTCCCTGCGGCGGTGGAGACTTGGAGGGTGCCTGGAGACTGCCAGGACGTAGCCCATCCGGCGGTGTTCGAGTGCGGCCCGCAGGTGCGGGTTGTCGCCGTAGACCTCGTCGCCCGCGACCCAGCGGGCGGGCGTTCCCGCGTCCAGCGCCCGGCCGATCATCCGGGCCGCCAGGACCGGCTTGGTTGCGAAGGCGAGGCTGTCGGGGATGCCGGCGGCCCGGCAGCGGCCGGGGTCGTCGGTCCACGAGCGCGGCACGTACAGGGCGCGGTCGATCGCGGCGTGCCCGCCGGCGGCAGAGTAGACGAGGTAGACGGCGACCTGAGAGTTCTCGATCCGCCCGGCAGTACCGGTGTACTGACGCTGGACGCCGACCGTGGCGGCGCCCTTCTTCAGGTCGCCGGTCTCGTCGACCACCAGCACGGCCTCGTCGTCGGCCAAGTGCTCGACCACGTAGGCGCGCACGTCGTCGCGAACCGCGTCCGCATCCCACTTCGCCCGATGCAGCAGGTGCTGCATGCCGTCCGGGGTGGCATCGCCCGCGTGCTCGGCCAAGGTCCAGCAGTTCTTCTTCGGCAGGTCGGACAGCAGGCCAAGGACCAGCGCCGTTGCGCGGCGGCGTCGTTCAACGCGCGTGAACCGGCCCGCGATACGGCCCGTCAGCTGGTCGAACATCGACCGCCACCGGGCAGGAACTACAGCTGTGATCTGCGGCCACCGCCTGATCTTCGTTTGTCGACACAACTCACGATGATCAACGGTGGCCGCAGCCGTCTCCGCACCGGCCCCGACCAGCAAGATCACGATCTACGGCTGGAGTACTAGAGGCACTGGCGGCGTGGGTCGAGGGGTCTCCCGGTTGGTACCGCAACTTCCGCCAAGAGCTGCCAGCCCAAGGTGACTGGACCTTCTTGGCGCGGGCGCTGATTGCTGCCACGGTCTACGAGTGAGCTGAGAGCGGTCGTGCCACATCCGTGCCAGAACGGAGGGGGACTCACGGGGAATCGGGGTGCACAGGAGTACGTCCCGCCGGACTCCGCCCAAGGCAGGAAACCCACAGGTCACGCCCGAGATCGCCCCCACCTCGCTCCTAAAGCGGTGGCGCGACGGGCCGTACAGCAGCGGAGTACAGCAACCTCCGCGTCTACGAATGACCGCCACCGACCCCCGGCAACCGGCCGGCGTGCCCAGCAGGCCTCAGCGACCGTCGTGCCCATAGTTCGCATCGAGGGGTTCATCGTGCCCGCTGCGTGCCCGTTCGGAGGGGACGCAGCGGTGACTCGCGGGGAACGGCGGCGCCAACCTCGCTCCGAACCAGGTCAGGGAGTCGCCAGGTCAGCAGTCACCCGCATACGGCGTCTTCCAAACTGGTGCTGCGACCGGACTACGCAGCGCTGCACGGTTGTGCTTCCGCCGGCCTCAGCGGCATTCGCATCTCTCAGGTCTACGTCTCATCCCCCGCAGAAGTAGGCGTGCGGCGCCACAGACACGCCCTCCGCAACGGCGCGTTCATCGTCCTCGCTGGCTGCTGGATCGAGGTCGCCTGCCCACAGCGAATGCATGGACCACACTGCGAAGCCAGCATGGAAATCGTGACCGATGTCGGAGGGGGTGCTGGTGTACCCCCGGGCATGGAGTTCGGAGACGACATCATCGAGAAATCGGTAGGTCAGCTGGATTCCGTCAAACTCGGCTTCGGCATCCCCTCCCGCGCCGCTGTAACTGATCTCAACGAGTTCGACTGTGTCGTCCGCCGCATAGTTGATCACCAACATCGGCGAGGTGTTGTAGACCGCGCGCTCGCCGCCAGGGCCGTGATGGGGCAGCCCGATGTGCTCCTCGACTAGCGAGCGGTGGTCGCCGATCTTGACGAGGTCGACACCGCGTCCGGGGACGATCTCCATGTCGCCATCCTGCCAGGGGCCGGAGCCAGAGCGGACATGCACGCCTCCGGCGCCCCTCCACCAGCGGACTCCAAAGGCCACGCTGATGGCGATTCTTGAAATCGACCAGCGTAGATCTTTTTCCTCAGCTGATTCGGACATCAAGGATCTGAGGACGTGGCGGATCGCTCGGGTTGCAGATCCTGATCGTCTTGGTCTTGCGGCCGGCTCGTCGGCGCCGCCAGCATCGGCTGCATGATCAAGGGTGTGATGTTCGACTTCTCCGGGACCCTCTTCCGGATTGAATCGGCCGCGCAGTGGCTGCGCGCGGTGGCAACGAAGGCCGGTCTGGACGTGCCCAAGGGTGAACTCGACGCGTGCGTCAGCCGGCTGGAAGAGTTCGGGGCTCAGCCCGGTGGGGTTCCTCCGCGCACAGTGCCGCCCCATCTGGAGGCACTGTGGCGGGAGCGCGATCTGACCGCGGAACGACACCGGGCTGCCTTCACAGCCCTCACCCGGGAAGCGAAGCTGCCTGCGGCTGACCTGGCCGAGGCCCTGTATGAACGTTCCCAAGTGCCCGGGGCATGGCAGCCGTATCCCGACACCGAGGAAACCCTCCGCGCCCTGCGCGGGCGAGGCATCCCGGTCGCTGTCGTCAGCAACATCGGCTGGGACATGCGCCCCGTCTTCCGCGACCACGGTGTCGCTGACCTCGTAGACGCCTACTTCCTCTCCTTCGAGTGCGGGGTGAAGAAGCCCGATCCCCGGATCTTCCAGATGGCGTGCGACAAGCTCGGAGTGGCGCCCGGCGAAGCACTCATGGTGGGAGACGAGCCAGTTGCGGACGTCGGCGCTGCCGAGCTGGGGTGCCAGGTCCACCTGGTCGATCCCTTGCCCGTGGACCGGCGTCCCGGCGCACTGGCCGATGTGCTCCAACTCCTTTGAAGTGGCCAGACCGACGCGACTTTCGGCGCGATGTTGAGGGCCCGGCGACCGAAGGTCGTCGGGCCCTGGCGATCGGTGAGGGTCAGTCGTGGTCGGTCGCGTAGTAGGTGCGGAGGACCGGGTTGATCCCGGGGACGAGGTCGCTGATGGTGACGTTGTCGATCCAGCGGTGCGGGATCTGGCCGTCGCGGCAGATGCCGTCGGGTTGGCCGGTGCTGATCGCGAAGACGAAGGTGCGGGTGGCCGAGTCGTCGGTGTCGATGGTGCCGAGGAAGCCGGTGATCTCGGCGTCCAAGTAGCCAAAGCCCCTCGCGAGGATGCGGTGCAGGCCGTCGACGACGGTCTCCCCGGGCAGGACCGGGTCGGTCGGAAGGCTCCAAGCTCGCGTCATGTTCTGCTCTAGGGAGCCGACTTGGCATCCCGGGCGTTGATGGGGATATTTGAATCTCCCCGGGCGTGATCTGCTTGTGGGGCAAACCTGCTCGGGTTGCTTCCCCACCTTTCGGGCGATCTTGTTCGGTGTGTCGGGCTGGAGCCATCCCGTGGTGGACAGCCTGCGTGTGCTCAAGGTTCGGCCTGTTCGGGGGCCCGGATGCTCACGCGGGAGGAAGACGTGGACGCGCATGGTCCTCAGACGTCATTGTCCTGGTCTTTGTCCATAGGGAGTATTTCTGGTTCGCCAGATGGCGGCTGGAGTGCTAATCCTCGATCCCTCTTAGCGCGCGCTGCGCTTATTCGTCGGCACCGACCGCGCGCAGCGACTCCGCGGCTGCCTGCCGCACTGCCTGGACCTCACCATCCGCGCGCTCCGCCTGCCACTACGTCCGCGCCAACTCGATGAGTGCCTTACCTCGCTGGAAGCCGTCCCCTATCTGCTCGAAACAGCACTACCGACCGTTTCCCTGCCTCTTCCGCCGAGCCGAGCTCGCCATGGCCCCGCAGCGCCATACCGAGGTTGTTCCACGCCGTGGCTTGGCCGTGGATGTCGCCGAGACCGCCGAAGACGTCGACGGCGCGCTGATGGGCGTCGAGGGACTCGTCGTAACGGCGCAGCTCTCTCTCGGAGGGTGTTGCCGAGGTTGCTCCATGCCACGGCTTGGCCCTTGTGGTGGCCCAACTCGCAGCCATCGACGTCAACTGCACCACTGCACTCGGTATCTGTGGCTGGAGCCGTAGTGCGCGAGGACGGCGGACTCCTGGCGATCCGCCGCGCCGACAACGGCACTTGGGAACTCCCCGGCGGCGTCCTGGAACTGAACGAGGCACCCGAGGACGGCATCAAGCGCGAAGTCTGGGAAGAAACCGGCATCCACGTTGAAGTGGACCAGCTCACCGGGGTTTACAAGAACACCACCCGCGGCATCGTCGCCCTGATCTTCCGATGCAAACCCTCCGGCGGCACCGAACGCACCTCCGACGAGTCCACAGCCGTCGACTGGCTCACACCCGAAGAGATCGCAGAACGCATCTCCGAGGTCTACGCGATCCGTCTCCTGGACGCCCTGGACAGTGCCGGCCCGCACGTCCGCAGCCACGACGGCAAGCGCCTCACCACCGTCCAATGAACACCGAACGCAGCCAGAGGATGAGCCGCGACGAGGCAATACCCCTCGTCCAACGCCTCCTGACCGGCGACACAGCCGATGAGGCGCAAGCCTCTGAGCTCCTGGCCGCCTTGGAGCGTGGACTGCGGTGCCCGCACATCTCGGACTACATCTTCTGGGACTTCGACCCTGCGCTGACCACGGAGCAGGTCGTCTACCGAGCCATGGCGTACAGGCCCCTCGCTCTCTGAGGCCTGTCGGAGCTCCGGTTGAGGCTTGCGCCGGGTAATGCTTGACGACCGCCGACCATGGCAGACCCCACGGCTGGCTCGAGTCCGTAGCCGGCCCTACTCAGCGTCCTGTGCCTCGATCAGGTCGAGGTCGCGGACGCAGAAGCCGTGGTGCTCGAAGGTCTCGTTGAGCACCGCGCCGAGGCACTGCCGCACCAAGCGGCCCCGGGCGTACGGCGGCCAGACATCGTCGTCGGGCACCGGCGCTCGCGCTGCGAGCTGCACAGCGGTGACCTCGTCGAGCCAGGCCTCGAGCTCGGCGGCCTGTGCGTCACGCACGCTCACGATCTCGTCGAGGACCGGATCGAGCGAGAGGTCAAGCCCGTGCGCTCCACAGTAGGGCTCGACGGTCGTCCCGATGCCCATCGGCGTGAACAGCTCCGTCGAGCCCAGGCAGCAGCGGCGGAACCACGAGTCGTGGACGAAGACCAGGTGGCGCATCGTCTGCACCGCCGACCACTCGTCGTTCACGCTGCGGCGCTCGATGCCGGGCGTACGGCGGATTCGCTCGATCGTGGCGGCCCAGCCGGCATGGAGCTGACGCGATGCCTCGCGCAGATCGGCAGGGTCCTCGGATCGGATCAGCACCCGCACCGGATGACGCCGGTCGAGCTCTGCCTCGACGTACTCGGTGACCTCGACACCATTCACCACGAGGTTGGTGATGAGCCCGTCTATCACGGCATCCTGCATGACGACGCCGATCAGGCGTGCCCCGGTCAGATCGCACTCGCGGAACTCCGCACCGTGCAGATCCTCGTCAACATACCGCGTCATGCTCCGCATACTAGGTCCGAGCACCGACAAGCCAGCATCCCCGGGTCGCGACTTACGGGACAGGCCTCAGACGATCATGAAGCGATCGCTGCGCGGTAAGACTTTCTCTACTTCATCAAGACGCTCCCGCCGCGCAGAGCGCGGCGGCGCGCGGCCCGGCGCCTCGGACCGCCGCTCCTAATGGGGACGTAAGATGTTGGGGATGACCGGCACGTGGTGAGCCGTATTCGCTCCTGAGGCACTGACCTCTGAAGACAGAGCCGGCCCTGTGTGGTGGTCGTCCCCGGCATCCGCCGGGGACGGGGCATCGGAGTCGTTAGCATCGTGGACCAGGCCGCCCGCAGGGATCACCTCTCACCGCTTCGGGAACCACAGAGTTCCCCCGCAGACCGAGGGCCCTGCGGGTCGCCGGGATCGCGAACGGCTGATCGGATGACGGGCCGCATGAGCCCTTCCATTAGAGAGCCGCGCATGCCTGCAAGGCTGTGACCAGCGCCAACACGGAGGAGGGCATGCCATGCTCCGCGTGTCGGGAGGAGCAGCCATGCCGGAGACCTTCGGGCAGGCCTCGTTCGGGTGATCGGCACGCCTCCGCTCTTCGGGTGGGCGGCCCCACAGCTACAGTCGAACACGTGAGCGATTGACGTGGTGCTGAGGAGGTGCCGCCCCGACGCCCCGGGGCCGGCGCCGAGCCGGTCGCCGTCACCGAGGCCTACCCGGAGCGCAACCGGCCCCGCATCCGCCTGCAGGTCAACGGCCTGCCGTAAGCGTGGGGATGCGGGTATGCCACCGAGGCGTGCGCGGCGGCGCTCGGCTGGTTCGCCGACACGCTTCCCGGCGGGCCGGTGGTGCTCTGCACCCAGACTGCCAACGACCGTTCGATGCGCCTCGCCGCGAAGCTGGGGTTCACCGAGGTGCAACGGTCCGAGGAGCGGGGCGCCGAGCAGTGGTTCGGAGCGTGTGGCCCCCGGGTCACGCCGTCCAGTTGAGCGTCGGCGGCAAGTTCAGTCAAGGCGGTGACCTTCACTTCACGAGGCGGCGTCCGATCCGCATCCATCGCCCATGCTGCCTGGCGGCATCCCTCGACAAGGGCCGAGCCCAGCACAGGTCCATCCCGTCGTCGACGCCCGTCGAACGTTCACTTGCCCCCTTCAAAATAGGAGCATATGCTCTTATCTATGGGCAGGCAGCGTTCGCGGCCGATCAGACCCACCCGCGATCCGGCCGCCCGCGGCCGGACCATCGAAGGAGACATGACATGGCGAACCAGGGGCGCGACGACGCCGACAAGCAGGGCCTGACCTACTACCCGTGGTGGCTGGACAACCTGGCCGACGACGTCACCCTCGAAGGTGGGGCGATGAACGGCACGGCGCATGGGCCGGAAGCGGTGCGCACCATCGTGGTCAAGGCTCGCGAGTTGTACGAGTTCCAGGACTTCAGCTACGCCGACGACTTCGGCGACGACGGCTTCCTGGAGATCTACGAGTCTTCGATCCAGGGCCAGCCCCTGAAGGTTGTCGTCACGGTCACCCGCAACGCCGCGGGACAGGCCCAGAACCTCGCGGTGCTCCACCGGCCGCGCAACTCGCTACTGCTCTTCTCCCGCATGATGCACGAGAAGTTCGCCGGCACCCCCCTCGCCGAGCACTTCCTCTCCGACGAGTCCTGAAGAAACGATCCCAGGCGCAGGCCGGGTCCGTCCCGGCCAGGCTTCGGTCTTTCACGGCGGCCCGAGCCTTGATGGCTGAGCGCCCCCGGAAACAGAGACGGTGCCCCGACCTGCGATGATCTGCAGTCACTGATCACGCACCTGGTGAGGGCGCAGTTTCCGTACGCACATGGAGTGGATGTCCGTGGGATCTGGCCATGTCCCCCCGACAGGAAGCACCCGGTCGGGCACGCGGAGTTTCGCACCTTGAAGTCCTGCGATCTGGCATGTTCTGCCTGATTTTGGACTCGTCGACGGCGACAAGGGTTCAACGGCCCGAAATGGCATTTCACCTTTAAAGGATGACGTTATGGCGTACGATGTCGAAAAGTCAAAAGCCGAGTGGCGCGCAGAGCTCACTCCAGCCGAGTACAGGGTGCTGCGTGGCGCTTCGGACGAAGCGCCGTTCACGGGTGAGTACACCGACACGAAGGAAAAGGGCGTCTACTCTTGCCGGGCCTGCGGTGCCGAGCTTTTCACTTCTGAGGAGAAATTCGACTCTCGCTGCGGCTGGCCTTCGTTCTACGACCCCAAGGACCTCGACTCCGTCGAGATACAGCGGCACCGGTCACTGTTCGGCCTGAACCCCCCCGTGGTTCGGTGCGCTCGTTGCGGATCATATCTTGGAGAATTGTTCGAGGGTGAGGGATTCGCCACGCCCACAGACAAGCGCTTCTGCATCAACAGCCTCGCTCTGCGGCTGAAGCCTGCCGATTCCGAATGACCTGAATCAACGCGCCTCCCCTGCCCAGCCCAGCCTGCTTGCATCTGACGACAGGGAATAACATGCTAACCCAATCGCCATTCCCGGCGCTGGGTCGCGGCAAAATCAACAGATTGTTCGCTCCAATTGCGGCTCTCTTTATGGCCGCAGCAGCTTTGACCTTTACGGCAGGACCGGCCAGAGCGGATACTCCACCTGGCCAACTATCCCACGTTTGGCTGGATATTAGTGCAGGACCCAGCAGTAACGCTGTAATCCAGTGCTCTACATTTCTAGCCAGCATCCGGAATGCTGCGGGTCACTCTGTTGGCGGGGTGCACGCCACGCAGGATGCGTCGACCTCGCTCATTCGAGCGGGCCGCCCTCGGCTGCCGCGTCAAGCGTCAACCGTCACCCTGGTCGATGTCCAGATGGATCGGACCCCGAAGGACAGGGCTGGGCCGGTACGGCGGCGGGTCGGCGACCAGCCTGGGGCGGTCGAGCCGGCGTACCAGCTCGGTCAGCGCGATCTGGGTTTCCCGCCGGGCCAGCGGGCCGCCGAAGCACAGGTGGATGCCGCTGCCGAACCCTAGGTGCTGATTGTCTCGTCGATCCGGGTCGAAGCGGTCGGGATCGTGGAAGCGCTTCGGATCGCGGCTGCCTGAGGCCAACATGAGCATGATCTGCGAACCCTTGGGGATGACGGTGTCGGCGACGGTGATGTCGCTGTACGCCGTCCGCCAGGGAATGATCTGCACGGGGGGCTCGTAGCGCAGCAATTCCTCGACCAGCGGCACGACGAGGTCCGGTTCGTCGCGCAGTCGCTGCAGCACCTGCGGGTGGCGCAGCAGCGTCAGCATGCCGTTGGTGATGAGGTTGACGATGGTCTCATGGCCGGCGATGAGGAGCAGTTTGGCGGTGGCGACGATTTCGGCGTCGGCCATCCGACCGTCGGGCCCGTCGTCGTTGGCCAGCCGTGACAGCAGGTCGTCTCCCGGCCGGCCGTGGCGCTGTTCCACCAGCTCGCCGAGGCACTGGCGCAGGTCCTTGCGGGCCTGTACGCCCTTGTCCAGTTTCTCCTTCGGGTCGGTCTCGGGGTCGTAGTCGATCGAGTTCATGATGTCGTTCACCCAGAGGTGGAACCTCGGCTCGTCCTCGCGTGGCACGCCGAGCAAGTGACAGATCACGGTTACGGGGAACGGGAAGGCGAAGTCGTCGACGACGTCGATCCGCTCCTTGCCCGCCAAATCGTCGATCAGGCTGCCGACGGTGGCGGTCAGGAAGCCTTCAAGTCCGGTCACCAGTCCAGGGGTGTGCGGGGGGCCGAAGTGACGCGTCGCCATACGCCGCAGGCGATCGTGCTCGGGCGCGTCCATGTGGATGAACGACGACGTGGCCTCCCCCTCGACTGAGGGCATCGGAGGACGCGACAGATTGCGCAAGTCGGAACTCAGATGCGGGTCATTCAGTATGTCCGTGATCTCGCCATAGGTGCTGATGACGTAGCTGCCGTCCTCCTGCCGAGCCACCGGCGTCCTGCGCAACTCGGCATACAGCGGGTAGGGGTCGGCCCGGGCGGAGTAGTCGAAGATCCGTCGCAGCGTGCCGGGCGTCCCGGTAGTGGTCGTCCGGCTTTCCTCCTGCCGATGCCGGCGCACGGCCGTGACGCGGCGCTCACCCGGGTCATGGCCTGTGACGACCACCGTGGCGCCCTGCGCGAGCAGGGCGGGGCCGGGGAAGTCGACGCGCGCCGGTTTCATGTCGGCCGGCCGGTCCGGTGTGGGGCAGGGGGGCGGGAAAGATGCGGCCGTCTCGATCAACCGTCGGTAGTGGTGCAGCCACTTGCCGTTGTTGAAGCTCACGGCAGCCGTGACACGGCCCCGATAGCCGTATGCGGTGACGAAACGGTGGTCGTCCAGCGATCCCTGGGTGACGACCACCTCGTCGGCGAAGGTCGGCACGCCGACGGACTTGATGTTGACGTCGAACTGGATCGACCAGAACAGCGGGATGGACAGGTGGGGCCGGCGGTCCGCCTGGGCGCTGACCATGTTGTGTGCCGCGACCTCTGCCTGCTCCACGGCGTTGGCCCAGTGCTCCAGTGAGACGAGCCGGTATTCGTAGACGGGGTTCGGACAACGTGCCACGTCTCCCGCGGCGAAGACGTCGTCGGTGACGCGGCCATTGATGTCGAGGGCGCGGCAACCCGTGTCACAGGTGATTCCCCACACGCCCGCCGCCAGTCCCGACTCCCGCAGCCACTCGGTGTTGCGGATGCTCCCGAGTGCCACCACCGCCACATCGGCGTCGACCGTACTGCCGTCGTCGAAGTGAGCGCGGCGAAACCGTCCCTGCGCGTCGCCCTCCAGCCGGGCGACCTTGACACCGCACCGCAGGTCGACACCATGAGCGCGCTGCATGTCGGCCGCAACCTCGCCGATCATGGTGCCGAGCGCCCCGACCAGCGGGGCCGGCCCGAGTTCGGCGACGGTCACCGGGATGTCCCGCTCTCGGCAGATGGAGGCGATCTCGGAGCCGGTGAATCCCGCACCGATGACCAGAACGCGGGAAGGCCCGGCAGCGAGGGCTCGCTGCAGGCTCTCGGCATGCTCGCGTGTACGTACGACGAACACCCCGTCCAGGGCCCCCTCGGACTCGACGAGCCATGGCCGGGCCCGTACCCCGGTGGAGATCAGCACACGGTCGAAGGGAACCTCGCGTCCGTCGGCGAGTCGCACGTGGTTCGTCGCGAGGTCCAGCCCGCTGGCGGGCACGCCCAGCAGCCACTCCGCATCGATGCCACGACGGCGGGGCAAAGCGGTGCCCCCGGCCGGCACCCACCCGGTGAGTACTTGCTTGGACAGGGGAGGCCGGTCGTAGGGCTCGCCCAACTCGTCGCCGATCATGGTCAGCGATCCGGTGAAGCCCTCGTCGCGCAGCGCCTCCGCGGCCCGCAGTCCCGCCAGTGACGCCCCGACGACCACGATGCGGCCATCGCGCTTGAACGCCTGCAGATTGTCGGCACTGGTCATGACGGCGACGCCTCCGCCGGTGCGTGCCGCGCCGCCAGCTGGTCGACCAGGATCGCCTGGACCGGGCAGGCCGCCGCGGCGCGTAGCACCTGGTCGCGCCAGGCGTCATCGGGGTTCGGGTCGTACATGAGCGCTTCCTCACCGCGCATCCGGAACGCCTCCGGAGCCAGGAACGCGCACTGCGCATACCCTTCACATCGGGAAAGATCAACGACAACTTTCACCCCGACCTCCACAGGGAGTGGGAGCCGCAGACCCTCACGCCGGCGTACTCCGGCGTGCATCGAGCGGGATTCGGCCGCCGCCCACTCCTGCGAAATGCGGGGGGGGGACGCGCTCGTCGGGTCTCCATGGAAAGAATTGATCATCGCGGCTAAGGCGATCGGCACCTGAAAATCCCAGAAAAATTCATATTATACCGTAAAACCTAGCTCGCACGCGCATCACCCGCACTCCGGGAAGGGGGCCTGCCGGCTGGTGCCGGAGCCACCCGCGGTCGGGGTCAGGGCGGCATACGGCCGATCGGCGCAATCTGCCCGCGCTGGGCACGTGGCCTGGGCTTTCGGATGGTTGTGTGCGCGAGGTGACGCCAGGTTGCCGAGGCGGGAGGCGTCCGCTCGTCCAGGAGCTCGGGCCGCAGAGGATCAGGGTCTACGCGGTCGCTCCGGGAGTCATCAGGACGGTCCCTCGCTGCTCGGCATGAGGTGCGTATAGACGCGAAGCGTGAACCCCGCGTCCGTGTGACCCGGGTAACTGCTCAGGTCTCAGACGTTCTCGCCTGCGTCCAGGAGCACGGAGGCGTAGAAGTGCCGCAGCGCGTGCACCCCGTGTTCGCGGGGTTGGGTGGCATTTTGGATGGGAATCCCCACGTCTAGACGACTGGTCTACTATATACTTTTATGTCCTTCGCCGCCCGCCGGGGCAGCGCACGGAAGGAGTGCCCTCGGGGAGAGCGACAGGACCACGACGGCCGGTGAGCGGCGCGCACGCGACCGGCCGAGCACACGGAGAACCTCATCGCGGGGGGACGCAGAAGGGATGATCGATGGACAGTCCTACGGAAACGGAAATCATCGCAGCTCAGACGGCCCTTCAGGCGATCGACTCGGCGATTGCCGTGCTCGACGCGGAGGGGACGGTGGTCGGGTGGACGCGGGCCGCCCAGCAGCTGGTCGGCTACTCGGCCGCTGAAGTGGTGGGCCGGTCCGCTGCCGTCCTGCTTGCGGCCGCCGACGTCCGGGCGATCGCATCGGCGCTTTCGGTGCACGGCCGTGCCTCGGCTCCCTGGTCCCGCTTCACCAAGGTTCGTCACCGCGACGGCCGCGGGATCGACGTGCGCCTGTCCGTGCATTGGCTGTCCGGACAGGACGGCCGGGCCCGGTGGCTCGTCTCGGCGACCGATGACAGCGCGACGTTTCCCTCGTACGCGGCCGATGGATCAGCGGTGGAGTCGCTCCCGGCTGCGCGACGCTTCCCGAGCCGCCTACCGATCGGGGTCTCGATACGCGACACCGAGCTGCGCTGCATCTTGGCAAACGAGGGCTTCAAAGACGCCATCCCTGTCTCGCAGCAGCTGGGGCATACGCTGACGGAGACGGCGCCCGGCCCGGAGGCCGAAGCACTCGAGGCGGTGATGCGCCAGGTGCTGGAGAGCGGCATCCCGGCGATCAACGTGGAGTACCGGGCCTTCCTGCCGGCGCATGGGCGCGGGGACCGTACGCTGGTGGGCTCCTTCTTCCGCCTTGAGGATGCGGATGACCGTGCGCTGGGCGTGTGCGCTATCGGCGTGGATGTCGCCTCTTATCAGCAGGCGCGAGAGCGTCTCACGGTCCTGGGCGAGGCCAGTACGCGGATCGGAACCACCTTGGATGTCATGCGGACCGCGCAGGAACTGGCCGACCTCGCGGTGCCGGGTCTTGCGGACTTCGTCACCGTCAATCTGGCGGATTCGGTCCCGCTCGGTGGGGAGCCCCTGGCCCGCCTCGGCTCGCAGGGCGGAGAAATCCCCACTTTCTGGCGCGCGGGCGTGGCCTCGATCAACCAGGGGGCCCCGGAGTCCCTGTTTCTCCAGGGAGAGCCGGTCTTCGTCGCACCGACGTCGCTCCCCATCACCGACGTCCTGCGCTCCAGAAAGTCCCACTTCGAGCCGATTCTGGATACCTCCTGCGGCGTCTGGCCTACCCTGCAAAACCGCGCATGGGTGCAGAAGGTCCGCGAACACAAGATGCACTCTCTGATAGTCGTCCCGATCCACGCGCGGGGCGACGTGCTGGGCGTGGCGAAGTTCATGCGGATGGGGGATTCCATGCCGTTCGAGGAGGACGACCTGCTCCTGGCCGAGGAACTCGTCAGCATGGCCGCGCTGTCCTTGGACAACGCCCGCCGATACGCGCGCGAACGCTCCGCGGCCCTCGCTCTGCAGCGCCACTTGCTGCCTCACCGTGCAACGGGCGGGTCCGCCGCCGACGTGGCCTGGCGCTACCTGCCGGCCGACAGCCACCACGGCGTCGGGGGCGACTGGTTCGATGTGATCCCGCTGTCCGGCGCCCGGGTGGCCCTGGTCATCGGCGACGTGGTCGGGCACGGCATCACCGCCGCGGCCACCATGGGCCAAATCCGCGCAACCGTCCGCACGCTCGCGCACCTGAACCTGCCCCCCGACGAACTGCTGACCCACCTGGACGAGGTCGGCCTCCGCCTCGCGGCGGAAGACGCCGACCCCCGGGACCCGGGCGCCGTGACGATGGCCGCCACATGTCTCTACGCCGTGTACGACCCCGTCACCCAAAGCTGCACGATGGCCCGGGCCGGCCACCCCCCGCCCGCGATCATCGACCCGCACGGCGGCGTCACCTTCCCCGACCTGCCCTCCGGAGCGCCGCTCGGCGTTGGACTGATCCCCTTCGAGTCCGTGACGCTGGAACTGCCCGAGGGAAGCGTGCTCGCCCTCTACACCGACGGCCTGATCGAGGACCGCGACCACGACATTGGCGCCGGCATGGACCGCCTGAGCGCCGCACTTGCGCAACCAGGCCGTCCATTGGATGACCTCTGCGCAGCAATCGTCAACGCGATGCCGACCGCGGCATCCGACGACGTCACCCTGCTCCTCGCCCGGACCCGCGCACTTCGCCCGAGCCAGGTCGCCTCCCAAGATCGCCCCGGACTCCGGCAAGGAGGCCGATCTTGATGGCGTTGATCACGAACGCGTACTCGGAGTCGAAACGGCCTTGAGGTGCTGCACCGCGCTCGACGGTGCGAGGACGATGGGGGGTACTACACCGTCGAGCGCGTGGACCTCTGCGAGCACATCGATGACGTCCTCACCGGGCAAGGCGTTGTTGTCTCGGCGCTCGTCGCCCGCCAGGACATGGAGGAACCGAACGGTACGGGGCCGTGATCACTCGCGCCAAAGCAGCTCCAGCCCAAAGCCGCTCCACCGACAGCGTGAGGTGCTGCACCATCCCCAGGCAACTCCACCCAGAGGGCAGCACCGGTCGCCGCAACGCCTCCTCACTGAGCCCTTCCACGGTCCCCAACACGTGGTCTCGCTGCACCTGCAAGACACGCAGCAACGCCGTGATCTCAGCGTCCACCACCACGGTCACTTCGCCACTTCCCGGATGCCACACTGCTTGATTGCTGCCAGGCACTCGATGGCGGCAGCGAGCGCGGTGATGCCACCCTCACCTGCGTACTCACTCGTGCAGTTCATGCGCCGCATCCTCTCCAGAACGTCAGCTGTGTACGGAGTTGGAAATGCCTTGAGCTGGGACTTCACTACCCGCGGCGGTCATCCTCCTCTCCGCGGTTGTGGTGTTGCCAGGACCGGGAGGGCCCCGCTGGTTCTTTCTCCAGTCGCCGCAGGGTCTCCGCTTCACCAAATGCGACAACCTCTCAAGCCCGGAAACCGACAGTGCGTCACGTAAAAGGGCTGGCCCCCAGCGCTTTTGGCCCAGACGGGGCCTCTTCGCGCTTGCTGGGATGTGGCCCGTTGAAGCACGCTCACGGTAACCGGGTGTGGGCGGTCCGCAGGAATACGGGGCCTCGACCGTGCAGCCGGGACCGCCGTCGGGTTCAAGTTCAGGCGCAGCAGCCTGAGCCGCTCGTGCTGGGCTGTCCGCTGTGGAGGTCGTCGTGGCCTGCGGTGATCCGTGCCCATTGCGCGGTCGGCCGTCCATCCTTGCGGAACTGCTGGCCGAGGGTTTCGTACGGCTGCGGCCAGCCTGCAGGGGAGTCCTCCCATTTCTCCTGCCGTCCGTGGACGGTCATGTCGAGGATGCCGTAGGAGGGCGCCATGGGTTCGACGCCGCGGCCGGTGGTCCAGTACGTCTCGTAGACGCGGTCTCCGTCGCGAAGGTAGCTCGCTTTCATTCCGAAGTGACGACCGGCGAGGAGCGGTTCGCGTGACTCGGCGGGTACGGAGTACCAGGGCATGTCCCAGCCCATGAAACGGCGGTAGCGGTCGGACTCGTCGAACGGGCCCTGGCAGAAGACGGCGAAGGTGACGTCACGCTGGTGCAGATAGGACAGTTCGCGGACCTGCCCGGTGAAGAAGGTGCAGCCCTCACACTGGTCGGCTGCGGGGCGGCCGTCGTGCCACATGTGATACGAGACGAACAGTTGGGTGCGGCCGTCGAAGACGTCGATCAGGGGGACCTCTCCGTTGCCTCCGACGATCGGAGTTGATGGGTCCACCTCGGTCATGGGCAACCGTCGCCGCGCGGCGGCGATCGCATCGCCCTCCCGGGTGTGCGCCTTCTCCCGGGCGCGCAGGGTGTCGACGGCGGCCAGCCACTCCCGGCGGGAGGCGACCGGCGGTTTGTTCACAGCAGTCATGCCCGTACTGACCCCACAGCCCACAAGAACTCATCGGTGCAGTCCGAGGCAGGCCCTGCTGACCACGACCTCCCCGGAGTACACGGTCCTGGCGATGGAGAGGACCGGTTGGCCATGCGCAACGTCGGCTTGGCCTGCGGTCTGACGCCGGCCGCCGATAATCCTGATACAGACATAGCCGAGGGCGACCATGCCGGCTGCTACGGAGCCGATGAGCACCACCTGTATCTGGTCCATGCAGAAGGACCTGCCGTACGAGTCCGGCGGTTGGAACTGGTCACCCCGCACTCCAGCACATGCAGCACCGCCTGACGGCAACGGTTGACGGCAACGGGTATGCACGCTGCAGTACTCAGAAACCCGACCAGAGACACCCCGTCCGGACGAGAGGCGACTACGGACCGTTCGCTGAGCACCCCTCAGGAACTCCTAAAGCGGGTGTCGCAGGTTCGAATCCTGCCGAGGCCACGAATAGGTTCCGTTGTCATGGCGAACTCGACAACCGAGCGAAGTCACCGCGGCGGCATCCGGCCTCACGGGGACGGCTTCCGGGTACGCGTCCACGCCGGGCGTGACCGGCTCACGAAGAAGGACATCCGCCTCACCGAGCAGGCCGACACCGCCGCTGAGGCTGGGAAGATCCGCACCAGGCTCCTCCATCAGGTCGACGAGTAGCGGCATCCCGAGACCCACCACAGGGCCTCGGTCGGTTACTGCTTCCCTGCGAAGCCGCCGGTGTCGATCCCGGTGAGGATGTCGACGCCTTCTGTCGCCCGCAGTGACCGGCGGACCCGGAGGAACGCCCACAGGTTGCCGATCACGACACCCGACAGCAGGGCGAAGATTGCGGACCAGCCTTCCACGGAGTCCCTCCCGCCCATGAAGGCGAAGGGCGCAAGAGCGAGGACCAGCAGCGCCAGGCCGATCCCGCCGACCACCCGCCGGTGCGGGCCAGAGATGTCGCCGGTGACCCGGCGCGGGAGCGCGCCGCCTCTGCGGCGCGGCCTGCCTCCTGTCTCCGCCCGGCTGGCCGCGCCCGGCGGCGCGCCGGGCGCATGCGGGCGAGGAGGGAAACCCGTTGTGGCTGGGGCGGTCGGCTCCACGACTTCAGCCAGCCGCTTTGGCGCGAGCCTCGAAGATCACGGCCCCAACGTCGTGCTTTGCCGGGCAGGTCCACAGACTGCCCGACGCGCCGGAAGCTTACGGGGCCGTGATCACTCGCGCCAAAGCAGCTCCCGGCCAAAGTCGTTCCACCGACCTTGTTGCTCGTGTGTCACGCCGTCCTGGCTGCCCGACGATGGCACCGCCCCTGTACCACTCGCCTGGCCGGATCCAAGAAAGGCCGTTCCCCACTGCGGTCTGGGACGAACCGATCGCTGCCGAGTTCAGCGCCGACGTGCACTGGGAGTCCAGGCCTATCTGTTGAGAGGAAGCAGGTTCCGATCCAAGGCCTGTTGGCCTTGGATTCCCCCAGCCCAGCCCCCTACGTTCGAAGTAGTCGACCGGTCGCCGAGTTAGCACCGGTCGTAGCATCGCTCCGATCCGACACGAAGGCAGAACACCGACATGCGTACTACCACCCTGGGCACGCACGGACCTGAGGTCGGCGTCATCGGCCTGGGCGCCATGGGCATGAGCTTCGCCTACGACATGGCCACCCCGCGTGACGA